>NZ_CP042172.1:1216515-1520644 GCF_005937985.2 Arthrobacter sp. KBS0702 | reverse complement strand
GTGGTCCAGCTCGAACTCGCGGCCGTCGGCCGTCTTGACGGCCACCGTCTTGGACGGGCGGCCGTTCGACTTCGGGCCGTGCGCGTGCGGCGCCTGGTCCGTCAGGTGCGAGCCGGAGGCGGTGAACGACGGCGAGTCGGACGCCGGGAAGCTCTCGTCGATCGCTTCGTCCAGGCTGCCGTCGGCGAGGTCTTCCTTGACGTAGTTGCGCAGGTCCTCGCGGAACTGGGCCTTCGACTCGGTGAGGATGATGCGGTCCTGCGGGCGCTTCGGGCCGGAGATCGACGGGACAACCGTCGAGAGGTCCAGCTCGAGGTACTCGGAGAACTTGATCTCGCGGGAGGGATCGTGCCAGAGGCCCTGCTCCTTCGCGTAAGCCTCCACGAGGGCCACGTTCTCGTCCGAGCGGCCGGTGAGGCGCAGGTAGTCGAGCGTGACGTCGTCGATCGGGAACATGGCGGCGGTGGAGCCGAATTCGGGGCTCATGTTGCCGATGGTGGCGCGGTTGGCCAGCGGCACGGCCGCGACGCCTTCGCCGTAGAACTCCACGAACTTGCCGACCACGCCGTGCTGGCGCAGCTGCTCGGTGATGGTGAGCACGACGTCGGTGGCGGTGGCGCCGGCCGGAATGGAGCCGGTCAGCTTGAAGCCGACGACGCGCGGGATCAGCATGGAGACGGGCTGGCCCAGCATGGCAGCCTCGGCTTCGATGCCGCCGACGCCCCAGCCGAGCACGCCCAGGCCGTTGACCATGGTGGTGTGCGAGTCGGTGCCGACGCAGGTGTCCGGGTAGGCGCGGAGCGCCCCATCAACTTCGCGGGTCATCACGGTGCGGGCCAGGTATTCGATGTTGACCTGGTGCACGATGCCGGTTCCCGGCGGGACGACCTTGAAGTCGTCAAACGCGGTCTGGCCCCAACGCAGGAACTGGTACCGCTCGCCGTTGCGCTGGTACTCGATCTCCATATTGCGCTCCAGTGCGCCGGAGTTGCCGAAGGCGTCGATCTGGACGGAGTGGTCGATGACCATTTCCGCCGGCGCCAGCGGGTTGACCCGCTTGGGGTCGCCGCCGAGTTCCTTGACGGCCTCACGCATGGTGGCGAGGTCGACAACGCAGGGCACGCCAGTGAAGTCCTGCATGATCACGCGCGCCGGCGTGAACTGGATTTCAGTGTCGGGCTCGGCGTTGGGATCCCAACCGGCCAGTGCGCGGACGTGATCGGCCGTGATGTTGGCGCCGTCCTCGGTCCTCAACAGGTTTTCAAGCAATACCTTGAGGCTGAACGGAAGGTTTTCTGCACCTTCAATGGAGTTCAACCGGAAAATTTCGTATTCGGTACCGGCTACATTAAGTTTGCCTTTTGAACCGAAGCTGTCCACAATGCTCATCGCAGGACTCCTCTCGCAACAGTTTCATCTTTGTCGCGCCGCAGACCCCTTGCTAGTTAGGCCAGCCTAACTAAGACATGGGTGGTGAAAGTCATTCCAGGGACTGCAGTGCGCGATGTCGGACTACTCCGCCCATCCTAGTGGCCTCAGCCCCGCGGAGTCAGTAACGCCACAGTCTCCAGGTGGTGGGTGTGCGGGTACAGGTCGAAGGCGCGCAGCCCCTCCAGCGCCCAGCCGGCCTGCTGGAAGTACCCCACGTCCCGCGCGAACGACGCCGGATCGCAGGAGACGTAGGCGATCGCCCGGGGCCCGGCCGCGACCAGCTGGTTTACGACCGCCTTGCCGGCGCCGGCTCGGGGCGGGTCCAGCAGCAGGGCATCGAAGCTGCGTGGCTGCTGCCGCAGCACCCGCTCGACCTTGCCCTGGATGATTTCCACCTGGGGCGCGCCGTGCAGGTTCTTGCGGGCATCCCGGCTGGTGCCCGGCGCCCCTTCCACGGACAGTACGGACCCGGTGACCCCGACGGCGTCGGCCAGGGGTGCGGTGAAGAGTCCGGCTCCGGCGTACAGGTCCGCCACGACGGACCCGGCGGCGAGGTAGCCGCCGTCGTGCAGGAATCCGGTCACGGCGCCGACCAGCGTCTCCGGGGCGTCGCGGTGGATCTGCCAGAAGCCGTCGCCGCTGACACGGTACTCGTGGCCGGCCGCGGTTTCCTGCACCCAGGTGCGGCCGCGCAACTGTGTCAGGGCGCCCGTGTCCGGGTCAACGGCCGCCACCGAGACGTCTTCCGGCAGCTGGGCCGCGATGGCGCTGAGCCGCTTGGCCCGGGTCCCGGCGGACGGGACCAGGAGCACCAGTGGGCGGGACCCGTTGGCCGGTGCCGCGACCTCCACCCGCTCGATCCCCTGCAGGTCGATGTCCCAGAGCCTCAGCGCGTTGATGGCGTCGACGGCCAGCGGCATCTCGCGGACCGGAAGGACGGCGTCGGAGCGGTGCGCGTGCATGCCGAGCTTGCCGCCGGCCGTCACGGCGAAGCCCGCGCGGGTCCGCCAGGCCAGGCCGGTGCCGGCCCCGGCCGCTGCCTCCCCCACGGCCTCGACCGGAACGGCCAGGTCGACGCCGGCAAGCCGGTGCAGCTGCTCGGCCAGGACCTCGGCCTTGAGGCGGCGTTGGCGGTCCAGCGAAATGTGGCCCAGCTCGGCGCCGCCGACCGGCGGGTGCCCGTGCGACCAGGAGCGCTGCGCGTCGGCCGCGTGCCAGAAGTGGTCCACCCGGTCCGGGGAGGGCTCCAGCACCTCGACGACGTCGGCGCGCCAGAACTTCGCGGCTTCGCCGTCCTCGGTCAGCCGGATCCGCACTTTTTCGCCGGGGATCCCGTGGCGGACGAAAATCACGCGGCCCTCGTGCCGGGCCACGCAGTGGCCGCCGTGGGCAACGGGGCCGACGTCGACAATCAGCTCGGTGCGGGCGGGTGTCCGGGTGTCGGTGCTCATTGGATATCCTGCAGTTTCTTGGCTTCTTCGGACGATTTCAGCTGCCACGGCACGCTGGCCACCATGACCCCGGGCTCAAAGTGCAGCCGGGTCTTGATCCGCAGCGCCGTCTGGTTGTGCACCAGCTGCTCCCACCACTTGCCCACGACGTATTCGGGGATGTAGACGACGATCAGGTCACGCGGCGAGTCGCGCCGCATGTTCTTGATGTACTCCATGATCGGCGTGACCGTCTCGCGGAACGGGCTGGCCAGCACGGTCAGCGGCACCGGGATCTCCAGTTTCTCCCAGTCCTCCAGTGTCTGCTCGGTCTCCTCCGGGCTGATGTCTACCGTGATGGCGTCCAGCCGGGAGGGCCGCGAGGCGCGGGCGTAGGCCAGCGCCCGGAGCACGGGCTTGCGGACGTGCGAGACGAGCAGCACGGCGTGCACCCGGGTGGGCAGCGCCCGGGGCGAGGAGTCCTCATCCACGGCGAGTTCCTTGGCCACGTTGTCGTAGTGCGCCCTGATGCTCCACATGATCAGGAAAAGGATGAACATGGCCAGCAGCGCGATCCAGGCCCCCTGCTCGAACTTCGTGATCAGCACGATCACCAGGACCAGTCCGGTCATGCCGAAGCCGATCGTATTGATGGTGCGGGACCTGAGCATCCGCAGTTTCGCGGCCGGGTCCTTGGCGAGTTTCAGTTCCCGGCCCCAGTGCCGGATCATGCCGAGCTGGCTCAGCGTGAACGAGATGAAGACGCCCACGATGTACAGCTGGATGAGCTTGGTGACGTCGGCGTTGAAGGCGATGATCAGCACCAACGCACCGGCGGCCAGCGCCAGGACCCCGTTGCTGAACGCGAGCCGGTCACCGCGGGTGCGGAGTTGGCGCGGCAGGTAGCCGTCCTGGGCCAGGATGGAGCCGAGGACCGGGAAGCCGTTGAAGGCGGTGTTCGAGGCAAATACCAGGATGACGCCGGTGGCGGCGACGACGATATAGAACGGCAGCGAGCCGGCACCGAAGACGGTCTGCGCGATCTGGCTGATGGCCGGGTTCTGGATGTAGCCCTCGTCCACCGGTTTGCCGTTGAGCAGGAACTCCGTGGCCGGGTCCTGCACGATGTGCACCTTGGTGGCGTTGGCCAGGTAGATGATGCCGGCCAGCATGGAGGCCGCGATCACACCGAGCAGCAGCAGCGTCGTCGCGGCGTTCTTGCTCTTGGGCTTCTTGAAGTTCGGCACGCCGTTGCTGATGGCCTCCACGCCGGTCAGCGCTGCGGCGCCGGAGGAGAACGCCCGCAGCAGCAGGAACGCTCCGGTCAGGCCGACCAGCCCCTCGTCGAACCCCGGGGCGGGCACGATCTGGAATTCGGCCGACGGCGCCTGCCCGAGCTGGCCGGTCGCGGCCTGAAAGACGCCGACGGCGGTCATGCCGAGGATGGAGAACATGAAGATGTAGGTCGGCACGGCGAAGACGCTGCCGGCTTCGCGGATGCCGCGCAGGTTCACCAGGGCCAGGACCACAACACCGATCGTGGCTATCGTGGCCTGCTGGCCGTGCAGCGAGGGGACGGCGGTGGTGAGGTAGGCGGCGGCAGAGGACATCGACACCGCGACCGTAAGGACGTAGTCCACCAGCAGGGCCGCGGCGACCGTGAGGCCCGCGTACTTGCCCAGGTTTTCGTTGGCGATCTCGTAGTCGCCGCCGCCGGAGGGGTAGGCGTGGACGTTCTGGCGGTAGGACGCCACGACGGTGAGCAGCACCACCATCACGGCCAGGCCCACCCAGGGTGAAAAGGCCACGGCGCTGACGCCGGCCAGCGCCAGGGTCAGCAGGATTTCGTCCGGCGCGTACGCCACCGAGGAGAGCGCGTCGGAGGCGAAAATCGGGAGCGCGATCCGCTTGGGCAGAAGGGTGTGGGCCAGACGGTCGTTCCGGAAGGGCCTGCCTACCAGCACCCGCTTCACGGCATTGAAAATTGTCAGCACCAGACAAAGCTAGTCTGATTCGGACGCGATGTCATGACGGCGGACCCCGCCCGCAGGCGCCCGGCGGACCGCACCGCCGTCGGACCGTCTCCCGGGCGCCCGTGGCCGGTACAGTTTTACGCAGCAGCAGAACAAAAGAAGCTTGAGGAGGCACGTGTGGCGCACTTCGTGATCATGGGTTGTGGCCGCGTTGGGGCAACCCTGGCGCACACACTGGAGGACGCCGGCCATTCGGTCGCGATCATCGACCAGGACGACCGCGCTTTCCGGCGGCTACGGACCGGCTTTTCCGGCCGTAAGGTCACCGGCGTCGGCTTTGACCGGGAAACGCTCAAGCAGGCCGGCGTCCAGGAGGCCTACGCCTTCGCGGCCGTGTCCAGCGGTGACAATTCCAACATCCTTGCCACCCGGGTGGCCCGCGAGACGTTCCACGTCCCGCACGTCGTGGCGCGGATCTATGACCCGGGCCGCGCGGAAATCTATCAGCGGCTCGGCATCCCGACGGTCGCGGCGGTGCGCTGGAGCGCGGACCAGGTGCTGCGCCGGATCCTGCCGGAGCAGCACCTCGCCGGCGATTTCCGCGATCCTTCCGGGCGGCTGGTGCTGGCCGAGGTGGACGTGGACTCCGGTTGGATCGGGCAGCCGCTGTCCGCGATCGAAAAGGCCGCCGACATCCGCATCGCGTACCTCACCCGCTTCGGCGAGGGCATCCTCCCCGGCCCGGGAACAGCCTTCCAGGACGGAGACACCGTCCACGCCATGCTGAGCGTGGACCGCACCTCCGAGGTCGCCCACATTCTTGCCAAGTCCCCCGTCAAGGAGTCCTAAGTGAAAGTCGTCATCGTCGGGGCAGGCAGCGTCGGTTCATCGATCGCCCGTGAACTGCTGGCCCACAAACACGAGATCCTGCTGATCGACCTCAAACCCGAAGTGATTGGCCGCAGCGGGCTGCGCGGGGCGCACTGGCTCGTCGGCGACGCCTGCGAACTCAGCACGCTCAAGGACGCCCGCTTGGAGGACGCCGACGTCGTGGTGTCCGCGACGGGCGACGACAAGGTGAACCTGGTGGTCTCGTTGCTGGCCAAGACCGAATTCGGCGTCGGCCGGACCGTGGGCCGGGTCAACAACCCGAAGAACGACTGGATGTTCGACGATTCCTGGGGCGTCGACGTCGCGGTCAACACCCCGCAGCTGATGACGGCCCTCGTGGAGGAAGCGGTGGAGATCGGCGACCTGGTCCGGCTGCTGACCCTGCAGACCGGGGTGTCCTCATTGGTGGAGTTCACCGTGCCGCACGATTCGCATGTGATCGGCCTGACGGTGGGCGACATTGACTGGCCCGAGGACGCGGCCCTGGTCGCGATCCTGCGCGACCAGGCCCCGATTACGCCCAGCCGCGACGACGTGATCGACGGCGGCGACGAGCTGTTCTTCGTCACCACGATCGCCGCCGAGGACGGGTTGCGCGCGCTGCTTTCCGCCCCGGAGTCCGGCATCGAGTCCGCCGGGGAGCCGTCTGCTGCCGGCCAGCACCCGGTCACCGCCGACCAGCACGGCCGGGAGACCCAGTCCGCCGGCGACGACGGCTTCGAAGGCTGACCTGCCCAAGTTGCTGGCAGTTGGTGCCGTTTTGACGCCTTAAGACGGCAACGACTGCGAGTTAGTTGGCTTCGGCCGGCCCGTCGGCGGGCTCTTCTACGGCGGCCGGCGCGGGGCGGGTGAGCAGCCAGGCCACCCACATGCCCAGGATGTACAGCGGGGCACCCATGATCAGCCGGGTGGTGGCGAGGCCGGCGAGGCCCTGCTCCCCCATGAAATACAGCGGGACCTGGACGAGCAGGCGCAGGACCAGGACTGAGATGATCACCCAGGTACCGATCCGGTACGCCTTCACGCGGGCCGGGTGCTTGCGCCAGTCCAGGCCTTCGTTCCGGATGAAACCGAAGAGGAGCCCGGCGAAGGGCCACCGCACCGCGATCGAGATGGACATCGCAATGATGTACCCGAGGTTGGTGAAGAACCCGAGCACGTAGAAATCCTCGGCCTTGCCGGTCGAGTTCGCCAGCCACGCAGAGAGTCCGACGCCGACGATGCCGGCCAGCGCCTGCGTCAGCGGCTTGCGCTGGATGAGCCGCGCGACGGTGAACGCCGCGGCCACGGCCAGCGAGGCCACCAGCGCCAGCGGAAGTTCGCGGCTGACGGTAAAGGCGATCAGGAACACGAGTCCCGGAAGGATACTTTCGGCGAGGCCCTGGACACCGCCGGCGCTCTTGAGCACGTCGATGTTGCCGTTGCCGGAACGGTGCAGTCCGGCCTTGGCCGCATAGCCTTCGGCGAGCTGGGCCACGGTGGGCTGCTCGGGGCCTGGCTGCTCGGGGCCTGGCTGCGCGGTGCCCTGGGGCGCGGTGCGCGGCTGCGGGTCTTCGGGGGTGCTCATTGCTCCTCCTGGCGGGAGAGTATTTCGTAGCGCGGATTGAACATGGTGGGCAGCCCGTCACGCACCGTGACCATCCCCTCGAGCCGGAGTTCCAGGCCAGCCTTGACGCCCGGGATCCTGCGGCGTCCCAGCCAGATCACCCGGAGTCGGTCGGCGGCCACGGCGGGGCCCTTGCGGCGGGCCCCGGACTGGCCGGCCTGAGCGGCCGGGCGTGCCTGCACGGCAGTGCGTGCTTTCGGCGGCGGGGCGTCATGGTCGGTGACGATGGCGGTGAAGGCGGCCACTTCGCCGGCCGGGGCATACGTCACGGACTCGATGAACCCGCGGCACAGTACGCGTCCGCGCTCCGGGAGCCCCCGCACTGGGACGGCGGCGGCAGGATCCTTGCCGGAGGCATCACCCAATCTGGGTAATCTCCGGTCCGCGCTCGGGCTGGTCAAACTCCGGGGCACCCTGCGGCGCGGGCGCGCCGGAGTCCCGGGGAAGGCGGAGCTGGAGCAGGTCGCGCGGCGGCATCGGGTTCTCGCCCCGCACCACAACGATCTGGCGGAAAAGCTCCTCGAGCCCGGCGGCGGCGGAACGGTCCAGCGCCGCTTCCCCGCCGAGGACGCCGCGGAGGAACCAGCGGGGACCGTCGACGCCGATGAACCGGGCCACGCGGTAGCCCTCGCTGCCGTCGCCGGCGGGCAGCTTGGCGACGAGTTCGATGCCGAAGTGGCCCTCGATCTCATCCACCTGGCCGCCCTGGCTGCCCACGGACTGGCCGATCTGCTCGCGGATTTCGTCCCAGAGGCCCTCGGAGCGTGGCGCCGCGAAAGCCTGCAGCTGCAGGCTGGAACCTTCCAGGTCCATGGTCACGGCGACAACGCGCTGGGTGGCTTCCTCGACCTCGAGGCGGAGCTGCAGACCTTCGCGCGGGGCAATCAGCAGGGCGCCGAGGTCGACGTAGCCGTCCTGGTTGTCGATTTCCGAGGCGTCATACGGGCCGGCATTGCGGACGGCATCGTCCTTGGCCCCGGCGGCTGCGCCGGCGTCAACACCCTCGGCTTCCCGGGTCTCGCCGGTGTCCGTCAACTGCTCCTGTTTGGCTTTCCTGCCACGCCCAAAAACCATGGGGTTGTCTCCTTAGTTGTGATCCCGCCCGACGCCCTCGGCCGCCGTGCGGGGAACAGCTGTGTCTAACGGCCGGGGTTCAGGCCCCGGGGGCGCCGAATCCGCCGGTGGAGCCGAAGCCGCCGCCGCCGCGGACGGAATCGCTGAGTTCCTGGACGGGCACGAAGTCGGCGTACTCCACCCGCTGGATGACCATTTGTGCAATTCTATCGCCGCGCCGCAGTTCAATCGCCTGCTCACGGTCAGTATTCAGCAGAGTCACCGCGATCTCCCCGCGGTACCCCGCATCCACGGTGCCGGGAGCGTTCACGACGGTCAGACCGTGCTTGGTGGCGAGGCCGGAGCGGGGGTGGATCAGCGCGACGAAGCCGTCCGGAAGGGCGATGGAGACGCCGGTGGGCACCAGCCGACGCTCCCCCGGGCCGAGGACGACGTCCTCGCGCGCGCGCAGGTCCGCGCCAGCGTCGCCCGGGTGGGCATACGACGGCGGCTCCAGGCCGGCGTCGAGCATTTTCAGCTGCACCTTCAGGGTGGGGGCTCCGTAGGCAGGGATGTCGGCGGCCGGGAAGGCGCTGGCGGCGGGCTCTGCCGGCGGGGTGTTCACAGCAGTCGTTTCTTCAGTCACAGTTCCCCACTGTAACGCCCGCGGGGAGGATCGACCTACCGCGCCGCCGCCGCTGCCGCGCGCCGGGTAGCGACGGCCTGGCCAAGGTGAAAAGGCCCGGGAAAAGTGGAAAGCTGGACCCATGCCCGAATCCAGCGCCGCCGTGCCTGCCTCCAACACCCCCCACAACGCCACCGTCCTCTATAGCGAGAAGCTCTGGCCGAGCTTCTGGATCTGGCTGGTGGCGGCTGGGCTGGCCGGGGCCGGCATCCTGGTGTTCGCGCCGATCAGCATCGCCGCCGGCATCACGGCCGCCGTGGTGCTCTTCGTCATCCTGGCCGTACTGCTGGTCCTGTCCACACCCTCCATCTCGGTCACCGCCGGAACCCTGCGCGTCGGGCGGGCCACGATCGACCGGAGCTTCATCGGGGCCGCCGAGGCGTTCCGCGGGGCGGAGGCGACGGCGGAGCGTGGCACCCGGCTCAACGGCCTGGCGTTCATGTGCATCCGCGGCTGGATCGATCCCGTGGTCCGGATCGAGATCACCGACCCCTCGGACCGAACCCCGTACTGGCTGGCGTCCTCGCGGCACCCGGACGAGCTCGTCGCCGCGCTGTCCCGCTGAAGCTGTTCCGCTAACGCTGTCCCGCTGAACCTGGCGGCCCTTAGCCCTCGCAGTCCTTGCAGTACTTAAGGCCGTCCTTTTCGCGGGCGATCTGCGAGCGGTGGCGGACGAGGAAGCAGGAGGCACAGGTAAATTCGTCTGCCTGGGCGGGCAGGACCCGAACCAGCAGCTCCTCGCCGGACAGATCAGCGCCCGGGAGTTCATAGCCTTCGGCGAGGTCGGTTTCGTCCTCATCGACCACCGCGGAAGGCTTGTCCGTACGCCGCGACTTCAGTTCCTCGATGGAATCCTCGTTGAGGTCTTCTTCAGTCTTGCGCGGCGCATCGTAGTCTGTCGCCATTAGTTGTTGCTCACACTCCGCATTGGTTGGGTTGGGTCGCCGCCTCCGCACCGGTGGGGGCTGGTAGCCCCCGGTACGGCCGGGTTCGGTTCACCGATGTCAACGCCGGACAAGCGCTTTTTGTGCCCGATGTCGGGCCATTTTTACGCGCATCCCAAGCCGAATACCAGAGGCATGCGGTCCGGGTGCAACAGGGCCTGCCCTAGTCACGCCGAATGAGGCGGAAAGTCGCGGAAAATCACGGCGCGCCCACCCTCCTAACCGGATTCGCTGCCCATCGGTGGCAGAGTTTCGAATGTTAGTAATGCCAGGGTGGAGGATTTGTATGCAGGATCTACGGCTTGTAGGCGTCCACGACGACGGGGAGCATCTCCTGTTGAGTGGCACCGGCGGCGAGATGTTCCAGCTGCCGATCGATGAGGCTCTTCGGACGGCTGCCAGCCGGACGCCGGCGAAGGCCGCTTCCGGTGTGGGCACCGCGCCCATTGCCATGTCCCCCCGCGACATCCAGGCCAGGATCCGCAGCGGCGCCACGGCCGCCGAGGTGGCCGAACTTTCCGGCATTCCGCTGGCGAAGGTCCAGCGCTACGAGGGCCCTGTGCTTGCCGAACGCGAGTACGTCGCGCAGCAGGCCCGCAAGATCGAGGTGGCGTCCCCGTCCGCAGGGCACGACAGCTACCGCTCCTTCTTCGGCGACCAGCCCGCCACACTGGACGAGATGGTCACACACCGGCTCCGGGCCCACGGGATCGAACCCTCCAGCGTGGAGTGGGATTCCTGGCGCCGCCCGGACGGCAGCTGGAAAGTGGTGGCCCGGTTCGAAGCCCCGTCCGGCGCCCACGCCGCGATCGGCGAAGAGCCGCCGGCGATGTGGACGTTCAGTCCGGCGCGCAAGTCGCTGCAGAACGCCAACCGCTGGGCCCAGCAGCTCAGTGAACTCGAGCCGATTGACGGCCCGGTCCCGGCCCGCAGGCTCTCCGCGGTCTCGGACCGCCCCTTCGATTTCGAAACCGACGCGGAGGCCGCGGCCCGCACCGCCACCGCGCAGCTCAGCGTCGTCCATCCCTTCGGGGCCCAGCAGGAAAAGGACGCCGACGGACTGCTGGACATGCTCCGGTCACGCCGCGGGCACCGCCTGGGCCTTGACGAGGACGCCGACGACGCCTTGGCGCTGCTCCTAACCAACGGTGTTCCGGCCGCCCACCCCCGGCCGTCCGAGGTCCCACCGCCGACGGACGACGGCGGCGGCCACGACGACGCTTCCGGGAAACCCGCGCCCGCTGCGGAGGAAGAGACGCCGTCGGCAGCCAAGACCGAGCCGCACTCGGAACCTCGCCCGGATGCGGTTCCTGATGCATTTGCGCGACGCCGGGACGCCCGGCCCTCAATGCTCTCGCGGCTGAGCCTGGCGCCGCGGCACCAGGACAACGACGACGGCGACGACGCGCTGAAGCTGCACGACGGGGTCAGCACCGAGACCCGCGAAATCACCATCGCGGCTTCGCAGTTGCGGCCGGTCCGCACCGGTCCCACGTCCAGCCCCGGGCTGGATGAGCTGCTCGGCGGCGGACCGTCCCGGCGCGCGCAGGCCGGCTCCCCCGCAGCGCAGGGCCCGGCCTCCCCCCGCACCGATCCGGCCCACGCTGGCCCGGCCCGCCCGGACCTGTCCGGCACAGAGTCATCGCACAGCGATTCCTCCCGCGACGAGCGGGAGCCGGAAACCCCGGAACGCCAGCCCTCCAAGCCCAAGCGGTCCAGCGTTCCCAGCTGGGATGAAATCGTCTTCGGCACCCGCAGCGACTAACACGTACCGCCCGGCACGAACCGCCCGTCAGGCTAGGGCCGAAACAGGAAGAGGTTCAGCGCCGCGGAACCTTGCGGGCAGCCTTCGCTCCGCCGGTTTTCCCCTCAGCCTTGAAGCACAGCAGCGGGACCTCCCGCTCCGCCCTGGTCAGCGAACCGTGCTGGCCGACCACCTCAAGCGCGCGCGCCTGGACCCGCCGGGTGTCGTAGAAGGCCAGCGCGTCGCGGGCGGCGATCATGACGTCGCCGATCCGTGCAGTCACCGGGCCGCGGACTTCACCGAACAGCCCGGCGGCCACCGCCTCTTCCCGGGTGAAGGCCCAGATCCGGTCGCCGAACCGCGTCCGCCAGGCGTCCAGCAGCCGCCGCCGGCCGGCGTCGTCCGTTCCGTCCTCAAGGTAGAGGTGCACCATGCGCGGCTCCCCCGCCGTGTGCCGGACGCCGACAATCAGCTCCGGGTGGGCAGAGTAGTCGATCCGCTGCGGTTCAGGAACGTCGACCATTCCGTGGTCGCCGGTGACCAGCACTGTGGTGCCGGCGGGGAGGGCTGCATTGAGCCGGCGCACGGTCGCGTCCAGCTCTTCGAGCTGGTGTTCCCACTGCGGTGACTGGCAGCCGTAGCGGTGCCCGGCCTTGTCCAGTTCGTGGACGTAGAAGTACATCAGCGAGCTCTCGGCGGCGGCCATGGCCTCCCCCGCGGCGGCGGTCCGGGCGTGGGAGGTGGTCCCGGCCAGGAAGCGTCCGCCCCGCAGCGCGGCCCTGGTCATCGCGGAGTCGCTGAACCGCGGCAGGGCGACGGTGCTGACGTCGACATGCCCGGCGGCCCGCTCGAAGACAGTGGGCAGCGGCTGCCATTGCTGCGGGTCGACGCCGTCGTCCCAGTTGCCCAGCATGTTGACCACCCGGTCCTGGTCCGGGTCGAGGACGTCATAACCGACCATGCCGTGCTGTCCGGCGGGCAGTCCGGTGCCGAAGCTGGCCAGCGACGCGACAGTCGTGGACGGGAAGGCCGAATCGACCCAGGCCGGCACGGCGCCCTGGCCCGCCTGCAGCACGGACCGCAGGAACGGCGTGTGGGCTGACTTCTGTTTGAGCAGCTGCCGGCCCAGGCCGTCGGCGAGGACAACGCAGACATGCTTCGCGGCGGGGAGCTTCAGCCGGTTGTCGAAGCCCGGGACGCCGAGGCTGGCCGCGGCGCTGCTGAGCACCTCGGCGATGGAACGGTCCCCGTAGGCCGGGGCGGCCGGCATCCCCGCCTGGCCGCCGGGGGTCGGGAGGGGCGCCTGCGGGGCGGGCACCGGGGACTGGGAGGCACGGACCGGCATCATTTCAGCGCTGGTGGCCGCGGCTGAGGCGGTTTCCGAAGACGCCGGCGCGGGGACGCTGCGGCAGCGCCGAGACTCCGTGCGCGGCGGGCGCGGTGGAGCCGGTGTTCACGGCCCGGAGCGCCCGGGCGAACAGCTTGGCGTCCTGGACGGCCTGGAGACCGTCCGCCTCCGCGCTGATCCGCAGAACGATGTCCTCCTGCGCGATGGTGCCGCTGTAGCCGTGGTCGGCCTCGCACTGCGGGTCGCCGCAGCTGGCCGGACCCATATCGAGGCGCTGGCCGCCGGACCAGGCGATCGACAGGGTCAGTTCACGGACCGGGTCCGAGGGCTTGTAGTCCTGCGGCTGGGCGTAGACGTAGCTGAGCACCACGGAACGGATCTGCGTCACCGGAACGGATTCGGTGGAGACCTGGGCGACGATTTGCTCGCCGGCCTCGTCGAGCTGCTGGTCGTCCACATGCGTGATGACCAGCATGTCCTCGGTCAGCACCAGCACGGTGATGTGCCGGCGCACCTCGGCCCGGTCGAAGTGGGTCTCGAGGTGGACGAGGTGGGCCACGCAGTCCCGGCCGTCCAGGGCGTCGGCGACGACGTCGGCGACTAGGCGGGGGTAGAAGCCTGCCTGCTGGAGGGCGCCTTCCAGGCTCTGGCCCTGCGCGCTGTGGTCGTGCAGGCCGTGGTGCGAGCCGTGGCGGGCGGGGGCCGGCGCCTGGGGCTTGGATGCTGGAGGCTGGGAGCTCATGGCTTCCATTTTCACAGATCGGCTGGGGACTTGCTAACTGCCGTGCTGTTCCTGCCCTGCTGTTCCTGCCCAGCCGGCCCATGCTCCCGCGCGGTGGCCTGCGTGCTAGTTGCGCATGGCCCGCCGTGCCGTGTCGGTGCGCTGCGCGGCGTTGGCAATGCGGACGTCGGCTGCCAGGATCACCGCGCCCTCGGGACCGGCCAGGACCGGGTTGAACTCCACCAGCACGATCTCCGGGTGGTTGTCCTTGAGCCGGGTCAGCCGGGCCGCGAGATCCTCGAGCGCGGCGGCGTCGACGGCGGGCAGGCCCTGGTAGCCGAAGAGTTTGCGGGAGGCGCGGGGTGCGCGGATGAAGTCGTGGACGTCCGAGTTGGAGAGCGGCGGAACCCGGTGCGCCCAGTCATCGAGCAGGTTGACCGCGTCGCCGGCGAGCCCGAAGGACACCACCGGGCCCAGCAGCGGGTCCTCGATGGCGCGGAACGTGCAGGCCTGCCCCACCGGGGCCATCGACTGCACCTCCAGGGATGGCGAGCCGTAGCGCTGCAGTGACTTGCGCATCTGCACAATGTTGCGACGCAGCGAGTCGGCGTCTTGGATGTCCAGGCGCACCCCGCCCAGGTCCAGCCGGTGCCGCAGCGCCGGGTCGGTGGTTTTCAGCGCCACCGGCCAGCCCAGCCGGTCGGCGGCAGCGACGGCGTCGTCCTCGCTCTCAAATCCTTCGGAGGGCAGCACACGGATGCCGTAAAAACCCAGCAGCCGGGCGGCCGCGGCCGGATCCAGCCGGACCAGCTGTTCGCCGCCGACGGGCCGGAGCAGTTCCTCCAGGTCCTCGTGGGCGCCCTCGGGATCGCAGCCTTCGGGTTCCACGAACAGGCCCTGGTCGCGGACCACCCACTGGGCGTACCGCACCACCGCGGCGAGGGCGGCGACGGCGGCCCCGGGGTTGGAATAGCAGGGCACCCCGGCGGAGGATTCCGCCGCGTCGTCCTCGGCGGCCCCGACCATACCCTCGACGTAGATGGACGGGTCAAGGAGGCCGGTGAACGCCGCCACCACGGGTTTCGCCGCGGCAGCCGAGCACTCGGCCAGCACCGCGCCGATCTTCTCCACGGTGAGCCCGCGGGCCGGCAGCAGGGCGACCACCACGGCGTGGACCGACTCGATGGTCAGCGTCTCCTGCAGGCTGCGGCGCAGCGCCGGCAGCGCCCGGGACATGCCGGCGTCCAGGTCGACGTCCGCGACGATCCGCTCCACGCCGAGACCGGCCGCGGCCGCCCGGTCCGCCACCACCTTGCCAAGCGCACTCGAGTTGCTGAACACGGCGACGCCGGGGCCCTGGGGCAGCGGCTGGCTGGAGACAATCTGGGCGACGTCCATGAGCTGCTCGATGGTTTCCACCCTGATTACGCCTGCCTGGCGCATCATGGCGTCCAAGGCTTCGGGCGGCGCCTGGGTGGTGCGCACGGCATGCCCCGGCGGCAGGTTCAGCCCCATGGCGTCGGACTTGGCCACGATCACCGGTTTGGTCCGAGCGAGCCGCCGGGCCAGCCGGGAGAACTTGCGCGGATTGCCGATGGATTCGAGATACAGCCCGACGGCGGTGGTATCGGCGTCGTCCTCCCAGAACTGCATCATGTCGTTGCCGGACACGTCCGCGCGGTTTCCGGCGGAGAGGAACGTGGAGATGCCCACCCGGCGGCGGCTGGAAGCGGCGTAGAGCGAAACACCGATCGCCGCCGACTGGCTGAACAGGCCAAGCCCGCCGCGGCGGGCCAGCGAGGGCGCCATCGAGGCGTTGAGGGACACGGCGGGGTTGGTGTTGACGATCCCGAGCGAGGCGGGGCCGATCACACGCATCCCGTTGGCGCGGGCCTGCCGGACCAGTTCACGCTGCCGGGCGAGGCCGCGTTCGCCGTCCTCCGCGTAGCCGGCGGTGGCCACCACGATGCCCTTGACCCCGGCCTCGGCGCACTCCTGGACCACCTTCGGGACCTCGTCATACGGGACCGCGATGATCGCGAGGTTGACCGGGCCGGGCACCTCGGAGAGCTTGGCGAAGGACAGCATGCCGGCCAGTTCCAGGGCCTCGGGGTTGATCGCGTAGACCGGGCCGGTGAAGTGGCCCTCAATGATGTGCTCCAGCAACTGGTAGCCCACGGTGCCCCACTTGCGGCTGGCCCCGATCACGGCCACGGAGGACGGCGCGAGCAGCTCCTGGATGCTGCGGGCCTCGGCGCGGTGTTCGCGGGACTCCATCACGGCCCGGGACTTGTCCGTGGGGTCGATGTTGAATTCAAGGCTCACGACGCCGTCGTCGAAGTGCCGTTTGACGTCGTAGCCGGCGTCCGAGAAGACCATCAGCATCTTGCGGTTCTCCGGCAGCACTTCGGCGCTGAACTTGCGGATGCCGTTCTCCCGGGCCGCGGCGGCCAGGTGTTCGAGCAGGATGGAGCCGATCCCGCGGCCCTGGTGCGCGTCGGCGATATTGAAGGCCACCTCCGCCTCCTCCGGGTCATCGAGCCGGTCGTAGCGGCCGATGCCCATGATTTCGCCGCCGATGGTGATCACGAGGGCCACCCGGTCCTTGTAGTCGACCTCGGTGAACCGCTTGAGTTCCTTGGCGGAAAGTTTGGACTTGAAGGCGAAGAAGCGCATGTAGATGGACTTCTGCGACTGGCCCACGTGGAAAGCCTGCACGGCGTCGGCGTCGGCGGGGTGGATGGGGCGAAGGTGCGCGGTGCCGCCGTCGCGCAGCACGACATCAGCTTCCCAATGTTCCGGATATACGCCGTCCGCGGGCTGATCCACCATAGGCTTAGCCTAGCCATAAACTTACGCAGTACCCGTTCAGCACCCCGAAGAAGGATCCACCCGCCTCATGGCACGCCGCCAAACCACGCCCCCGGCAGGGGAAGCCCCGGACTTCGTCGAGAACATCGTCGACATCGACGTCACTTCCGAAATGGAAGGCTCGTTCCTGGAGTACGCCTATTCGGTCATCTACTCCCGGGCCCTGCCCGACGCCCGCGACGGCCTCAAGCCCGTGCAGCGGCGCATCCTGTACATGATGAGCGAGATGGGCCTGCGCCCGGACCGCGGCCACGTCAAGAGCGCCCGCGTGGTGGGCGAAGTGATGGGTAAGCTCCACCCGCACGGCGACACCGCCATCTATGACGCCATGGTGCGGATGGCGCAGGACTTCTCCCTGCGGCTGCCGCTGATCGACGGCCACGGCAACTTCGGCTCGCTCGACGACGGCCCGGCGGCCCCCCGGTACACCGAGGCCCGGCTGGCCGCGGCGGCGCTGACCCTGACGGACCACCTCGACGAAGACGTGGTGGACTTCGTCCCGAACTACGACAACCAGCTCACCCAGCCGGACGTACTGCCGGCGGCGTTCCCGAACCTTTTGGTCAACGGCGCCACGGGCATCGCCGTCGGTATGGCCACCAACATGGCCCCGCACAACCTTGCCGAAGTGGTGGCGGCGGCCCGGCACCTGATCGCGCACCCGGACGCCACGCTCGAGGACATCATGAAGTTCGTCCCCGGGCCGGACCTGCCCACCGGGGGCCGGATCGTGGGGCTGGATGGCATCCGCGATGCCTACGCCACCGGCCGCGGCTCCTTCAAGACCCGGGCCAAGGTGGACGTCGAACAGCTCTCGGCTCGCCGTACCGGCCTCGTGGTCACGGAACTGCCATACATGGTGGGCCCGGAGAAGGTGATCGAGAAGATCAAGGACGCGGTCAACGGCAAGAAACTGACCGGCATCAGCGACATTGTGGACCTGACCGACCGCAAGCACGGGCTGCGGCTCGTGATCGAGCTGAAGAACGGGTTCAACCCGAACGCGGTGCTCCAGCAGCTCTACCGGTTCACGCCGATGGAGGACTCCTTCGGCATCAACAACGTCACGCTCGTCGACGGGCAACCGCAGACCCTGGGCCTGCTCGAGCTGCTCTCCGTTTACGTGAACCACCGGATCAACGTGGTGCGGCGCCGCACCTCGTTCCGGCTGGGCAAGAAGAAGGACCGCCTGCACCTGGTCGAGGGCATGCTCATCGCGATCGTGGACATCGACGAGGTCATCCAGATCATCCGTTCCTCGGACGAATCGGCAGAGGCCCGGACGCGGCTGATGTCCATCTACGACCTCACCGAGATCCAGGCGAACTACATCCTGGAACTGCGGCTCCGGCAGCTGACCAAGTACTCCCGGATCGAGCTGGAGAAGGAACAGGACGAGCTGCGCCGAGAGATCGCCGAGCTTCAGGCGATCCTGGACTCGCCCGAGCTGCTGCGCGGGCTGGTCTCCGACGAACTCGGTGAACTCGCGGACAAGTACGGCACCCCGCGCCGGACCGTGCTGCTCGAATCCGAGGCCGTCTCCCCCACGGTCGCCGCCGCCCTCGCGGCGCCCGGCGCCAAGGGCAAGGCCGCCCCGCTGGCCCTGGAGATCGCGGACGACCCCTGCTGGGCCATCCTGACGGCGTCCGGCCAGATCGCCCGCACGGCCAACCAGGACAGCCTCGCTGAGTCAGGGCCGCGGACCAAGCACGACGTGTTCCGCTCTGTGGTCAAGACCTCCGCGCGCGGCGAGATCGCCGCGGTCACCTCCCAGGGCCGCATGCTGCGGCTCCAGGTGATGGACATGCCGGTGCTCCCGCCCACCTCCGGAACCCCCAATATGGCCGGCGGTGTGCCGGCCAGGGACTTCATCACGCTGCTCAAGGGCGAAACCCTCGTCGCGTTCGCCCCGCTGGACCAGGTCCTCGCGATCGGGACCGCGCAGGGCGTGGTCAAACGTGTCCAGCCTGACTACCCGCTGAACCGCGAGGACTGGGAAGTGATCGCGCTCAAGGACAAGGACACCGTGGTGGGCGTCGAGCCCGCCGCCGGCGACGACGTCGAGCTGGTCTTCGTGACGCGCCAGGCCCAGCTGCTGCACTTCAGCGCCTCCGCGGTCCGGCCGCAGGGACGCACCGCCGGCGGCATGGCCGGGATCAAGCTGGCTGCCGGGGACCGGGTGTTGCACTTCGGCACGGCCCGCTCAGACGACGACGCCGCCGTGGTGGTCACCATCGCCGGCGCCGAGGGCGCGTTGCCGGGCACCGCGCCCGGCGCGGCCAAGGTGACGGCACTGGCCGAGTACCCGGCCAAGGGCCGCGGCACGGCAGGGGTCCGTGCGCACCGCTTCCTCAAGGGCGAAGACACCCTGCTGCTCGCCTGGGCGGGCCACGGCCCGGCGAAGGCGTCCTCGCTGGCCGGGGTTGCCCGCTCCCTGCCGGGCGAGCACGGCCGCCGCGACGGCTCCGGCATCCCGCTCTCCCAGGCCATCGACGCGATCGGCCCGAGCGTGGCCTGGGCGGAGGAAGCCGCGCCGGAAGGGTAGGCCGGGCTCGCAGGCCGCGAATGTGGTGCCGGGCGCCTCGGTGCTTCACCCCGTGCTGCCGACGCCCCGGATTAAGTCCACCCGTTCGCCACAGACGGCCGCTGTGAGGCCCGTATATGCGGCCATCTCTGGCGAATGATGGACGCCGCTCCTGTGGACGGGTCCTTACTCGGGACGCCCGGCCCGGCACGAGAACGGTCGCGACGGCACCCGGCCTCGCGACCCGCAGATTGCCTCCTTGCCCCGCCCTGCACCGCCCTCCGCTCACCCATTTGCCACCCACGGCCGCTGAGGGTTTCGCCATGGCGGCCATGTGTGGCAAATGACCGGGGGCGCACTCACATGTGAGCCACTCCGGCACGGAAAGCGCGTTGCCATGCCCCGGTAGTCCGTCGGTTGGGAAACGCGTTCAGGCGGCGACGTCCCTGCGTCGGAAGCCGACGACGGCGAGCGCCAGCAGCACCGCGACGGTGGTCACGGACACGGCCACCCCGTCCCAGGCAACGCCCTGCCTCAGCGGATCGTGGGCAATGTACTGGAAGAACGGCGAGACCTTCTGGACCCGGTCGAAAGCGTCCACCAGCGGCGCCAGGGCATTGACGATGTAGGCGAACACCGCCAGCGCGGCGGGTACCCCGCGGCTCAGGCCGGTCCTCCCGGTGCCTGCGGAGAGCGCCAGCGCCAGCGCCCCAAACACGACGCCGAGCAGGGCCAGGTGGAACATGGTGGCGGCCACCTTGTCCGGGGGCAATTCCAGGTCCACGAGCTTGCCCTCAAGTACCAGCGATACTCCCATCACGGCTGCCAGCAGGAACGTGCCGAGAGCCATGGCCAGGAACTTGTCCAGCACCACCCGGCCGCGGCCCACCGGGTTGGAGAGCAGCAGGTCCATGGTGTGGCGGTCTTCCTCCCCGCCGATCGCCCCCGCACCCGCGCTGATGGCGTAGAGCAGGACCGCGATCGGTCCCATGAAGGACAGCAGTTCAACCTGGATGTAGCCGGTGGGGGTCGACATATCCGCGCCGGAGGTGGCGAACATGGAACGGAACGCCTCGGGCATCTGGTCGATGAAGTCACCCATCGAGGGCTGGTCGCGGACGGCGGGCCACACGGCCGCGTACATGGCCACCAGCAGGACCAGGGAAACGGACCATGCCAGCAGGCTCCGGCCCTGGTCCCGGAGCGTCTTCGCCAGGACACTAAGCAGCATCTCGGCCTCGGGCCCCTGCCGGGACCCCGGCGTCCGCGCCGCCGTTGCGGTCCGTGCCGTAATAGCTCAGGAACGTGTCCTCCAGCGGGGCCTCGGCGCACTCGAAGTCCTCCACCTGCCGCGCACTGACACGTTTCAGCAAGGCGTCCAGGGCCGATTGCGGGGCACTGCAGCTGAACGCGCGCCCGTCGACCACCACATCCCGCAGGCCGGGGATCCCGGCGAAGTCGGGCGGGGCCACCTCCTCGGCGAAGCGGGCCCGCACCTGGTGCAGGGACCGTGCAGCGAGGTCCCGCAGCCGCTCCACCGCGACGAGCTTTCCCCGGCGCACGACGCCGATCCGGTCGGCGACGCGCTCCACCTCGCCCAGCACGTGGGAGGAGAACAGCGCAGAGCCGCCGTCGGCGGTGTGTTCGAGCAAGATGGCGTGAAAGACCTGCTGGACCAAGGGGTCGATCCCGCTGGTGGGTTCATCCAGGACCAGCAGCCGCGGCCGGGACATCACAGCCAGGATGACGGCGAGCTTCTGCCGGTTCCCCCGGGAGAGGGTGCGGGCGGGCCGGTCCAGGTCCAGGCCGAGCCGGTCCGCGAGCTGGGCTGCGCGTTTCGCATCATCACGGTGCCGCAGGTGGGAGCAGTAGGCGACGTGCTGGTGCCCGGTGAGCCGATCGTAGAGGGCCGGCTCGCCCGGGACGTACCCCACCAGGCGGTGTACCTGCACGGACTGCTGCCAGGTATCGAGGCCCAGCACCTTGGCGGTGCCCGAGGTGGGCCGCAGCATCCCCATGATCAGCCGGATGGTGGTGGTCTTACCCGCGCCGTTCGGCCCCAGATAGCCGAAGACCTCCCCGGCTTCGATGGTGAGGCTGACGCCGTCGAGCGCGGTGCTCTTGCCAAACCGCTTACTGAGGCCATCGAGCCGAACCAGGGCTTCCGCGCACATGCGCCTAGTCTGGGCGGCAGCGGCTGACCGTTCCAGAGTCTTTGGGCCCGCGCCGAATCCCGGGCCGCCGCCACGCATGGCGGCCCGGGATCAGTGCGGGGTCGCTACATCCCCGAGTTGATATTCAGGATGTTGCCCTCGCTGTCGAGGAACCAGGCCGCGGTGCTTCCGTCCGGCAGGGTGGCAATGCCGTCTTCAGTCTTCAGGCCCGGGAAATCGTACTCCTCGAAGACGACCCCCGCCGCGCGCAGCTCGGCGACAGTGGCCGGCACGTCGGGGACCATCCATCCCATCTGGGTGTTCTTGGCCGATCCCGCGTTGGGCGTCTGGTACAGCAGGAATCTGCTGCCGGCGCCGCACGTGTACATCAGGTTGTCCTCGGCATCCGGGTTATCCGGTTCAAGTCCGAGTTTGTCGCGGTAGAAACCCCGCGCACGGGCGAGGTCCGCGGCCGGCAGAACGGCGCCGACCGGGTGGTCTTTGAGCATGGCTATGTTCCTTTCCAGGCCCTTCCCCCGGAACGCATCCTACTCCTTCCCCTAGACTGCAGACATGCCTATCGTGCCCGATCAAAAAGACTGGACCTGGGTGCTCGCCCGGCCGTGCCCCGAGTGCGGTTTCGACGCCTCCACCTGCACCCCGGCCACGACGCCGGGACAGCTCGCCAACATGCTGCCGCGCTGGCGGGCCGTGCTGCGCCGCCCGGACGCCGCAGTGCGCCCGGATGAGGACACCTGGTCGCCGCTGGAGTACGCCTGCCATGTCCGGGACGTGTTCACACTCTTTGACCACCGCCTCGACCTCATGCTCACCGAGGACGACGCCCGCTTCGAGGACTGGGACCAGGACCGGACCGCGGTCGAGCAGGACTACGCCGGCGCCGATCCGGCCGAGGTGAGCGCCGCCCTGACGGCCGAGGGCGAACAGATCGCCGCGTCCTTTGGCCGCGTCCCGGAGCGGGACTGGGACCGCAAGGGCACCCGCAGCAACGGCTCGGAATTCACGGTGCTGACGTTCGCGCAGTACTTCCTGCACGACGTCGTGCACCACCTTCACGATGTGGATGGATAGCGCACCCCATGGAATCTATGGCACTGGGGTTCCTGGTTCTCATTTTCGCCGCGGCCGCGGCAGTGATCTGGGTGGCAGGAACGCAGCTATCCAAGCAAACAGACGTTCTTGACGCCAGGTTTCATCTCGGGTCCGCCCTTGGCGGGTTGATTCTCCTGGCCGTCGCCACGAACCTCCCGGAAATTGCCATCACCTTTAGTGCGGCGGCAGCCGGCAACGTGGGAGTCGCGGTCGGCAACATTCTCGGCGGCATCGCTATCCAGACGGTAGTGCTCGTGATCTTGGATGCCTTCGGAAACAAAGGCAAGAGACCCCTCACGTACCGGGCGGGGTCCCTGTCCCTCGTCATCGAGGCCGTCACCGTGGTCGGTGTGCTTGGCGTGGTGATCGCCGGAAGCCAGATGCCTCCGGGCCTGGTCCTGTTCAGGCTCACGCCTGCAACAGTGCTGATCGTCCTGATCTGGCTGCTGGGCCTCTTCCTGGTACAACGATCCCAGAAATCCCTCCCGTGGCACGGTCAGGGCCACGCTCCCGACAGCCAGACGCAGCCCCAAGGCCACAGCAAGACAACGCAGTCAAGCGGCAAGAAGTCCCCGCGTACGGCGACGTCGCTGTTGATATTCCTGGTCGCGGCGGCCGCCACGCTTGGCGCAGGCGTGCTTCTCGAACGCAGCGGCGAGGCGATCGCCGGGCACATCGGGCTCTCCGGCGTCCTCTTCGGCGCGACGTTCCTCGCTTTGGCGACAGCATTGCCGGAAATCTCCACCGGCCTGACATCCGTGAAAAAGGGCGACTACAAGCTCGCCTTCAGCGACATCTTCGGCGGGAACGCGTTCCTCCCCGTGTTGTTCCTTGCAGCCGTGCTCATCTCCGGAAAGCCCGTACTGCCGCAGGCACACGCCACAGACATTTACCTCACCGCCCTGGCTATCCTCCTGACCCTCGTCTACATGCTTGGCCTGATTTTCCGTCCTAGCCGCAAAATTCTGGGGATGGGCGTCGATTCGCTCGTCGTCCTCAGCCTCTACCTGCTTGGTGTCGCGGGACTGTTCGCTGTTGCCTCGTCCGCTTAACCGACCTCACTGACGCCCGATCCAGGACCAGCCACCGCAGCCGGGCCGGCGGCTATCCCCGCGCCAGCACCGGTTCCGCCTGCGACGCCGCACGATCCAGGTCCAGCCGGCTGTCCTCCGGGCGGATGTCCTCCGGGTTGTGCGTCACCAGGACCACCGTTCGGCCGGCCAGCCCGCGGCGCAGTTCGGCCAGCATGTGCCGCCCTGCCTCCGCGTCCAGGTGCGCCGTGGGTTCGTCGAGCAGGATCACGTCGGCGCCGGTCAGCAACGTGCGGGCCACGGCCAGCCGCTGGCGCTCGCCGCCGCTGAGGAAGGCGCCGCCCGGGCCGATGGGGGTGTCCAGCCCGCCGTCGAGCCGCTCCAGCAACGGTTCCAGGCCGACGGCGGACAGCGCATCAGCCAGCTGCCGCTCGAGCTCCCCGGGCCCCGCCCCGGCCGCGGCCGCAGGGCGTGCGGTCTCGGGGAGTCCGAGCATCAGGTTGCCGCGGATGGTGGAGTCGAAGAGGTGCGCCTCCTGCGGGCACCAGGCGGCGCGGCCGGTCAGGAGCAGCTGTCCCCCGGCGGCCGGCAGGAAGCCAAGCATGGTGGCGAGCAGGGTGGACTTGCCGGACCCGGATGCGCCGGTCACGGCCAGCCAGCGGCCGGGTTCGGCGCTGGCGGACAGGCCGCTGAAGACCTCGGGCCCGCCCGGCCACGCAGCCGCCAGGTGCCGGAGTTCCACGCCGGGCCGCCCACCGGGCCGCGCGGCCAGCGGCACGGTCCCGGGCGATTCCTGCTCCTCGGGGGCGAGGACGCCGGAGGCGCTGATGCGCCGCAGCACCGAACGCAGCGCCGGGTACTGCCGGACCGCCGTCGTGATGGCCGCGTACGGTTCCACCAGGGCCAGCTGAAGCAGCACAACGACGGCGACCGTCGCCGGCTCCGCCGTGCCGCGGAAGACCGGGGCCGCGGCGAGGACGACGCTCGCCAGCGCGGCGGCCCCGCAGGCCAGCACGGTGAGTCCCTGCCCGAGCCCCTCGGCCAGGGCCGACCGCTGCGACGCAACCGTTGCGGCCCGGTCGGCCCGGTGGATGGCGTCCAGGACCGGGGCGCCGACGCCGTTGGCGTGGAGTTCGGCGCGCGCCTCCAGGGCCGCAGCGACCCGGCGCAGCACACCGGAGCGCAGCTGCTGTTCGGCGCGGGCGGACATCCGGTCCGCGAGCAGCGCAAGGGCCGGCGCGGCCGCGAGACTGACCGCAGCACCGGCAATCGCGGCCGGCAGGGCTGCCGGCAGCAGCAGCCCGATACCCACGACCGCGGCCGCACCGACGGCCGCGGCCGTCAGCGGCGGCAGGACCACCCGCGGCAGCAACTCCCGGACGGTGTCCACGTCGTCCACCACGGCCCCCAGCACGTTGCCACCCTGCAAGAGCCGCCGAAGCGACAGTGCCCGCCGGCTCAGCGACTCCCAGAGCCGGCCGCGGAGCCGCGTCAGCGCGGTGAACACAGCGTCATGCAGGAGCAGCCGTTCGGCATACCGCAGGGCGGCCCGGCCGACCCCGAAGAAACGCACCCCCACGATGGCGGTAAGCAGGTACAGGATGGGCGGCTGTTCGCTGGCGCGGATGATGAGCCAGCCGGACAACCCGGCGAGGGCCACGGCGAACAGCGCGGCCAGGACGCCGACGACGCCGGCGCCGGCAAATTTCTCGGCCACCGGCGCCAGCAACCGGCGCAGCTGGGATGCCGCCGTCCCGGCGCGGGCGCCACTGTCCGCCGGGTCAACCACGCTGCCGGACGGTTCCGCACCATGATCGCCGGCCGCCGCGGTAGCCGAAGGTCCGGTGCTGCCGGCGGCCGGGGAGTCCGTGGCGGTCGCGGCCGCGCCGGAGCGCGCCCCCACGGCCACCAGCCGGTCCGCGAGTTCCCGGGTCTGCCGGTCGTGGGCGACCAGCAGCACGGTGGCCTTCCCCCGCAGCCCGGCGATACTGCGGCTGACCGCGTCGGCCGAGGCCCGGTCCAGGTGTGCGGTGGGCTCGTCCAGGAGCAACACCGTGGCGCCGGCCGCGATCCGGGCCAGCCCGCGGGCCACGGCCACCCGGCGCAGCTCCCCCGGGCTGAGCTCGGCCGGATGCTTCGCGGCAAGATGGTCAGCCGCGCAGGCGGCGAGGCAACGCAGGGCCTCGGCAGTGGCCTCGGGGCTGGACTGCGCCGCCGGCCGGTCCAGGGACCGCTCCGGGGCGGCCCCGAGATAAAGCAGGACCTCCGCCAGCACCGTGGGTTCCACCATCACGGGGTGCTGCGGCACCCAGGCGAGGTCCGCCGTCGTGAATCCCTCCAGCTCCCCGGTCACGTCCGTGCCGGCGCCGGCACCGATGGTGCCTGCCAGCACCCCGAGCACGGTGCTCTTTCCCGCCCCGCTTGGTCCGTCCAGGGCGGTGATTTCGCCGGGAGCCGCGGTGAAGCTCAGCGGTCCGACGGCGGCCTCCGTGCGGCCGGCGTAGCGAACGGCCAGTCCTTGGACCGTGACGGCCGGCGGAACGTGAACGCCGCCGTCCCGGCGGACCGGAGCGGGGACGAGCGGTGCGGCCTGGGCGGCGTCGAGTACCTCAGTGGTGTCGGCGAGCGCGGCCCGGCCTTCGTCACTGGCGTGGTGCGCGGTGCCGAGTTCGCGCAGCGGCAGGTAGCAGTCGGGGGCCAGGATCAGGGCCAGCAGTCCGGCCTCGAGGCCCATGTCCCCGTGAACCAGCCGGACGCCGATGAAGACGGCCACCACGGCGACGGAGATCGTGGCGATGAGCTCCAGGGCGAGCGCCGAGAGGAAGGCGGTGCGCAGGGTCCCCATGGTCTTGGACCGGTATTCTTCCGAGATGTCCTCAAGGGCCTTGCGCTGGGCGGTCGCGCGGCCCAGTCCCACCAGCACGGGGAGGCCCTTGGCGAGTTCCAGCATGTGGCCGGAGAGCCGGGACAGCGCCGCCTGGGCGTCCCGGACCCGGTCCTGGGTGAAGCGGCCGATCAGGACCATGAACAGCGGCACGAGCGGGACGGTCAGGACGATCACGACGGCGCTGATCCAATCCGCGAACAGGATCCGGGCCCCCAACAGCAGCGGAATGGCGGCGCAGTTCACCAGGGCGGGCAGGAACTGGGTGTAGTAGTTGTCCAGCGCGTCCAGCCCGCGGGTCGCCAGCACGGCGAGTCCGCCGTCGGCCGGACCGGCGGCGCGGATCCCGGTATGCAGGGACCGCTCGAGCAGCCGGGAGCGCAGTTCCTCCTTCACCCCCAGCACGGCGCGCCGGGAGGCCACGGCCTGCGCCCACACGGTCAGCGAGCGCAGCACCACCCCGGCCAAGCCCCAGCTCAGCTGTTCGGCCCAGGCGGGGCTGTGCGCGATCAGGCCCACCAGCATGGCGGCGACCGCCTGCCCCATCAGCACCAGGGACAGCGCTTTGAGGGCAGCCAGGAGCCCCAGTAGGTAAAGCGCGGAGCGGGTGGCGGGGCCGGTCGGGAACTGCGGTTTCATCGGGCAGCTAGTCCTTCGGCGCCAGGGCCTTGGCAGCCACGGCGGGTAGGAAGCTGTGCGCCTCGGGAATGTGGGCGGCGCTGACCCGGCGGCGGAACACCCAGTAGGTCCAGGCCTGGTAGGCCAGGACCAACGGCAGGCCGATGCAGGCGACGATGGTCATCAGGCCCAGGGTGTAGTCCGAGGACGAGGCGTTGGCGACCGTCAGGCTGAAGTCCGGGTTGAGGGTCGAGGGCAGCACCACCGGGAAGGCCGCGCCGAAGATCGAGGCGCTGCCGAGCAGCAGGAAGACGCCCAGCGACAGGAAGGCCCGGCCTTCGGCGCCGCCACGGGCGAAGTTCCAGGCCAGTGCGGCGGCCACGACGGCGGCGACGACGGCGGCGACGGTCCAGGCCTTGCCGCTGTGCAGCTGCAGCACGATCGCCCAGCCGGCAATCGGCAGGAGCAGCGCCGGCAGCAGCCGGACGAACCACTGCCGCGCGCGGTGCCGGACGTCGCCGTCGGTCTTCAAGGCCAGAAACGCCAGCGCGTGCAGCAGCGAGAAGCCGACGACAGCGAGGCCGCCCAGCACGGCGTAGGCGCTGAACCAGGCGAACGGTCCGCCCTCGCGGTCACCGTTGGCGTTCAGCGGCAGTCCCGTGGTGGTCAGCGCCAACGCGGCCCCTACCCCGAACGCGGCGACCAGGGAACCCAGGGCGATGGCCCAGTCCCAGCGCGCCCGCCACTGCGGGGTGTCCACCTTGCCGCGGTACTCGAACGCCACGGCGCGGAAGATCAGGGCGACCAGGACCAGCAGCAGCGGCAGGTAGAGCGCGGAGAACAGGGACGCGTACCACAGCGGGAACGCCGCGAAGGTGGCGCCGCCGGCGGTGAGCAGCCAGACCTCGTTGCCGTCCCAGACCGGGCCGATGGTGTTGAGCAGCACGCGGCGTTCGGTGTTGTTCCGGGCGAAGCCCTTCATGAGCATGCCGACGCCCAGGTCGAACCCCTCCAGGAAGAGGTAGCCCGTCCACAGCACCGCGATGGCAATGAACCAGATGGTGGGTAGCAGTTCCATGCTGAATTTCCTCTGCAGCTTGTTTCGGTGCCGTTAGTAGGCGAAGGCCAGGACGTCGTCGGCTTCGGGCTTGCCGGGGGTACCGCCGGGCGGGGTCTGGTCCTCGTTTTCGTCCGCCGGGGCGTGGGCCAGCTCGGGCATCGCGGACACGACGCCGCCGCGGATGTACTTCACGAGCAGCTTCACCTCGACCACCAGCAACACTGCGTACACGGCGGTCAGCACCACCAGGGAGGTCAGCAGTTCCCCGGCGGAGACTCCCGGGGAGACCGCCGCCGCGGTGAACATAACGACCTGGTCGATGCCGCTGAGGTCAGGGTTGGGCGCCACCACAAAGGGCTGCCGGCCCATTTCGGTGAAGATCCAGCCGGCGGCGTTCGCGCCGAAGGGGGCCAGGATGCCGAACACGGCGAGCCGCATCAGGCCGCGGGAGGCGGGCACGGTGCCCTTGCGGGTGAGGAAGAGCGCCACCAGGGCGGCCAGCGCGGCCACTCCGCCGAAGCCGATCATCATCCGGAAGCCCCAGTAGGTGACTTCCATGACCGGGACGTACTGGATTTCCTGGCCGGCCCGGTCACCGTAGATCGGGTTGTCCGGCAGGTGGGTGCCGAAGTCCGCCTTGTACTGGTCCAGCAGGCTGTTCACGCCCTTGACCTCGGTGTTGAAGTCGCCCTTGGCCAAGAAGGACAGGATGCCGGGGACCTCGATCACGGCGACGACGTCGTCGCAGTTCTTGGAGCCGACATTGCCGACGCTCAGGATGGAGAAGCCGGTGCCGTCGTGGCAGGCGGCCTCGGCGGCGGCCATCTTCATGGGCTGCTGCTCAAACATGAGCTTGCCCTGCAGGTCGCCGGTGATGGCGGTCCCGGCGAAGGAGATCATGGCGACGACGGCGCCGATCCGCAGCGAGCGGATCCAGACGGCGTGGTCAGCGCGGTCCCGGCCCGGGATGGCGGACTCGCCGGGGATGACCTTTCCGTCGGCGCCGACCGTGTCGATGCCGTCGTGGCGGCGGCGCCACAGGTGGTACCAGGCGATGCCGAGGAGGAAGGCCCCGGCGACGGCGAGGGCACCGAACAGCGTGTGCGGCACGGCCACGAGGGCGGTGTTGTTGGTGAAGACCGCCCAGGCGTCGGTCATCACTGGCCGGCCGTTGATCATCTCCACGCCCACGGGGTGCTGCATCCAGCTGTTGGCCACGATGATGAAGTAGGCGGAGAAGACCGAGCCGATGACCGCGATCCAGAGGCACGCCAGGTGGACGCCGCGCTTGAGCTGCTTCCAGCCGAAGATCCAGAGGCCCAGGAAGGTGGACTCAACGAAGAAGGCCAGCAGCGCCTCCATCGCGAGGGGCGCGCCGAAGACGTCCCCGACGAAGCGGCTGTACTCGCTCCAGGCCATGCCGAACTGGAATTCCTGGACGATGCCGGTGGCCACGCCCATGATGAAGTTGATCAGGAAGAGCTTGCCCCAGAACTTGGTCATCCGAAGGTACTCGGGCCGGCCGGTGCGGTACCAGAGTGTCTGGATCACGGCCACCACCAGGCCCAGGCCGATCGTGAGCGGCACCATCATAAAGTGGTAGACGGTGGTGATGCCGAATTGCCAGCGTGCGATTTCCAAGGCGTCCAAGGCAGTCCCTTTGGCTAGGTTCCCGAGAGTTTTCTACATTGCGTAGAACTAACTTCTACAGAGTGTAGAACAAATCCGCACCCTCCTGCACCCAGCGTGACATGGCGCACCCCTGCCCGCAATGGAGCGCTCACCCGCCCCTCGGAGGCGCGGAACCCGGCGCGCCGGCGGGACACGGCGGCCATGTTCTACCTTATGTAGAAACTGGACGCAAAACGCGGTAAATTTAAAGCTGAAGTATTCGGCAACCGTCCGGCGCAGACACGTCGCCGTGCGGCACTCACGAAGGACATACGGAATGGCAAGTCTCGGCGAACTGGAACGGGCAGTGATGGACCTGCTCTGGGCAGGCCAGGAGGCTGCGACGGCGAACACCCTGCGGGACCTGCTGGCGCAGAGCACCCGGTCGCCCGAGGGCTCCGGCCACGAGGGCAAGGACCTGGCCGTGACCACGGTGCTGACCGTCCTTTCCCGGCTCGAGCGGAAGGGCCTCGTGGAGCGCGAACGCGGCACCCGCCCGCACCGCTACCAGGCCGTTTCCAGCCGCGCCGACCACACAGCGGAACTGATGCACGAGGTGCTCGGCTCCGCCCCGGACCGCGAGGCCGTGCTGGCGCGCTTTATCGGCTCCGTCTCCGCGACGGAGGCTGAAACGCTGCGCAAACTGCTGGACCACAGCTAACACCGGATGTTCTGGACCTCATATTTTCTGGCGGTCCTGGCGATAGTACTGGCGTGGCCGGTGCCTATCCTGCTCTCCCGTGCCCAGTGGCCGGCCCGTTCCCCCTTTACGGCAATGCTGCTCTGGCAGACGATCGCCCTCGCCGGCGGCCTCTCCATGATCGGCGCCATGCTCGTCTATGGCCTGGAACCGGTCGGCGACAACCTGCTGGCCGGACTCCGGTCGCTGGCGGGCATGGTCTTCCGCAACGAGCCCACCACGGCACTGGGCTTCTGGCACATCTTCGCGCTCTCCGCCGCTGCGCTGCTGAGCGCCCACCTGGTCTTCACCCTGCTGCTGACCTATTACAAGATCCAGCGCCAGCGCCGGCGCCACCGCGAGTTGCTGGCCCTGCTGGCCTCCCCCTCGGCCGACGGGCCCCGGACCATGGTGATCAGCCATGACTCGCCGGTGGCGTACTGCCTGCCGGGCGGCGCCCGCTCGGTTACGGTACTCTCGGACGGCCTGATGGCGGCCTTGGAGCCGGACGAGCTGCGCGCGGTCCTGATCCACGAAAACACGCACTTGAGCCAGCGGCACCACTTGCTGCTCTGGGCCTTCGCAGCCTGGCGGCAGGCCCTGCCCTGGCTGCCGACCACCCGGCTGGCCCAGGAGGCGGTCAATTCGCTGATCGAGATGCTGGCCGACGACGTCGCGCTCAAGACCGAAAGCAGGGCCACCCTGATCAAGGCGATCGCGATCGTGGCGAGCGGCTCCGCCGGGGCGGCTGCTGCCCCGGCGCTGCCCGCAGCCCGGATGGCGTTCGGCGACCCCGGTGCGGAGGCCGACGCCGGCCAGCCCGGAGCCACCGGCGGTGCCGGTTCGGCGGCCACCACTGCCTCGCGCGTCAGCCGGCTGCTCTACCCCAGGCCGCCGCTGCCGGAGCCGCTGCGCTACGCGGTGCTCGGCGCCTGCCTGCTGCTGCTGGCGGTGCCCACGGCGCTGCTGATCGTCCCCGGGCTGCTCGGCTGAACCGGGGTCCCCGGGCTCCCGGCCGGGCCGGCTTCCCGAAGCCGGGCCGGGGGCCGGGCCGGGGGGCGGTCAGGCGTCGATGCGTTCCCGGTCCAGGCTCGCGGCCCCGGCAATGATGAAGTCCTTGCGTGGGGCCACGTCGGAGCCCATCAGCAGGTCGAAGGTTTCCTCGGCCTGCTTGGCGTTCTCGATCCCGACCTTGCGCAGCGTGCGGTGCCGCGGGTCCATCGTGGTTTCGGCCAGCTGCTCCGCGTCCATTTCGCCCAGGCCCTTGTAGCGCTGGATCGGCTCCTTGTACCGCTTGCCTTCCTTGGCGAGCCGGGCCAGCAGCACGTGCAGTTCCGCCTCCGAGTACGTGTAGATCATCTCGTTGGCCTTCTGGCCGGCGTTGATGACCTCCACCCGGTGCAGTGGCGGGACGGCGGCGAAGACGCGGCCCTCGTCAATCATCGGGCGCATGTAGCGGAAGAACAGGGTCAGCAGCAGGGTCCGGATGTGCGCGCCGTCGACGTCGGCGTCGGTCATCAGGATGACCTTGCCGTAGCGGGCCGCACTGATGTCGAAGCTGCGGCCCGAGCCGGCGCCGACCACCTGGATCAGGGCGGCGCACTCGGCGTTGGAGAGCATGTCCCCCACGGAGGCCTTCTGGACGTTCAGGATCTTGCCGCGGATCGGCAGCAGCGCCTGGAAGTCGGAGGAGCGGGCCAGCTTGGCGGTGCCGAGGGCGGAGTCACCTTCCACGATGAACAGCTCCGAGCGTCCGACGTCGTCCGTCCGGCAGTCCGCGAGCTTGGTCGGCATCGAGGAGGTCTCCAGCGCGTTCTTGCGGCGCTGCGTCTCCTTGTGGACGCGGGCCGAGATACGGGACTTCATCTCGCTGACGACCTTTTCCAGCAGCAGCGCCGACTGGGCCTTGTCGTTGCGGTTGGACGAGGCGAGCTTGGCGTTGATCTCCTGCTCCACCACCTTGGCCACAATGGCCCGGACGGCGGAGGTGCCGAGGATCTCCTTGGTCTGGCCCTCGAACTGCGGTTCGGCGAGGCGGACCGTGAGCACGGCTGTCAGCCCGGCAAAGATGTCGTCCTTTTCGATCTTGTCATTGCCGGCCTTGAGCTTGCGGGCGTTGGTTTCCACGGCCTTGCGGAAGGTCTTGAGCAGCGCCTGCTCGAAGCCGGACTGGTGCGTGCCGCCCTTGGGGGTGGAGATGATGTTCACGAAGCTGCGGACCGTGCTGTCGTAGCCGATGCCCCAGCGGAGGGCGACGTCCACCTCACAGTCTCGCTCCACCTCGGCCAGCTGGCTGTGGCCGCGTTCGTCCAGGACGGGGACTGTTTCCTTGAACTTGCCGGCGCCGTGCAGCCGCCAGACGTCGGTAACGGCCGGGTCGGCGGCGAGGAACTCGACGAACTCGGAGATGCCGCCGTCGTGGTGGAACACCTCCTCGTGCGGGCCGGACTCGCCGGGGGTGCCGGCGACCCGGCGCTCGTCCCGCACGGTGAGCTTAAGCCCGGGGACCAGGAAGGAGGTCTGCCGGGCGCGGGCGGCGAGCTCGTCGTAGGAGAACTTCGCGTCCGGGGTGAAGATCTGCCGGTCGGCCCAGTAGCGGATCCGGGTGCCGGTGACGCCGCGCTTGGCCTTGCCGATGACGTCGAGCACGGAACCGTCGACGAAGGGCTCGAAGACGGCGGCGGGGTCCGGTTTGGTGCCCGGGTCCTTGAAGCGGCCCGGCTCGCCCCGGCGGAAGGACATCTTGTAGGTCTTCCCGCCGCGGTCCACTTCGACGTCCAGCCGGGAGGACAGGGCGTTCACGACCGAGGCGCCGACGCCGTGCAGGCCGCCGGAAGCAGTGTAGGAACCGCCGCCGAACTTTCCGCCGGCGTGCAGCTTGGTGAAGACGACCTCGACGCCGGTGAGCCCGGTCTTGGGTTCGACGTCGATCGGGATGCCGCGGCCGTCGTCGTGGATCTCCACCGAGTTGTCCGCATGCAGGATGATCTTGATGTCGTGGCCGAAGCCGGCGAGGGCTTCGTCGACCGAGTTGTCGATAATCTCCCAGAGGCAGTGCATCAGACCGCGGGAGTCGGTGGAGCCGATGTACATGCCCGGGCGCTTGCGGACGGCCTCGAGGCCTTCCAGCACGGAGAGATGCCGGGCGGTGTAATCAGAACTTGGGGCCACGGGTCGGAAACTCCTTCAGGGATGGAACGTAAAAGACGCTCTTCCTAGGTTAGTCGGCTTGCGGCCCGACGCCGGGTTGCCACTCCCCCCACGGGACAAGCCGGCGGCCATCGCCGCCGGGGCCGTTATTGAGCCGTGATACGCGGACAGCGAAAGTGGCCCATCCTTGCCATGGAATGTCTGCGAATACTGGTTATATAGATGTATCGATCTACTAAGGAGGCCGAACATGACAACAGCAGTTGCGGACCGCACACTCACCACCGTTGACCGGTGCGACCGTTGCGGAGCTCAGGCATACGTCCGGGTTGTTCTCGGAGCCTCCGGCGGTGAACTGCTCTTCTGCGCTCACCACGCACGCGCCGTTGAACCGAACCTTCGCCCGCTCAGTTCCGACTGGCACGACGAGACGGGCCGCCTCAACGAGAAGGCACCGGTTCCGGTCGGCTAGACGTCCACTCAAGAAGGGCCCCTCCGTTGCGGAGGGGTCCTTCTGCGTTAACGCCCGCGATAACTCACGCTGCGGGGTTCAGGCTGCCGGGGTGACGCTGCGGCTTAAGCAGGAACGCGGGGCCGGTTCCCGCCCGTGGATCCGTAGATCTTGGGCGGGGACCGACCCCGCGTCGCCTGAGGCGGTGCTTAGTCCAGGTAATCCCGCAGGACCTGCGAGCGGGAGGGATGGCGCAGCTTGGACATGGTCTTCGATTCGATCTGGCGGATGCGCTCGCGCGTGACGCCGTAGACCTTTCCGATTTCGTCTAAAGTCTTCGGCTGGCCGTCGGTCAGCCCGAAGCGCATCGCGACGACGCCGGCCTCGCGCTCGGAGAGCGTGTCCAGGACAGAGTGCAGCTGCTCCTGCAGCAGGGTGAAGCTCACGGCATCGGCCGGAACGACTGCCTCGGAGTCCTCGATCAGGTCACCGAACTCGGAGTCGCCGTCTTCACCCAGCGGGGTGTGCAGCGAGATCGGTTCGCGGCCGTACTTCTGGACCTCGACAACCTTCTCCGGGGTCATGTCCAGCTCAAGGGCCAGCTCTTCCGGGGTGGGTTCGCGGCCGAGGTCCTGCAGCATCTGGCGCTGGACGCGGGCGAGCTTGTTGATGACTTCCACCATGTGCACCGGGATGCGGATGGTGCGGGCCTGGTCTGCCATGGCGCGGGTGATGGCTTGGCGGATCCACCAGGTGGCGTAGGTGGAGAACTTGAAGCCCTTGGTGTAGTCGAACTTCTCGACCGCACGGATCAGGCCCAGGTTGCCTTCCTGGATGAGGTCCAGGAAGAGCATGCCGCGGCCGGTGTAGCGCTTGGCCAGGGAGACCACGAGGCGGAGGTTGGCTTCCAGCAGGTGGTTCTTGGCGCGCTTGCCGTCGTGGATGACGAATTCGAGTTCACGCCTGAGCTTCGGGTCCATGGAGCCGTCGTCAGCCGCGATCTTCTCCTCGGCAAAGAGGCCTGCCTCAATGCGCAGGGCGAGGTCCACTTCCTGCTCGGCGTTCAGCAGGGCGACCTTGCCGATCTGCTTCAGGTAGTCCTTGACCGGATCGGCGGTGGCACCGGCGGACATGACCTGCTGCACCGGGGCGTCGTCGTCGTCGGCATCGGAGTAGACGAAGCCGGAGCCGGTGGTGGCTGCTGCCGCCTTGCCTGCTACCTCTTCGCCGTCTTCGCCGAGCTCGGCGGCGTCGGGGGTCACGTCATCGAGTTCCTCGTCGACCTCAACGTCGTCGGAGTCCTCGTCTCGGGACTTGCTGGCGGCTTCGGCCGCGGCTTTGGCGCCGGGCTTTGGCCCGCGCTTCTTGGGCTCAGGCTTGGCGACTCCCGTGGCGGAGTCATCGCCCGCGGCGGAGGCTGCGTCTTTTGCAGCCTTGTTGGCTGCACGCGTGGCGGCACGCTTGGCGTTTGCCGCCGCCTTCTTCTCCTCGGGAGACAATACGGCCTGGTCGGCGGGTTCCTTCTTCGCGGAAGACGGGGTCACAGAAAACCTTTCTAGCAGCGGTCTGTGGAATCGCCATAAGGGCAACACCACTATGACCCTGTCAAGTCCGTGTTTGACATCAAGCGCAATCACGACCAGCAGAGCCACTTAGTAGAACTGCCGGAGCGACCGTAATGTTCCCTGTTTCCAAGGTTCTTTACTCGCACTCAATCCACGGACCCAACCGGGTCTCGCCAACCATTGTCTCACGATTTTCCGGATCGGGGGCCTCGGAGACGCCGCCGCCGCGCAATATGGCACATCTGGCCGCCGGGGTTCAGGCGGCGTCCGGGTCGAACTTCTGCCAGGCAGCGTCCCTCCGCCTCGCCCAGCCGCACAAGGTTCCGCGGCGGCCCAGCTCGGCCAGCAATTCGGCCAGCCGGTAGCCGGGCTGGGCTGTGCCGGCGGCGGTGAACAGTGCGTCGGCGAACGACCCGCGGCCGCGGCACCATTCAATCCAGCCCCGGCCAGTGAGGGCCGCGGCCCGGGCTTCGCCGCCGCCGCAGCCTCCGAGGCGGACGAGAACCCGGTCGAGGCCGGCCAGGCGCGCCCAGTCGGGCGTCGGCGGCGCCAGGCCCAGCAGCACCTCCCCGTAACCCGGAACCGCCCCGGCCTCGGAAGCTTCCCTGCCCGCCACGGCGTCCCCCGGCGCACCGGGCGCCGTGACGGCTGCTGGCGCAACTGGGGGGAAGCCGTCGAGTTCGGGCAGCGCGGCGGGCGTGCCCGGGCCGCCGTCGAACACGCCGAACTCCTCAGCCCCGGCCTCAGCGGCGGCGCGCCCGGCGGCGGCCATCACGAGGACCGCGTCCCGCCACGACGTCACGCACAGGGTGGCCCGCAGGTATCCGGCGAGGTTGGGCGGCAGGGCGGCAGGCAGCACTCCGGGCTGCTGCCCGGATGCGGCCGATGCCGCCGGGCGCCCGGCGGCATCCAGCACACGCTCCCAGAGACCGAGCACCGTTTGGAACTGCGTCCGGTCCCGCCACCGGCCCGAAAATTCCTGCGCCCAGCGTTCCTCGGCCTCCAGCGCGGCCGGCGCGTCCTGCGCCGTTGTGCCCGCCGGGGCGGGAAGGCCGGGGGCGGCACCCACGCTGCTGCCCCGGAAGACCAGCTCGGCGTTGAGCGGGCTGTTCCTGATTTCTTCGATCGGCCGGCCAGGCGGAGCGCAGCAGGAGGGGTCGGTGCAGTGGGCGTTGCGCCAGTACCGCTCCCCGATCAGCCAGGCATCCCGCACCGGCAGTCCCGCCGCACCGAGGGTTCGCTCCAGTTCGCGCAGCAGCCGGGCCAGTGCGGGAGAGCCGGAGTCGCCGGCATCGGGGTCGGAGCCATCTGTTCCGGGAGCGCCGTCCGGCGGGCCGCCGTCGGCGATGTCCTCCCCCGGCTGCCCGGCGAAGACCGCCAGCAGGGTGCCGTCGGCCTCCTCATCGGCCTCAAGGTAGTCGCGGATTGTCCGCGCAAAAGCGGCCAGCGCGGGCCCTCGGCAGCGGGAGGGCTCCGGGAGGTCGACGCGCAGGGTGGCGCCGAGCCGCTTCCCCTGCAGCGTCATGGCCACGAGGCTGTTGACCGGCCAGTAGCCCAGCGAATGCGGGATGAAGCCGAGGATGTCCTCGGGACCGGTGATCTTTAGATGGTCGGGGGCTGTCATAGCCCCAGCTTCGCCCGCCCCGGCAGCGGCAGTCAGGCCCGGTGCTTCCTATGTGGATAAACGCGCTATGTGGACAAACGCGCTATGTGGACAAACGCGGAGAAGAGCCGCGGTCAGGGGGTGCGCCGGCGCTCGGCGACGAGCCGGCGCTGCCGGGCCAGCGACTGGAGCAGCGGCGGCACCACCACGCCCTGCGCCGCCATCTGACGGCGCACCTTCCGTCGGGTGATCAGGATGGCCGTGGCACCCGCCAGCAGAAGCAGGAACTGCACGCTCAACGCGAGCCGGAACGCGCCCAGGCTGTAGAGCCCCTCCGGCGAAAGCCCGGCCAGGTGCAGCCCGTCCAGGGCCAGGCCAATCAGGAAGATGGACAGCAGCGCGGCGATGAAGCCGCCCACGTTCACGATCCCCGTGGCGGTTCCGATCCGGTGGGCGGGGTTAAAGGTCCTGGCGAAGTCGAAGCCGATCATTGAGCCGGGGCCGCCGACAGCCAGGACCACCACCAGCCCGGCCAGCAACCAGAGCGGCGAGCGGGCCGGCTGGAGCAGCACCGCGGCCCATGCCACTGCGGTGGCCCCGGAGATCAGCAGCACCATCGTGGAGCGGCGCAGCGGGTGGCGGGCCACGAAGCTGCCCATCAGCGGCCCGGCGGCAATCGCGGCGGCCACGTACAGCGCCATCAGGGCAGACACCGTTCCGGTGTCCAGCCCCTGCGCCGAAATCAGGAAAGGGTAGCCCCAGGTCATCGCGAAAACGGTGCCGCTGAACTGCACGGTGAAGTGGCTCCAGAGGCCCAGCCGGGTACCCGGTTGCCGCCAGGCCCGGGACAACGACACCCCGGTGGCGCGAAGCCCCTGCGAGGGGTCCGGAGCAGGGTGGCCAGGCGGCACGTCCTGCAACAGCAGCACCACCAGCACGACGGCGAGCCCGGACATGGCGGCCAATGTCAGGAACGCCGGCGTCCAGCCCGCGGAGTGCAGGATCAGCGCGAACGGCACCACGGAAAACAGCTGTCCCAGCTGGCCGGACATGCCGGTCAGCTGGGTGAGCAGCGGCACCCGGGACGGTGCGAACCAGAGCGGGATCAGCCGGATCACGGAGACGAAGGTCATGGCGTCGCCGGCACCCACCAGCACGCGGCCCAGCACACCGCCGGGGATGCTGTCGGCGAAGGCCAGCTGGAGCTGGCCGAAGCCCATCAGCAGGGCGCCGCCGGCGATCATGGCGCGTGAGCCGAAGCGGTCCACCAGCACTCCCACCGGGATCTGCAGGGCTGCGTAGACCAGCAGCTGCAGCACGGTGAAGAAGGAGATTTCGGCGGCGCTGGCATGGAAGCGGGCAGTGGCCTCGAGGCCAACGACGCCGAAGGAGGTGCGCTGGCTGACCGCCACCAGGTACGCGAAGACCCCGATGATCCAGATCAGCCAGGCGCGGGGGGAAGTCACTCCCCCATTATGCCCGGAGCGTCATAAATAGTATTTATTCGCCGGGTTCTTTACGGGCCAGGTAGGCCTCGACGGCGGCGCCGAGTGCGTCGGCGTTCGGGAGCTGGTCATTCTCGTCTGCGAGCAGGGAGCGGCGCACCGTGCCCTCGGCCTTTTCGTCGTACCGGGTTTCCAGACGGGAGACGACCTGCTGGACTTCCTCGGACGCGTCGATCTGCTCGGCGATCTGCCGGCCGACTTCGCGGCCCGCTTCGCGGAGCCGGTCCGTGGGGAGCATCAGCGAGGTCGCCGCGCCGAGGTATTCCAGGCCGGCGACAGCGGCCGTGGGGTATTCGGCCTCGGCCAGGTAATGCGGGACATGGATCACGTAGCCGGCGATGTTCCGTCCTGCCTCGACCAGACGCAGTTCGAGGACGTGGCCGATGGCGGCCGGCACCTCGACGGTCGGCTTCCAGACGGAGATCCCCTCGATCAGTTCCGGCCGGTTGCCGTGCACGGTGACCCCCACCGGGCGGGTGTGTGGCACCGGCATCGGGATGGAGTGGATCCAGGCCGCCAGATTGACGTCAAGTTCCTCCACGATGCCCACCACGGCGCGGGCGAAGCGCTCCCACTGCAGGTCCGGTTCGAACCCGGCCAGCAGCAGGAACGGCTTCCCGAGCCCGTCCTGCAGGCGGTACAGGGCCAGGCGCGGGGCCTGGTAGTCCTGCAGGTGGTCTTCGACGAAGCTCACCTGCGGCCGCCGCGACCGGTAGTCCATCAGCTGGTCGGCGTCGAACTCGGCGACCAGCTCGGAGTCGAGGGTGTCAAGCAGTTCAGCGGTGATCTGTTTGACGACGTGGCCCGCATCGGCGAAGCCGGTGAAGCCCATCAGCAGGTTGAGCCCGCGCAGCTCGGGGCTGCGGAACAGCGCGTCATCACGGACGTAAAGGGTTTGGGGGTCCAGCAGGGAGCCGGAAATCCGTTCCATCACGGCATGTTCCTTTCGCAGTAGCAGGTCGAGGGGCGGCGAAGCCAAGGGGCGGGCCCCCAAGGGGTGCCGACGTGCCGATACCTGCTACAACGCCCCGCCGGCCGGGGTAATTCCTGCCGCGACTGTGGTCCAGCTCTCATTAAATTGAACTCCGGCGCCGGGGACAGACTACGATCGGAGCTGGCCTTATAGATGGCCTTGCAGACACCGGATCGCGTGCCATGGCGACGGTGGCTCAGGTACCCGTGGCAGGGCGCCGAACATGCAGTTCCTGCCGAAAAATTACAGAGAATTGAGGACTGTCCTCGTGGTCAAGAATACCGAAGTCAAACTGAGTGCGATCGCCGGAGACTTGAAGAAGTCGCCCTCCGACGCCCTCGTCGTGGGCGTGGGCCAGGGCACCGACGGCCCCGTGCTGCTCGAGAACCCGCTGTCGGCCAAGGCGGCCGAGGCGCTCGCCGAGTCCCTGGCCGTTCTTGGCCTCACCGGCGCCGCCGACCAGGCGCACCGCCTCCCCGGCCTGCCTGAGGCCGGCGCCTCCGTCCTGGTCCTGGCCGGCGTCGGCAAGGTCGCCGCGGGCACCCCGCTCTCCGAGGAAGCACTGCGCCGGGCTGCCGGCTCGGCCGTGCGCCAGCTCGCCGGCGTCGCCACCGTCACGCTCGCCCTGCCGACGCCGAACCTCGCCGCGGTCGCGGCCGTCGCCGAAGGCGCCGCGATGGGCGCCTACTCCTTCAACGAGTACCGCACCGCCAAGGACAGCATCAAGGACCCGGTGAAGAATGTCCGCATCCTCACCGACTTTGCCGCGGACAAGGCACTCGCTCCCGTGCTCGAGCGCGCCGCCCTGATCGGCAAGGCCGTCAACGCCACCCGCACGCTGGTCAACCAGCCGCCGAGCCACCTCTTCCCCGAATCGTTCGCCGACGCCGCCAAGGAACTGGCCAAGGGCCTGCCGGTCAAGGTCACCGTCTGGGACGAGAAGCGCCTGGAGAAGGACGGCTTCGGCGGCATCCTCGGCGTCGGCAAAGGCTCCACCCGGCAGCCGCGCCTGGTCAAGGTCGAATACGCCCCGGCCAAGGCCACGGCCAAGATCGCCCTCGTGGGCAAGGGCATCACCTTCGACACGGGCGGAATCTCGCTCAAGCCGCACCTGGGCATGGGCGAGATGAAGTCCGACATGGCCGGTGCCGCCGTCGTGCTGAACACCGTCCTGGCCCTGGCCGAACTGGGCCTGCCGGTCAAGGCCACCGCCTGGCTGTGCATCGCGGAAAACATGCCTTCCGGGGCCGCCCAGCGTCCCGCCGACGTGCTCACCATCTTCGGCGGCAAGACCGTCGAGGTCCTGAACACCGACGCCGAGGGCCGCCTGGTTATGGCGGACGGCATCGTTGCCGCCAGCCAGGAGTACCCGGACGCGATCATCGACGTCGCCACCCTCACCGGCGCGCAGCTTATTGCCCTGGGCGACCGCACCGCCGGCGTGATGGGTTCCGAATCCGTCACCGGCGCGCTCAAGGCCGCCGCGGACCGCGCCGGCGAGCTTGTCTGGCCGATGCCGCTGCCCGAGGAGCTGCGCCCCAGCCTGGACTCGCAGGTCGCGGACATCGCCAACATCGGCGAACGCCACGGCGGCATGATGACGGCCGCCGTCTTCCTGCGCGAATTCGTCGGCAAGGGCAAGGACGGGGAGCAGATCCCGTGGGCCCACATCGACATCGCCGGCCCGTCGTTCAACAGCGGCAGCCCCTACGGCTACAACCACAAGCAGGGCACCGGCTGCACCGTGCGGACCCTGGTGGCCTATGTCGAGGACATTCTCGCCACGGCCGTCTAGTCAGGGTCGCGGCCTTGTGGCCGGGGCTGATACCCCGGCCACAAGGCCGCGTGACACTGGACACAAGCGCTCCACAAACGCCACGGCAAGGTGGAGCATGTATTAGTGGTTCGCTAAGGTGAACCGTAGTTTCAAAGCAATTAGCTTCACAGAAGTAATTCCAAACGAAAGGGAACCGGCCTGCTGGCATAATCACGGCAGACAGTTCCAAGACCAGATGATGCGTACTCTCGTGTCATCGTTCACGCGAGGGAGCGTTTTAGTGGCCGATCAGGCAACTGCGCAAGAATTCGACATCCTGGTACTCGGTGGCGGCAGCGGCGGCTACGCAACTGCGCTCCGCGCCGTCCAGCTCGGCCTTACGGTCGGCCTCATCGAAAAGGGAAAGCTCGGCGGCACCTGCCTGCACAACGGCTGCATCCCCACCAAGGCCCTGCTGCACTCCGCGGAACTGGCCGACCACGCCCGTGACTCCGCCAAGTACGGCGTCAACGTGACCCTGGACAGCATCGACATCAACGCCGTCAACACGTACAAGGACGGCATCATTGCCGGCAAGTTCAAGGGCCTCCAGGGACTCATCAAGGGCAAAAAGGGCATCACCGTCATTGAGGGCGAGGGCAAGCTCCAGGGCACCGACACCGTCGTCGTGAACGGCACCGCGTACAAGGGCAAAAACATCGTCCTCGCGACCGGCTCGTACTCCCGCACCCTGCCCGGCCTGGAAATCGGCGGCAAGGTCATCACCTCCGACGAAGCCCTCACCATGGACTTCATCCCGAAGAGCGCCATCATCCTCGGCGGCGGCGTGATCGGCGTCGAGTTCGCCTCGGTCTGGAAGTCCTTCGGCGTCGACGTCACCATCGTCGAAGGCCTGCCGTCCCTCGTCCCGAACGAGGACGCGACGATCGTCAAGAACTTCGAACGCGCCTTCAAGAAGCGCGGCATCAAGTTCTCCACTGGCGTCTTCTTCCAGGGCGTTGAGCAGAACGACGACGGCGTCAAGGTCACCCTCGTGGACGGCAAGACGTTCGAAGCCGACCTCATGCTGGTCGCCGTCGGCCGCGGCCCGGTCACGGCCAACCTCGGCTACGAAGAGGCCGGACTGACGATCGACCGCGGTTTCGTCATCACCAACGAACGCCTGCACACCGGCGTCGGCAACATCTACGCCGTGGGCGACATCGTCCCGGGCGTCCAGCTCGCACACCGCGGCTACCAGCAGGGCATCTTCGTGGCCGAGGAGATCGCCGGCCTCAAGCCCGTCGTGGTGGAAGACGTCAACATCCCCAAGGTCACGTACTCCGAGCCGGAGATCGCGACCGTGGGCTACACCGAAAAGGCCGCCAAGGCCAAGTTCGGTGACGACCAGATTGAAACCCAGGAATACAACCTCGCCGGCAACGGCAAGAGCTCTATCCTGGGCACGTCCGGCCTGGTCAAGCTGGTCCGCCAGAAGGACGGCCCCGTCGTCGGCGTCCACATGATCGGCGCCCGCATGGGCGAGCAGATCGGCGAGGCCCAGCTGATCGTGAACTGGGAAGCCTACCCGGAGGACGTGGCCCAGCTGGTGCACGCCCACCCGACGCAGAACGAGTCCCTCGGCGAAGCCCACCTGGCCCTCGCCGGGAAGCCCCTGCACGGGTAGCAGTTCCGCCCGCACCATCGCAAGACCATCGTGCTTAGTGCATCCGGCCGGAAAAGCCGGGTGCACTAAGCTCGAACCAGGCAGCAACCATCCGCACCAAAGATCAATAAGGAGAACGGGGACGACATGTCTGAATCCGTTAACTTGCCCGCCCTCGGTGAGAGCGTCACCGAAGGAACCGTCACCCGCTGGCTCAAGCAGGTCGGTGACCGGGTAGAGGTGGACGAGCCCCTGCTCGAAGTCTCCACCGACAAAGTAGACACCGAGATCCCCTCTCCGATCGCCGGCGTGATCGAGGAAATCCTCGTCGCCGAAGACGAGACCGCCGAGGTCGGCGCGCCCCTGGTGCGCATCGGCGACGGCTCCGGCTCCGGTTCCACTGAGACCGCCGCACCCGCCGCCGAAGAAGCCCCCGCCGAATCGCCTTCGGCCGCCGAAGCGCCGGCTCCCGAAGCCGAGGCTCCCGCTGCGGCCGCCGAGGCGGCCCCGGCCGAGGCACCCGCCGCCGAGTCGGCCCCGGCCGGCGAAGGCCACGAAGTGACCCTCCCCGCCCTGGGCGAGAGCGTCACCGAGGGTACCGTCACGCGCTGGCTGAAGAGCATTGGTGACACCGTCGAGGTTGACGAGCCGCTGCTGGAAGTTTCGACCGACAAGGTCGACACCGAGATTCCGTCCCCGGTTGCCGGCACCCTGCAGGAAATCCGCGTCGCCGAAGACGAAACGGCCGAGGTCGGTTCCGTCCTCGCCGTCATCGGCTCCGGCGCTGCAGCTCCGGCTGCCGCCCCCGCTACCGAGGCCCCCAAGCAGGAAGCCCCCAAGCAGGAGGCGCCGGCTCCGGCCGCCGCCCCCGCTCCCGAGGCCCCCAAGCAGGAAGCCCCGAAGCAGGAGGCTCCGGCTCCGGCCGAAGCGCCCAAGCAGGAAGCGCCGAAGCAGGCAGCAGCCCCGTCCGCACCCGCGGCGGCGGCCGAGTCCGGCTACGTCACTCCCCTGGTCCGCAAGCTCGCCAACCAGCAGGGCGTGGACATCTCCTCGCTGACCGGCACCGGCGTCGGCGGCCGCATCCGCAAGCAGGACGTGCTGGCCGCGGCCGAAGCCAAGACCGCCCCCGCCGCAGCTTCCGCACCGGCCGCGGCCTCGTCGGCCCCGGCCGCCGCTTCGGGTGAGCTGTCCTCGCTGCGCGGCACCGTGCAGAAGGCCCCGCGCATCCGCCAGGTCATTGCCCGCCGCATGCGCGAGTCGCTGGACATCTCCACCCAGTTGACCCAGGTGCACGAGGTGGACATGACCAAGGTCGCCAAGCTGCGCGCCAAGGCCAAGAACTCCTTCCAGGCCCAGAACGGCTCCAAGCTGACCTTCCTGCCCTTCATCGCCAAGGCTGTCGCCGAAGCCCTGAAGCAGCACCCGAAGGTCAACGCCTCCTACGACGAGGACAAGCAGGAGATCACCTACCACAACGCCGAGCACCTGGCGATTGCGGTGGATACGGACAAGGGCCTGCTGGTTCCGGTCATCGCCGACGCCGGCAACCTGAACCTGGCCGGCCTGGCCGGCAAGATCGCCGACGTCGCCGACCGCACCCGCAATGGCAAGATCGGCCCGGACGAGCTCTCCGGCGGAACCTTCAGCATCACCAACATCGGTTCCGTGGGCGCCCTCTTCGACACCCCGATCATCAACCAGCCGCAGGTGGCCATCCTTGGCACCGGAGCGATCGTCAAGCGCGCCGTGGTGGTTTCCGATGAGAACGGCGACGACTCGATCGCGATCCGTTCGATGATGTACCTCTCCCTGACGTACGACCACCGCCTGGTGGATGGCGCCGACGCAGGACGCTTCCTGCAGACGCTGAAGGCGCGCCTTGAGGAAGGCGCCTTCGAAGCCGACCTCGGCCTCTAGGCTGCAGCGCACCTGTCCTGGTGCGTGAAGGGCACCTTCCCGCCAGGGAGGGTGCCCTTCGCAATTTACGGACACTTTGTCGCTAAGCTAGGGCGCATGACCATTCTTTTCTACTTCCTGCTCTTCCTGCACATCATCGGCGCCTCCATGGTGGTCGGTATCTGGATCGCCAACATGAAGTCCCCGACGGTCCACCCGCGGCAGCGCGACGGCGCCTTCGTCCAGCTGATCACCGGCATCGCCATGATGGGAATCCTGCCGATTCTGCACAACCAGAACCCGGCCGAGTTCGACCCCAACTACTTCAAGCTCGGCATCAAGTTTGCCGTTGGCCTGGCCGTGGCCGTCCTCGCCTTCATTGGCGCCCGGAAGGTTAGGAAGGGCGAAGCCGTCTCCAAGGGCCTCGCCCACGGCGTCGGCGGCCTGGGGCTGCTCAACGTAGCCATCGCCACTCTCTGGCAGTAGGCTCCGGCCACCGCAACGACGGCGACGCACCCGCGCGGGTGCGTCGCCGTCGTCGTTAAGCCCGGCCCGGCCCGAATGTCGAGGCTATCCTCTGAGAGCGGACACCGGGTGCGGCGGCCGCGCCGAATCCCTAGGATGGGAGCGGCAGGATCCGCCTATCTGACCGGATCGCTGATTCAACGACGCTGAGGAGTGGACATGGCAACAACACGCACCGCACACACTGTATGGAACGGCGACCTGATGTCGGGGGCGGGCAACACCAGCCTGGACAGCTCCGGCCTCGGCAACTTCGACGTCACCTGGAAGGCGCGCGCCGAAGCGGCCGAGGGCAAGACCAGCCCGGAGGAACTGATCGCCGCGGCGCACTCGGCCTGCTTCTCGATGGCCTTCAGCCACGCGCTGGCGCAGGCGGGCCACGCACCTGAGGAAGTCAACACCAAGGCCGACGTCACGTTCGAGCCCGGCACCGGCATCACGGGCAGCCACCTCACGCTGAACGCCCGCGTGCCCGGCATCTCCGAAGAGGATTTCCAGCGCATCGCCGAGGAAGCCAAGACCGGCTGCCCGGTTTCGGCGGCCCTGACCGGCATCAAGATCACCTTGGACGCCACGCTGGCCGCCTAGCAGCCAGCTCCCCCAGGGACGCCGAAGGCCCCCGCACCGGATTTCCCGGGGCGGGGGCCTTCGTGGTGTCTGCTAGTTTCCCTGCCGGCGGGCCGGCAACGGGGCCGGACGCACCGTGCGGTAGCCCTCGCGGAGCGGCGGGCGGTCGGTGGGAAGCTCCTGGATCATTTCCTTGAGTGCCCCGATGCCGTATTCCAGCTGCGGGTCCGCGCCGGCGGCGTAGGCGTGCGGCGGGAAGGCGACCTCGATGTCGGGGGCGACACCATAGTTTTCGACGCCCCAGCCCACACCGCCGGTGAACCAGGTGGCGTAGCGGGGCTGGGTGACTCCGGTGCCGTCCGCGAGGGCAAAGCGGTTGTCGATGCCGACGACCCCGCCCCAGGTCCGGGTGCCGATGACCGGCCCGATCCCGCGGAGTTTGGACACCTGGGTGATGATGTCGCCGTCGGAGCCGGCAAATTCGTCGGTGAGGATGATGACCGGCCCGCGCGGGGCATGGTGCGGGTACGTACGCGGCCGCTCGCCGCGCGGCATGCTCCAGCCGGTGACCTTGCGGCCGATCAGCTCGGCCACAAGCTGCGAGGTGTGGCCGCCGCGGTTGCGGCGGACGTCCACGATCAGGCCGTCGAGCGAGGTTTCGGTATCCAGGTCGCGGTGCAGCTGGGCCCAGCCGTTGGCCATCATGTCCGGGATGTGCAGGTACCCGAAGGTCCCGTGCGAGGCCTCCCGCACCGTGCGGCGGTTGGAGGCGACCCATTCCTGGTAGCGCAGCCGTTCCTCGTCCTTGACGGGCACGACGGCGACGCGGCGCTGCTTCCCTGCCTGGTCACCGTGTCCGGCGCCGTTGCGCAGGGTCAGTTCGACGGCGCGGCCGGCGGCGCCGGCCAGCTGAACGGCCGGGGTGAGAGCCTCGGACAGTTCGACGCCGTCGATGGCCAACAGGACATCGCCGACCCGGGCGTCCGCCCCAGGCCGGGTCAGCGGCGAGGTCGCAAGCGGGTCCGAGGATTCACCGGCCAGGATGCGGGTGATTTGCCAGCCCTCGCCGTTGAAGGCGAGGTCCGCACCGAGGCGGCCCTGGCCGTTGCTGCCATTCTCCGTCACCAGTGCCGGACGGACGTAGGCATGTGAGGTGCCCAGCTCGCCGTGGAGCTCCCAGAGCAGGTCCACGAGGTCATCGTGCGAGCCGAGGCGTTCCACGATCGGCCGGTAGCGGGCATGCACGGAGTCCCAGTCCTGGCCGGCCATGTCCTCGGTCCAGAAGAAATCGCGCTGCAGGCGCCAGGCCTCGTCGAAGGCCTGCCCCCAGACGCTGACCGGATCCAGGCGGACCCGGATGCGGTTCAGGTCGACCTTAACCAGCTGCCCGGAGTCCTCATCGGCCTTGGCTGCGGCCGGTGAGACGCGGATCTGTTTGTCCTGGACCAGGATGACCTTTTCGCCGTCGCCGGTAAGCCGGTAGCTGTCCAAAGCTTCGACGATTGTGGTGGTGCGGCGCTTGGCAAGGTCGAAGCGGACCAGGCTCGGCGCCGCGTTCTTGTCCTCCAGGGTGGCCCGGCCTTCCCCCGTTACGCCGGCCAGCTCGTGGTCGAGCCAGAGCAGCGCGCCGGCGGTCGCGGAGAGGTCCGAGTAGTTGCCCTGCGGGACCGGGACATTGATGACACGGTGGGCCAGCCCTTCGGCGTCGACCTTGACCGACACCGAGGCTTCAGTGTTGCTGGCCTCCGTGGCGTCGGCGCGGTCCGCGTCGTCGTCGGGCAGGGCAACGCTCGGCCCGAACGGGGACGGGGTGTCGGCGGCCAGGGCCACGAGGTACGGCTTGATCGGGCTCGGGAAGGAGAGGTCGAAGGAGTGTCCGTCGTAGACCGGGTCGAAGCTGCGGTTGGACAGGAAAGCGAGGAACTTGCCGTCCGGCGTGAACGCGGGCGACTCGTCCCGGAACCGGCCGTCGGTGACATCGATGATTGCCGGCCGCGCTGCCGCGTCCGCCGTGCCCGCTTCCCCCGTGCCGGCCCCCGCCTTCCCCGTTCCGGACGCGATCCCGGCAAGCCGGAGCCGGGTGCGGGAACCGAAGGAGGTCACCGGTTCGGCCCAGCCCAGCCACGCCGAGTCCGGCGACCAGCTGAAGCCGTCGATGCTGCCCTCGCCGATGCTGCTCAGGAGCGTCAGGGCGCCGGTGCGCGTGTCCGCGAGGTAGACGTCGCCGAAGGCAGTGCCGACGGCGACCCAGTTGCCGTCCGGGCTGGCCTCAAGGGCGCTGGCGCGGCTCGGCTTTGGGAAGTCGATCCGGGTCTGCTGTCCGGCGTCGGCGCGCTCCGCGGCGGATCCGGCACCGCTCTTGGCCGCGCCGACCTGGGTAACGCCGTGCTGGGCTTCGAACTCGTGGGCATCGCCGGCGGCTTCGGCGGAGACGACAGCGGTGGCGTCCGGCCGGGTCAGGGCGGCAGCCGAGACCGGCCGGGGCAGCGGCGTGCCGCCGTCGGCAGTGTGCTCCGTCGTGGCGGTGGCAGCCGGTGCGGGCGCCGGGCCGGCGGAAGCGTTACCGCCGTGCACGGGTGCCGCGATGGCCTTCAGGTAGAGGGCTTCGACTCCCCCGTGGTCCGCGACGTAGGCGATCCGGCCGGCGCCGAAGGGGCGGGGCAGGCGTGCGCGGACACCCGGGGTGGCCTCCAGGATCCGTGACGGGCCGTCCTTGTGCCGCAGCCAGTGCAGGGTGCCGTGGGCTTCGACTGCGCTGGAGTCGCCGGTGTGGTCGGGGATGACGTCGCCGAGGTGGCGGGAGGTCTTCAGCGCGGACGCGCGCCGGGCCTGCGAGGCGGACCCCAGCGTGATGTCGAGTTTGACCGCGTCCGTGTCGAGGCCGGCCAGGAACCAGAGTTCACCGGCGGATTCGAAGATGACCCGTTTGCCGTCGGTGGCTGCGTGCCGAACGTAGAAGTCCTCGTGGTCGGTGTGGCGGCGCAGGTCCGTGCCGTTGGGCAGCACGGAGTAAAGGTTGCCGTAGCCCTCGTGGTCGGAGAGGAAGGCGATCCGGCCCCCGACCCACATGGGATCGGTGAGGTTGCCGTCGAGTTCGGGGGCGAGCCGTTCGAACTCGCCGTTTCCGTCGGCGTCAATCCAGAGCTTGCCGGCGGCGCCGCCGCGGTAGCGCTTCCACCAGGCGGGTTCGCGCGAAAGCACACTGGCCAGGACTACGGGGCGCTCGTCCCCAACGACGGTGCCGAAGGCCACCGACTCGACCGGCCCGAACGGCAGTTCCTCGGCCCAGCCGCCGTCCACCGGCAGGCTGTAGGCATGCGTGAGGCGGCTGTCCGCCTGCCGGAAGGCACTCGTCACCACCACGTCGCCGTCGGGGGTGAAACCCTTGACCTTGGTGGAGCTGTGGCCGAAGTAGCTGAGCTGACGGTATCCGCCGCCGTCGACGTCCGCCGTCACAACCTCGGGCGCCGTGCCCTGGATAACTGTCCACACCAGGCGCTGCCCGTCGGGGGTGAAGCGGGGGTTGCGGGCGGGCAACTGCAGGGAGGAAACCCGCCAGGCGCGGCCGCCGTCGAGGGGCGCGATCCAGACGTCGTCCTCGGCCACGAAGGTGACCAGATCGCCGTGCAGATGCGGAAAACGGAGGTAGCTCGAAGAGGTCATCGTTCGATCATAGTCAAAACGGACGCGGCCTCCGGGGAGGTTCCCCTGCCGTGCCGGGCATGGTGAGATGGATCATGCGAATCCTCATTGCCGGTGCCTCCGGGCTGATCGGAACTGCCCTGTCCGACACGTTGCGCGGCAGCGGACACGACGTCGTCAGCCTGGTCCGGCGGCCGCCCGCCTCGCCCGCCGAGGTCCAGTGGGATCCCGCGGCGGGACGGATCGACGACACTGCCCTCAAGGGCGCCGACGCCGTCATCAACCTTTCCGGTGCGGGGATCGGCGACCGGCCCTGGACGCGGCGCCGGATCAGCGAACTGAGCTCCTCCCGGCTTGGCGCGACGCGGACCCTAACGGCGGCGATGGGACGCATGGACACCCCGCCGCCGGTGTTCCTTAGCCAGTCCGCCTCCGGCTACTACGGCAACGCCGGGCCGGCCGTGCTGCGGGAGAACGCCCCGGCAGGGACTGGCATCCTGGCCCGGATCTGCGTCGACTGGGAGGCCGCCGCACACGAGGCGCCGGCCGGGGTCCGCGTGGTCACCGCGCGCACCGGCGTCGTCCTGAGCCGGAACGGCGGCGCCCTGGGCCGGCTGCTGCCGCTGTTGCGCCTGGGCGTGGGCGGCCCCCTTGGCAACGGCCGCCAGTATTGGCCGTGGATCACGCTTCCCGATGTGGCGGCCGCCTTTGAGTTCCTGCTCACCGCACCGTTGGCCGGGCCGGTCAATGTCTGCGCGCCGGAGTGCGCGGACGTGAATTCGTTGATCGCGCGGCTGGCCGGCGCCCTGCACCGGCCGGCCCTGCTGCGGGTACCCGCGCCGGTGCTGCGCCTCGTGATGGGCCAGCTGGCCAACGAGCTCCTGCTGGCCAGCCAGCGGATGGAGCCAGCGGCCCTGGCAGGGGCCGGATTCCAGTGGCAGCACCCCTCGCTCGCCGAGGCCGCGGCCTGGGTGGCGGACCGCACCTAGCCTCCGGCGTCGGGGAGGATGTCCTGGATCCGCCACCTGCCGTCCACCGGCACCAGGACCAGGCGGAGCCGCCGTTCCATGGCGGCGGGCGCTTCGGCGACCACTGTGCCGGCAGCGTCGCGCTCCTGGTAGGGCGGCGAGGCAACGCTGAGCGACACCACGGCCCGGGTGGCGGTGCTTTCCGGCAGGGCCCGGACCGTCGACAGCCGGGCCTCAAAGCCGTCCAGCACGTGGCCGGACTCCGCCAGTCGGGAACCGAGCGCAGCGTCCGCGGCGGCGGCGGGCGACGCCGGGGCGGTGACCTGTTCCAACAAGCCGAGGCTGCCCGATGTGAGGGCGTAGGAGCGGAGGCCGGCGAGACCCCGGACGGCATCCTCCGGCCGCGGTGCCGCGAGCAGTTCCTGGAGTTCCGCCGGAACGGCTTCGGCTGCCGCGGCTGCCTTCCCGTTGGCTGCCGCGGCCGGCCCCGGGCGTGGCCCTTGGCTTGGCGCCGCTGCTCCGGAGCCTGGTCCGGTGCCCGGACGTGGTCCGGAGCCCGGTGTCGGGTCGACGGCAGCTCCGGCAGGCCCGGCGGGTCCGGCGGGTCCGGGCGCCGGACCGGCAAGCAGCGGCGCCGCGAGGATGCCGACGGCCGTGAGGAGGGCTGCCAGCACGAACCCGGCCGCGGTCCGCCGGATGCCGGTCCCCGGGGCGCCGGTCCGCCGGATGCCGGTCCCTCGAAGCTGCAGCCGGTGACGCTGCACGCGGACCCGGGATGCGGCATGCCGTGCGCGGGCGGCCGCTCCGCTCGCGGCTTCGGTCCCGGCTCGCTGTGTCGAATCAGCGAGCCCGGGGCGAAGCCGCGAGCCAACCGCCGGACTCCGCCCCCGGCCGTACCCGAGGCCCGGCACCCGGCCCGGCGCCCGTGACCGCCAGTTCCGCAGCCGGCCTGCCCGGCGTTCCCGCGCACCCGGGGGCAAGGAGCCCCTGGTCAGCAGCTGCGGCAGCACTGTGGGGTGCACGGAGGCTGACAGGTCCACGGGCTCGGCCGGCGCGCTCCGGAATATGGCGGCCGCGAGTTCCGCCGCGGACGGCCGCTGGCGCCGGTCGGTGCGCAGCCCCGCCTCGAGGGCCTCGGCGAGCCGGGCCGGAACACCCGGGACCAACAGCGGCAGCGGAGGGCGCTGCGGCTCCGGTTCGGGCGCCCGGCCGGTGAGGCAGAACCAGCCCAAGGCAGCCACCGAGTAGACGTCACCCTCCGGCTGCAGGCCTGCCCGGACTGCATCAACCGGCGCGGGGTCGCGGAACCCGTCCGTTCCGGGGCGGGAAGGTTCCCGCGGGTCCGCCAGCATCCGCGCCACCCCGAGGTCGGCGAGCAGCGGTTTGCCCTGGGCGGTGAACAGCACGTTGCCGGGTGAGACGTCGCCGTGGGTAAAGCCGTTTCCGTGCAAATAGGCCACCGCCTGCGCGATCGGCGTCAGAACGGTCACGGCCTCCCCCGGGGGGAGGCTCCCGCGGGCCGCCAGGAGTTCCGCCAGCGATCCGCCGTCGGCGTAGTCCAGCACCAGGCCCAGCCCCGTACCGCCGCCGGTCCCGTGACGCACCCGGACCACCGCGCGAACCTTGACGAGGTGCTCGTGCTCGAGCACGGAGAGGATCCGGACCTCGCGCCGAGCGGCTTCCTCGGCATCTCCCGCTTCCGGCGGGCCGCCGGCAGCCAGGCACTTCAGCGCGACGTCACGGCGCGTCACATGCTCCGTGGCGAGCCAGACGGCAGCGGTGCCGCCGCACCCCAGCAGCCGACCGACGTCGTAACCGGGAACCTCCGGCGCCGGCCCCGGACCGGGCACGGAGGACAGCTTGTCATCATCCATAGCTCAGGAATAGCCGATTCGTGGCGTCCCTGCAGAAGTTATCCACAGGCATGAGAGCTTCACCACAGAAGCGGTGGGCAGCACAGCCGAGGACTAAGCTGGATGCCATGACTCTTGAGTTCTCCCAGCTGGGTCTCGCCCCCGAATTCGTCGACTACACCCGCGGCTGGGACATCCAGCGCGAACTGCACGAGAAAGTCGTCGCCGGGACCGCACCCAGCACCGTTCTGCTGCTCGAACATTCCCCGGTCTACACCGCCGGCAAACGCACCGAAGACCACGAGCGCCCCTTCGACGGAACCCCGGTTGTGCCGGTGGACCGCGGCGGCAAGCTGACCTGGCATGGCCCCGGCCAACTAGTGGGCTACCCCATCATCAAGCTGAAGAACCCGGCCGGCATCCGGGACTATGTTGAACGCCTCGAAGCCGTCATCATCGCCGTCCTGGCCGACTACGGCATTGACGCCGTCCGCATCAAGGGCCGCGCCGGCGTCTGGATCGACCAGGACGAGAAGGGGCCGGCACGCAAGATTGCCGCCATCGGCATCCGCGTCCACGAGGGCGTCACCATGCATGGCTTCGCGATCAACTGCAACAACGACCTGGCCCCGTACGGCCAGATCATCGCCTGCGGCATCACCGACGCCGGGGTCACAACGATCGCGCAGGAGACCGGCCGGGACGTCACCCCGGCGGACCTCGTGTCGCGGATCACCGAGGAACTGCGCAACAATGAAGAAGCCCTAGTTGCAACCCACGAAGGAGCTCTACTGTGACACTGGCACCAGAAGGCCGGAAGATGCTGCGTATCGAGCAGCGCAATGCGGCCACCCCGGTGGAACGGAAGCCCGACTGGATTAAGGCCAAGGTCCAGATGGGCCCGGAGTTCGTCCAGCTCAAGAACCTCGTCAAGAAGGAAGGCCTCCACACGGTATGTGAGGAGGCCGGCTGCCCGAACATCTTCGAGTGCTGGGAAGACAAAGAGGCCACCTTCCTGATCGGCGGCTCCGAATGCACCCGGCGCTGCGACTTCTGCCAGATCGACACCGGCAAGCCCTCCCCCGTGGACATGTTCGAACCCACCAAGGTGGCCCGCTCGGTCCAGTCCATGCAGCTGCGCTACGCCACCGTCACCGGCGTGGCCCGCGACGACCTCGCCGACGAGGGCGTCTGGCTCTACGCCGAAACGGTCCGCAAGATCCACGAGCTGAACCCGGGCACCGGCGTCGAGCTGCTGATCCCCGACTTCTCCGGCAAGCCCGAGCACATCGAGGCCATCTGCGACTCCAAGCCGGAGGTCTTCGCGCACAACGTCGAAACCGTGCCCCGGATCTTCAAGCGCATCCGTCCCGCCTTCCGCTACGAACGGTCCCTGGACGTCATCACCCAGGGACGCAAGCTCGGCATGGTCACGAAGTCCAACCTGATCCTGGGCATGGGCGAGACCCGCGAGGAAATCTCCGAGGCGCTTCGCGACCTGCACGAGGCCGGCTGCGACCTGATCACCATCACGCAGTACCTGCGCCCGAGCGAACGCCACCTCCCGGTGGACCGCTGGGTCAAGCCGCAGGAGTTCGTGGACCTGCAGCAGGAAGCCGACGAGATCGGCTTCCTCGGTGTGATGAGCGGACCGCTGGTACGATCCTCCTACCGCGCCGGCCGGCTCTGGGCCACCGCGATGCGCAAGAAGGGCTGGGAAATCCCCGCCGAGCTCGCGCACATCGAAAGCTCGGGCAGCACCCGGCAGGAAGCCAGCTCGCTGCTCGCTGCACACTCCTGAACGACCCCGTACACCCATGCCGCCCAGGGCCGGCGCCGGAGCAATCCGGTGTCCGGCCCTGAGCCGTGCATCACGTAGAATTAAGGCACTATGGCGAATTTCCCTGACTCCAGCACGTCCCCGTCTTCAGCCGATGAGCCGAAGCGTGGCCTTTTTTCCCGCAAGCCCAAGGAAGCCAAGGTCAAGAAGCCGAGCCGGCTGAAGCAGATCAGCGAAGTCTTCCAGATGACACGCCGCCATGACCCGATGGTGCCGTGGCTCATGCTGCTGGCCTTCCTCGGCGTCGTCGCGGTCAGCTTCCTGGTGGGCTTCCTGCTGGAGAACTGGATCACCGGCCTGATCATCGGCATTCCGCTGGGCATTCTGGCGGCCACCCTGATCCTGTCCCGCCGCGCCGAGCGCGCAGCGTTCGCCCAGATTGAGAACCAGCCGGGCGCTTCGGGCGCTGCACTGGGCACCCTCCGCCGCGGCTGGATCACCGAGGAGCAGCCGGTCGCCGTGAACCCGCGCACCCAGGACGCCGTGTTCCGCGCCATCGGCCGCCCCGGCGTCGTGCTCGTCAGCGAGGGCCCGAGCCACCGCGTCAAGCCCCTGCTCGACGGCGAACGCAAGCGCCTCTCGCGCATCCTGCCCAACGTCACCATCCACGTGATCGAGAGCGGCCGGGGCGAGGGCCAGGTGCCGATCAGCCAGGTCGCCCGGAAGATGGGCAAGATGAAGAACGAACTGACCAAGACCGAGGTCAGCACCGTCTCCAAGCGCATCGCCTCGCTCGGCAGCCGCCTGCCCATCCCCAAGGGCATTGACCCGTACAAGGCACGCCCGGACCGCAAGGCGGCCCGCGGCCGCTAGGGGCGCCAACGCTTTCCAGAAACGCCCCGGTTACCGGCCTCAAGCCGGGAACCGGGGCGTTTCGCATTGACCGCCACGACTAACACGTCCGACGCCGGCGCACAGCCCGGCACTCCCCACTCACCGCCACGGCACGCCCACGGGCACCGCCACGACCGAATCCGGAGAGCCCCCATGAAACTTCCCTCGAAAACCGCCGTCGTCGGGACTTTCCGCGTGCTGGCAGTCGCTGAAGCCTTCAGTTGGGCAGCGCTGCTCGTCGGGATGTTCCTCAAGTGGGTGCTGAAGGCCACCGAACTGGGCGTGGAAATTGCCGGTCCGATCCACGGGGCCTTCTTCATCGGCTACGGGGTTGCGGCCCTGGCCCTGTGGCGGCAGCAGCGCTGGCCGTTCCGGGTAGCGCTTTTCGCCGGGCTCGCCGCGGTGCTGCCGTTCGCCACCGTCTGGTTCGAACGCTGGGCCGGCCGCCGCGGCCACCTTGCGGTGCCAACCGGCGCGGACGAACTCACCCCCGCCCAGGAGCCGGCGCGGGTCTAGGTGTACTGCCCCCGTTGATTAGCCGCAGCTGGCCGCTGAGCGCTGCGAAATACTGGCCATCGCTGGCAAATCGCCGAAGCTACATCCGGACGAGGACGGTGTTCATGGCCTTATCGTGCAGGCCACGGTGGTCCGGGTCGAAGATGACCGCGGGCACCACGAGGCAGAGTAGGACGCTGCGGACCAGGGCGGGGAGCGGGCCCGCCGGGCCGCCGCCGAGGCGGACAACGTGGATGCCCATGATCCGGTGGCCGATGCTGTAGCCCAGCGTCCCGACCAGCAGCGCCTGCTCCACAGCGAACACGGCAAGGGTCGCCCAGGAGTTCCCGGCGAAGGCGAAGTTGCTGATCAGCAGGGCGATCCCCCAGTCGATACAGATGGCGAGGATCCGCCGGCCGGCCCGGGCAATGGAGCCGGGGCCGGACTCGGGCAGGCCCAGGCGCTCCCCCGGGTACTTGGAGATGCCGGACGTATCCGGTCCACTGAGCCACGAGCCTATGTCTTTGCGATCAACCACCCTCCAAGCCTATCGGCTCCCGGCGGCACCCCGCGTTGACCACTATTTGGACTCTCGTCGGTCACAGAGCGGACCCGGATAGGCCACACTGTGGACAGCGACTAACTTTAACACGTCAGCGCATTCTGTAACCTCCCCGAAACAAAGCGGACACCGTGGGGAAATCCCGTGTCCTTAGGGTGGTAACAGTTGCCAGCGGCATCGTGGGCGGGGTGAACACTGCGTTTTCCCCGCCGTCGGACTGCGCTGGACCACACGGCCCGATGGCCAGATCTTTCATATGCGTAAGGAGCATAGATGTTCAAGACTGCGGACGAAGTCCTCAAGTTCATCAAAGACGAAGACATCAAATTCGTCGATATCCGCTTCACCGACCTCCCGGGCGTTCAGCAGCACTTCAACGTGCCCGCCAAGAGCGTAGACGCGGACTTCTTCGTCAACGGCCAGCTCTTCGACGGCTCGTCGATCCGCGGCTTCCAGGGCATCGCCGAGTCGGACATGCAGCTCATCCCGGACGTCACGACGGCGTTTGTTGACACCTTCCGCATCGAGAAGACCCTCGCGCTGAACTTCTCCATCGTGAACCCCCGCACGGGTGACCCGTACCACCGCGATCCCCGCGGCGTGGCCGAGAAGGCCGAGGCCTACCTGGCCTCCACCGGCATCGCCGACACCGCCTTCTTCGCCCCCGAGGCCGAATTCTTCGTCTTCGACAACGTCCAGTACCAGTCCTCCCCGCAGGGCAGCTTCTACAAGATCGACTCCGAGGAAGCCCACTGGAACACCGGCCGCGAGGAAGAGGGCGGAAACCTCGGCTACAAGACCCCCGTCAAGGGCGGTTACTTCCCGGTCTCCCCCACCGACAAGCAGGCCGACCTGCGCGACGCCATGTGCATCGCCCTGGACGAGGCCGGCCTTGAGGTCGAGCGCAGCCACCACGAGGTGGGCTCTGCCGGCCAGGCAGAAATCAACTACAAGTTCACCACGCTGACCCACGCGGCCGATGACCTGCAGAAGTTCAAGTACGTCATCAAGAACACCGCGGACGCCTGGGGCAAGTCGGTCACCTTCATGCCGAAGCCGGTCTTCGGTGACAACGGCTCGGGCATGCACTGCCACCAGTCGCTGTGGAACGGCGGCGAGCCGCTGTTCTACGACGAGAAGGGCTACGCCGGCCTGTCCGACACCGCCCGCTGGTACATCGGCGGCCTGCTGAAGCACTCCTCCGCCGTGCTGGCCTTCACCAACCCGACGGTGAACTCCTACCGCCGCCTGGTCAAGGGCTTCGAGGCTCCGGTCAACATGGTTTACTCGCAGGGCAACCGCTCCGCCGGTATCCGTATCCCGATCACGGGCTCCAACCCGAAGGCGAAGCGCATCGAGTTCCGCGCTCCGGACCCCTCCTCCAACCCGTACCTGGCCTTCGCGGCCCAGCTTATGGCCGGCATCGACGGCATCCGCAACCGCATCGAACCCCCGGCTCCGATCGACAAGGACCTCTACGAGCTCCCCGCCGAGGAAGCCAAGGACATCCCCAAGGCCCCGGGCACGCTCGAGGAGGCCCTGGAAGCCCTGGCCGAGGACAACGAGTTCCTGCAGGCCGGCGGCGTCTTCACCCAGGACCTGATCGACACCTGGATCGAATACAAGTACGAGAACGAGATCCGTCCGCTCTCGCTGCGCCCGAACCCGTACGAGTTCGAGCTCTACTACGGCGTATAGCCGGATCAGGCGGCCGCGCCGGGACTAGTCCGGGCGGGTCCGCCCGGTTACAACAAAGGCCGGTCCGAGGTTCACCACCTCGGGCCGGCCTTTTTGATGTGCAGGCAACTCGACTACGGCTCCGACGGCGGCGCCGCACGGTTGGAGCCCTCCCGGGCGGTCAGTCGTCGCAGTTCTGCAGAACCCAGTGCTGGGCGCACCAAACGATGTTGTAGAGGTTGTAGGGCGCGACGTCATAGGTGTCCCACCGCTGGCCGACATGGGCGGTCCAGCGCGGAATGGCGCCACAGCAGACACGGTGCCCGAAAATACGGAACAGGGCATGGGGCAGAGCGCGTTTCAGCATGGAATGCCTTTCCATTGTCGCCGGCCCCTGGTGGGCTAGCGTAGGTTCGCGCTCATAGTCCCCATGCTATCGGAACCGCCAGCCATCCCAGGAAGCGCCGGTCAGAACGCCCGGTACATGGTCCTCTGCGGGCCGGCGTCGCGGCCAAGGTATTGCCCGCGGTCCTCGAAGCCGGCCTTCCGGTAGGCGGCCTGCCCCGCAGGATTCTCTTCGTTCACGGACAGGACGACGCCGGCCTGGCCGCCGCCGAAGGCTGCCGTCAGTTTCTCCGCCGCCCGGACGGCGGCCTCCGCTGCCAGCGCACCGAGGCCCTTGCCCTGCTGCCGGCGGTCGATCAGGAAGCCGCGCAGCAGCCAGACTGAAGTGTCGTCCGCCCAGCCGGCCAGGGTCGCCGCTCCGGTCTGCAGGGTCAGGACACCGACGGCGGATCCGCCGACGTCGATGACAAAGGGGTGCCGGGCGTCCTCTTCAAGGCCCATCAGCATCATCCGCAGCGGGTCCCCGACAAACCTGCGTTGGCCCTCGCCGAGCTCAACTTCGGCGACCTCGCCCAGCTTGACGGCGCGTGCGTCGTCGTCGAGGTCCTTCAGCGGCAGCAGCCAAACGTGTTCAGACATGACAGAAGCGTATCCAAAGCGGGGCCGCGCCGCGGTCACGGGGCGCCCGGCGTTGGCCCGCACGCTACAGCGCGGCGTCCTTGGGTGGCCCGGCCGGGTCCATCCAGAACACCTCCCAGAGGTGGCCGTCCGGGTCCTGGAAGCTGTGAGTGTACATAAACCCGTAGTCCTGGGCTTCCTCCGACGGCGTTCCGCCGGAGGTCAGGGCGGTCCTGACCAGCGCGTCCACGGCCTCACGGCTTTCCAGCGAGAAGGACATAATCGCCTCGCTGCTGCTGCGGGCGTCGGCAACAGCCTTGGACGTGAACGTCTTGAAGTAGCTCTCCACCAGCAGCATCACGTAGGCGTCGTCGTTGACGATCATGCAGCCTGCATTCTCATCGGTGAAGTCGGGGTTGAAGGAAAACCCCAGCGCGGTGAAGAATTGCACCGTCTTCGCGAGGTCTTTCACGGGCAGGTTCACAAACAGTTGCCTGGTCATGCGCCCCAAGGTAGCACCGTGGCCCGTGGCGCGTCAGCAGACGGCCCGTGGCGCGTCAGCAGCAGGCCGCTGCCGTGCGGCTACTGACCGTAGAAGACGCGCTCGAAGACGGCGCGGGCCCGCCGGCTGAGCCGCAGGTAATCCTCCTCGAGCGCGGCGGCGTTCCCCGGGCTGTAGCCGCACCAGCGTGCCACCGCCTCGAGGTCGCGCCGCGACGAAGGCAACAGGTCCGAGGCGCGGCCGGTCCAGATGACGTTGGCTGAGCGGATCCGGCTCGCGAGCCGCCAGGCCCGCAGCAGCAGGACCACTTCCCCGGCCTCCAGCAGCTCCAGGCTGGCGGCCGCCTCAAGGGCTTCCACGGTGGAGGTGGTCCGCAGTTCCGGGTGCCGGCCGGCGTGCCGCAGCTGCAGCAGCTGGGCGAGCCATTCGACGTCGCTCAGGCCGCCGCGGCCCAGCTTCAGGTGCCGCGCCGGATCCGCGCCGCGGGGCAGCCGCTCGGCCTCGATGCGTGCCTTGACCCGCCGTACCTCGCGGACATCCTGGTCGGCAATGGCCTCCGGGTACCGGATCGGATCGATCAGCGCGACGAAGTCGGCGGCGAGGTCGTCGTCGCCGGCCATCGGCCGGGCCCGCAGCAGAGCCTGGGCCTCCCAGATGAGGGACCAGCGGCGGTAGTACTCGGCAAAGGAGTCCAGCGACCGCACCATCGGCCCGCTTTTGCCTTCCGGGCGCAGGTCCGCGTCGACCATCAGCACGCGCTCAGCCAGGATGGCGGGCTTGAGCGGCTGGGTCAGCAGGCTGGAGAGCTTGTTGACGATCAGGGCCGCCTGCTCCTGCGCCTCGTTCTCCGGGACCCCCGGCAGGCCGCGGTGCACGTACATCACGTCGGCGTCGGAGCCGTAGCCAATCTCCCGTCCGCCTTGGCGCCCCATCGCGACCACCAGCACCCGCGTCTTGAGCGGGCCTCCGGCCGCGACAACCGTCTCGGCCACCCGGAGCGCGCCGAGTACCGCGGCGCGGTCGGTGTCGGCCAGGGCCGCACCCACCTGGTCCTGGTCCAGCAGCCCGGCGCTGTCGGCGATGGCAATCCTGAGGATTTCGCGGCGCCGGATCAGCCGGATCAGGCGCATGGCGCTTTCCGGGTCCGCGTGCCGGGACATCTTGGAGGTGATCTCCAGCCATTGTGCCTCGTAGCTGAGCGGGACCAGGTCCTTGTCCGAGCCGAGCCAGGCCACCGACTCAGGCGAGACCTCCAGCAGGTCGGAGATCAGCCGGGAGTTGGCGAGCACGTGGCAGAGCCGCTCGGCCGCCGCCGTCGAATCCCGCAGCAGCCCCAAGTACCAGTGCGTCGTGCCGAGCGCCTCGCTGACGCGGCGGAAGGCCAGCAGGCCGCCGTCGGGGTCCACCCCTTCGGCGAGCCAGCCGAGCAGGATGGGCAGCAGTTGCCGCTGCAGCGCGGCACGGCGGCTGACCCCGCCGGTGAGCGCCTCGATATGCCGCATGGCGCCGGGCGGGTCGAGGTAGCCGAGCGCGGCGAGCCGGCCCTGCGCGGCCTCGGGGGTCAGCCGGGCTTCCTCACTGCTGAGCGCGGCCGCGGTGTTGAGCAGCGGGCGGTAGAAGATGCGTTCGTGAAGTTCCCGGACGGAGCGCTTGGTCTTCCGCCAGGCCGCGAGCAGCGCATCCGGGTGCGGGCGTTCGTTGGAGAACGGGCCCAGCACGGCCTTCGCGAGGGAGCGCAGCGAGGCCTCCTTGACCGGCATCAGGTGGGTGCGGCGCAGCTGGAAGAGCTGGATCCGGTGTTCGAGCAGCCGCAGGTAGCGGTAGTCGCGGTCGAATTCCTTGGCGTCGGAGCGCCCGATGTAGCCTCCGGCGGAGAGCGCGGCAATGGCCGAGGTGGTGTCCCGGCAGCGCAGCGTCTCGTCCGATCTGCCGTGTACCAGCTGGAGCAGCTGGACGGTGAATTCGACGTCGCGCAGCCCGCCGCGGCCGAGTTTGATCTGCCGCTGTTCCTCCTCGGCCGGGATGTGTTCGGTGACGCGCCGGCGCATGGACCGGACCGACTCAACGAACCCCTCCCGGCCGGCGGAGGACCAGATCAGCGGTGCGACTGCGGCCTCGTAGCGTGCTCCGAGGGCGGCGTCCCCGGCGATGGTCCGGGCCTTGAGCAGCGCCTGGAACTCCCAGCTTTCGGCCCAGCGCGCGTAGTAACTTTCGTGCGAGGCGAGGGTGCGCACCAGCGGCCCGGATTTGCCCTCAGGCCGGAGGTTGGCGTCGACCTCCCAGAGCCCGGGCTCCCGGCTGGTGGACATGATGGCCCGCGAAATCCCCGAGGCCAGGGCAGTTCCGATGGTGTTTGCCCGCGAGTCTTCCAGTGCGCCGGCGTCGATCACGTAGATGACGTCGACGTCGGAAATGTAGTTGAGTTCGCGGGCGCCGCACTTGCCCATCCCGATCACGGCCAGGCCGACGTCGGCCACGTCCCCGGCGCCAAACTGCACTGCCGCCTCGGCCCGGGACACGGCCAGGGCGGCCTCGATCGCGGCACCGGCCAGGTCCGCGAGCTCGGCCCCGACCGCGGGCAGGTAGTCCAGCGGGTCGGCGGCGCAAAGATCCTTGACCGCCAGCTCCACGAGTCCGCGCCGGTAGGCCGTGCGGAGGGCGGCATACCCTTCCTGGCCGGCCAGGCCCGCGACCGGACGGGCAGCCTTGGGATCGGCGCGGACCGACTGCAGGAGCCGGGCGCGCAGCGCGGCGGCGTCTGCGGCGGCAGGTTCGGGGCTGGCCGGGGCGTGGAAGGCATCGAGGTGTTCGGGGTGCCGGATGAGGAACTCGCCCAGGGCCTCCGACGCGCCGAGCACGCGGTACAGCGGCTCGCTGCGGTCCGGCTCGGCTGCGGCGAGGCGCCGCAGGTCCGGGTGCTTCTCGATCAGCCGGACCAGCGACTGCAGGGCGGTGTCAGGGTTGGCGGCCAGTTGCAGCCCGGCGAACAAAACGTCCTGGTCCAGGCCGTCCAGTTCGGGGGCGGCCAGGAACCGCTCGCCCTTCTCGAGGTCGTTGAAACCTGCGGCGATGAGGCGCCGTGCCAGGCTCACCGCGGCCGCCTAAAGGATGGCCAGGTTGCGCTGCAGCTCGTAGGGCGTCACCTGCAGGCGGTAGTCCTGCCACTCGGCGCGCTTGTTGCGCAGGAAGTGCTCGAAGACCTGCTCGCCGAGGATCTGCGGCATCAGCTCGGAATCCTCCATGGTCCGGATCGCGTCGTGCAGGCTGGCCGGCAGCGGGTCGTGGCCCATGGCGCGGCGCTCCGCCGAGCTCAGCGACCAGATGTCATCCTCGGCGGCGGCGGGCAGCTGGTAGCCCTCTTCGATGCCCTTCAGGCCGGCGCCGAGCAGCACGGCGTAGGCGAGGTAGGGGTTGGCGGCGGAGTCGATACCGCGGTATTCGATCCGCGCGGACTGGCCCTTGCCGGGCTTGTACAGCGGGACACGGACCAGGGCGGAGCGGTTGTTGTGGCCCCAGCTCAGGTAGCTCGGGGCTTCTCCCCCGCCCCAGAGCCGCTTGTAGGAGTTCACGAACTGGTTGGTGACGGCGGTGAACTCGGGGGCGTGCTTGAGGATGCCGGCGATGAACTGGCGGGCGGTCTCGGAGAGCTGGAACTCCGCGCCGGCCTCATAGAAGGCGTTGGTGTCGCCCTCGAACAACGAGAAGTGCGTGTGCATGCCGGAGCCCGGGTGCGCGGTGAACGGCTTGGGCATAAAGGTGGCGTAAGTTCCCTGCTGCAGCGCGACCTCCTTGATCACGGTGCGGAAGGTCATGATGTTGTCCGCGGTCTGCAGGGCGTCCGCGTAGCGCAGGTCGATCTCGTTCTGGCCGGGGCCGGCCTCGTGATGGCTGAACTCCACCGAGATGCCCACGGACTCCAGCATGGTCACGGCGGTCCGGCGGAAGTCCTGGGCCACACCGCCGGGGACGTGGTCGAAGTAGCCGCCCTCGTCCACCGGGACCGGCGCGCCGTCCGGGCCGGGCTGCTGTGACTTGAGCAGGTAGAACTCGATTTCGGGGTGCGTGTAGCAGGTGAAGCCCATGTCCGCAGCCTTGGCCAGGTTGCGCTTGAGCACGTTGCGCGGGTCCGCGGCGGAGGGCTCGCCGTCGGGCGTCAGGATGTCGCAGAACATCCGCGAGGTCGCTTCCGTCTCGCCGCGCCACGGCAGGATCTGGAAGGTGGAGGGGTCCGGCTGGGCGAGCATGTCGGATTCGAAGACGCGCGCCAGGCCCTCGATCGAGGAACCGTCGAAGCCCAGGCCTTCCTCGAAGGCGCCTTCCACTTCGGCCGGGGCCAGCGCCACGGACTTCAGGGATCCCACGACGTCGGTAAACCAGAGGCGCACGAAGCGCACATCACGCTCTTCGATCGTCCGCAGGACAAACTCTTGCTGGCGGTCCATGGTGCCTCTTTCCGGGTCTACGTCCGTGCCCCGGACCCGTCCCGACTACTCGTCTTGGTTGGTGCCCGCAGCTGCTCACGCATCACTCTACTAAGCATTCCCGGCGATTGCTGGCGGAGCGCACCCGCGTAACACACCGTTAACACAATGGCCTCCGGAGCCGCGTTACGGCGCCGCCCCGGCCACGCCTGGACGCAGCATTTGTGACGGCTTTCGCCGCTCCGCCGCAGCCGCCCGGTAGCTAGGACCCCGGGTATCGCACTACGCTCGTGGCATGGCCCCCAGCAACAGCCCCGAATCCAGCATGTCCGCCGAACTCGCCGCGCCTTACGGCAACGGCCCCGCGTCAGGCGCCCCGGCCCAGGTCCCCCCGGCCCAGGTTCCGGCGCCCGACAGCGCCACTAAGGACAGCGCCACCAAAGACGCCGCCAAGCGCGTCGGCCGGATCCGCACGCACCACCTGCGCCAGGCGAAGCTCAACGGCGAACACTTCGCGATGCTGACGGCGTATGACCAGTACACCGCCGAGATTTTCGACGAAGCCGGCATCGAGGTCCTGCTGGTGGGAGATTCGGCCTCCAACAATGTCTTCGGCAATGAAACGAGCCTGCCGGTCACGGTGGATGAGCTGATCCCGCTGTGCCGGGCCGTCACGCGCTCCGCCCGGCGTGCCCTGGTGGTGGCGGACCTGCCCTTCGGCAGTTACGAAGTGTCCGCCCAGCAGGCGGTGGCCACCGGCGTGCGCTTCCTCAAGGAGGGTCTCGCGCACGCGGTCAAGATCGAGGGCGGGAAGTTCTACGCCGAAACCGTCCGGGCCATGGTCCAGGCTGGCATTCCGGTGATGGCCCACATCGGCTTCACCCCGCAAAGCGAGCACGCCCTCGGCGGCTACCGGGTCCAGGGCCGCGGCGACGACGCCCAGCGGCTGATCGACGACGCCGTCGCCCTCGCCGACGCCGGTGCGTTCTGCGTGCTGATGGAAATGGTTCCGGCGCCGACGGCGGCCGCCGTTGACGCCGCCGTCGAGGTCCCCACGATCGGCATCGGGGCCGGCAACGCGACCACCGGCCAGGTGCTGGTGTGGCAGGACATGGCCGGGCTGCGCGGCGGGAAGATGGCCAAGTTCGTCAAGCAGTACGCAGACCTGCGGACCACGCTCAGCGACGCCGCCAAAGCCTACGGCGACGATGTCCGCTCGGGCCAGTTCCCCGGCCCGGAACACTCGTTCTAGAGCCGGGTCCCCCGGGCCGGCAGACCGGCCTCGGCCTTAGCCGTTGGCAGTCGTGGCGCTGTCTTCGGTCTTGATCGCTGAGACCTCGAACTCCAGGGTGATCTTGTCCGACACCAGCACTCCGCCGGAATCCAGGGCAGTGTTCCACTTGAGCCCGAAGTCCTGGCGGTCGATGCGGCGCGAACCCTCGAAGCCCGCGCGCAGGTTGCCCATGGGGTCCCGTTCGACGCCGATGAAGTCGATCGGTATCGAGATCTCCTTGGTGACGCCCCGGATCGTGACGTCGCCGCTGACGATGAAGTGTCCCTCGTCCACCTGGTCCACCCGGCTGCTCACAAAAGTGATCTCCGGAAACTGCGGGGCGTCAAAGAAATCATTGGTCCGCAGATGCTGGTCCCGGTCGGCGTTGCGGGTGTCGATGCTCGCGACCTTGACCGTCAGCTCTACCTTGGATCGTTCCGGGTTCTCCGGGTCGACGGTGATCACGCCCTCGAAGTCATTGAAGGCTCCGCGCACCTTCGTGACCATGGCGTGCCGGGTGGAAAAGCCGATACGCGTATGGGTGGGGTCGAATCGCCATTGTCCTGCGTATTCGGGCCTGAGTTCGGCCATGGTATGCCTCCTTGCAGGGCCGGCCGGGCCGGCACCCGGATATGGGTAGAAATGGTTGCGAACGGAAGTCCGGCTGGAGGGCCGCTGTCTTAGTCGTCTTCGCCCTTGTCCCAGGCCTCGTTGCGGGCCTTGACCTTTTCGAGGGCATGCTCAGCTTCCTCGCGGGTCTTGTACGGGCCGATCAACTGGCTCCAGTCGGACATGGCGTCTTCTTCGATTTCGTGGGTGTTGACGTTATACCAGTATTCGGTCATCGGGACTCCTCCTGCGCTGGCCCGGTTCGGGCTGTGTTTTCCTGCTGTTCTCCGACATCTTCCGGCCGTTTTCCGAAGTTTTCGGCCTGTTTTCCGGCCTTCGGCCACTGCTTATAGAATCAATCTATGCCTTCCCTGACCTCGACTGCACCCATCGGCACCCTTGTCCCGGGAACAGTCAGCCCCCAGCTCGCCGTGCCCGCGTCCATTCCGCGCCCCGAGTACGTCGGCAAGCCGGCTCCGGCCAAGTTCACGGGATCCGAGGTCAAGTCCGCGGAGACCATCGAGAAGATCCGGATCGCCTCGCGGATTGCGGCCCAGGCGATCGTTGAGGTCGGCAAGCACATTGCGCCCGGCGTCACCACGGACCAGCTGGACCGGGTGGGGCACGAGTTCCTGCTCGACCACAAGGCGTATCCCTCCACCCTCGGCTACCGGGGCTTCCCCAAGTCCCTCTGCTCCTCGCTCAACGAGGTGATCTGCCACGGCATCCCCGACAGCACTGTGGTCCAGGACGGCGACATTCTGAACATCGACATCACGGCGTTCATCGGCGGCGTGCACGGCGACACCAACCACACCTTCCTCGTCGGCGACGTCGACGAGGAGTCCCGGCTGCTGGTCGAGCGCACGGAAGAGTCGCTGCGCCGCGCCATCCGGGCGGTGGCTCCCGGCCGCGAAATCAACGTGATCGGCCGGGCCATCGAGTCCTACGCCAAGCGCTTCGGCTACGGCGTCGTCCGGGATTTCACCGGGCACGGCGTCGGCGAGGCCTTCCACACCGGGCTGATCATCCCCCACTACGACGCGGCCCCCGCCTACAACACCGTCATGGAAGCCGGTATGGTCTTCACGATCGAACCCATGCTCACGCTGGGCACGGTCGACTGGGACATGTGGGCCGATGACTGGACCGTCGTGACGCGCGACCACAAGCGGACCGCGCAGTTCGAGCACACCCTGCTGGTCACGGAGTCCGGCGCCGAAATCCTCACCCTCCCCTGATTCCGCAGCACCCCTAAGACCTGCCCCGCCCCTGCCACGAACGGAAGCCCATTGGCCAAGAAGGACGAGAAGTCGAAGAAGAACGCCCCGCTGATCGGCATCGACATCGGTGGCACCGGCATCAAGGGCGGCATCGTCGATCTGAGGAAGGGCAAGCTGATGGGCGACCGGCTCCGCGTGCCCACCCCCAAGCCCTCCACCCCGGAAGCCGTGGCCGAGGTCGTGGCCCAGGTCGTCGCCGAGCTTTCCAAGCGGCCCGACGCCCCGGCCGCGGACTCCCCCGTGGGCGTGACCTTCCCGGGAATCATCCAGCACGGCGTGGTCCACTCCGCGGCGAACGTTGACCACGCGTGGCTGAACCTGGACATCGACGCGCTGCTGACCGCGCGCCTCGGCCGGCCGGTGGAGGTCATCAACGACGCCGACGCCGCAGGCCTCGCCGAGGCACGCTACGGTGCGGGCGCAGGCGTAGCTGGCACCGTCCTGGTGATCACCCTCGGCACCGGCATCGGCTCGGCTTTCATTTTCAACGGCAAGCTCGTTCCCAACGCCGAACTGGGGCACCTGGAAATCGACGGCTTCGACGCGGAAAGCAAGGCCTCCGCCGTCGCCCGTGAGCGCGACGGACTGAGCTGGACCGAATACAGCGTGCTGCTACAGCGGTACTTCTCCCACGTCGAGTTCCTCTTCTCCCCCGAACTCTTCATCGTCGGCGGCGGCATCTCCAAGCGGGCCGACGAATACCTCCCGCACATGTCGCTGCGCACGCCGATCGTGCCGGCAGAACTGAAGAACGACGCCGGCATCGTGGGTGCGGCGATTGAGGTCGCCCTCACGCACAAGCTGGCCAAGTAGCCCCATGACGGGGCCGACGCCCGGCGTTCTCATCGTCACGGGCGCCAGCAGGGGCATCGGCGCGGCGGTGGCACTTCGGGCCGCCCGGGCCGGGTACGCCGTCGTGGTGAACTATTCCGCCGACGCCGCCGGTGCGGACTCCACCGTCGCCGGCATCGCCGCCGGCGGCGGCGTCGCGGTGGCCGTCCGCGCGGACGTCAGCGACCCGGCCGCCGTCACACGGCTGTTCGACGCGGCCGCGGAACTTGGGACCGTCGCCGCCGTCGTAAACAACGCCGGCATCACCGGAAACCTGATCGGGCCCCTCACGGACGTCCCGTCAGCGACCATCCGGCGTGTTCTCGACGTCAACGTCGCCGGCGTCCTCTATGTCTGCCAGGAGGCCGTACGACGGCTCAGCACGGAACAAGGCGGCCGTGGCGGGTCGATCATCAACATCTCTTCGACCGCCACCAAGGCAGGCTCGCCGGGAACCTGGGTGCACTATGCTGCGTCCAAGGGAGCCGTCGACGTGCTGACGGCGGGGCTTGCGGCCGAGGTCGCAACGCAGGGCATCCGCGTGAATGGTGTGGCTCCGGGCAGCACGAACACGGGCTTGCACGCGGCCGCCGGGATGCCGGACCGCGTGGAGCGGCTTAATCCAACGGTTCCCATGGGCCGGGGCGCCGAACCGGATGAAGTAGCCGCCGCTGTGCTCTGGTTGCTTTCCGCGGAGGCCAGCTACATCACCGGGGCTGTGCTGCCGGTCTCCGGCGGCCGCTGACGGTACCGTCCCGCTGGGGGTGGTGGTCCCGCTCCCAGGCCGGAGCGAAATTGGAGCCGGTGGTGGCCACGGCTTCCCCTCCGCTGCCACCACCGGAACTTAGCTGAGCCTAGAGCGGGCTCTTTTGCGAGTTCTTGCCTTCCAGCCCCTTGGACTCGGCCTCATGGCGGAGCAGGGCGATGGCGGACTCGAAGTCTTCCAGCGATTCAAAGGCCTGGTACACACTGGCGAAGCGCAGGTAGGCCACCTCATCGAGGCGCTGCAGGGGGTTCAGGATCGCGAGGCCCACTTCATGGGCATCGATTTCGGCGGCGCCGGAGGCCCGGATAGTCTCTTCGACCTCCTGGGCCAGCATGGCGAGGTCGTCTTCGGTGACGGGGCGGCCCTGGCAGGCCTTCCGCACCCCGTTGATGACCTTGCTGCGGCTGAACGGCTCGCCGACGCCGGAGCGCTTGATAACGGTCAGACTGGTGGTTTCCACGGTGGTGAAACGCCGCCCGCATTCGGGGCACTGGCGGCGGCGCCGGATCGCTGATCCGTCGTCGGCAATGCGGCTGTCGACGACACGCGAGTCAGGGTTGCGACAGAACGGGCAATACACGTCGGTTCCTCCCCTGTCGCAAGCCTGGCCGCCCCGAGGGGGGGCGCCGCAGCACCGTGCGGTGCTTCCGGAATCAGTTTACGACTAGATGTTGCTGAATAACAAGCCTGTAATTACTACATGTTGTGGTTGCGCGCGTTCCAGGGCTGACTAGCTGCCGGTCGCGAATCGGGCGGTGACCGCCTCGCCGTGGGCCGGCAGGTCTTCGGCGCCGGAGAGGCTGACGATGTGCCTGCTGACTTCCTCAAGTGCGCTTCTGCTGTAGTTAATCACCTGGATGGCGCGCAGGAACGTGGTGACGTTCAGGCCGGAGGAGAAGGCTGCCGTTCCGCTGGTGGGCAGCACGTGGTTGGACCCGGCGCAGTAGTCTCCCAGGCTGACCGGGCTGTAGTCCCCCACGAAGATGGCCCCCGCGTTGCGGATCCGGCCGGCCACTGCGGCGGCGTCCGCGGTCATGATTTCGAGGTGTTCTGCGGCGTATGCGTCGCAGGCCGCGATTCCCTGCGCCAGGTCCTCGACGAGGACGACGCCGGACTGCGGACCGGAGAGGGCCTGCCGGACCCGGGCACTGTGCTTGGTCGCCGCCGCCTGCACGTCGAGTTCGCTGCGGACGGCAGCGGCGAGCTCCTCCGAGTCCGTGATCAGCACGGAGGCGGCCTGGGGGTCGTGCTCAGCTTGGCTGATGAGGTCGGCCGCAACCAGTGCCGGCCGGGCCGTCGCGTCGGCCAGAATGGCGATTTCGGTGGTGCCCGCCTCCGAGTCAATCCCCACGACGCCCTTGACCAGCCGCTTGGCGGTGGCGACGAAGATGTTGCCCGGCCCGGTGACGACATCGACAGCGTCAATGCCAGCGTCAATGCCTGCTTCGGCGCCGCTGCCGGCGGGGATGCCGTAGGCGAAGGCGGCGATGGCCTGGGCACCGCCGATCGCGTAGACCTCTTCGATGCCCAGCAAGCAAGCGGCAGCGAGGATCGTGGGGTGCGGCAGGCCGCCGAAGTCCTTCTGCGGCGGCGAGGCCAAGGCGATGGACTCGACGCCGGCGGCCAGCGCCGGGACGACGTTCATGATGACCGAGGAGGGGTAGACCGCCAGGCCGCCCGGGACGTAGAGCCCGACGCGGGCCACCGGGACCCAGTTCTGGCTGACCACGGCGCCCTCGCCGAGTTCGACGTCGGTGTCGGCCGGCCGCTGCGCGTCGGCGAAACGCCGCGCCCGGCGGATCGACTCCTCGAGGGCAGCGCGGACGGCCGGCTCCAGCCCGGCCAGGGCGGCCGTGAGCGCCTCTGCGGGAACGCGCGGGTGGGCCTGTTCGACGCCGTCGAAGTTAAGGGCCAGTTCGCGCAGGGCCTCGAAGCCACGTGTGCGGACGGCCGAAATGATGTCCTGGACCTTTTGCTCGGCGTCGGCCACGGTACCGTGCTGCGCGCGCGGGACGGCGGCGCGGAGCCCCGCGAGGGACAACCGCTGGCCGCGGACGTCCACGGTGCGGAATGTCACGGTGCGGTCAGTGTCGGTGGATGCGGGGCTGTCAGCAGTTGAGGTCACCCGACCATTTTACGCGCCGGCGTGTCCGGTCCCTGACCGGGCTGCGCCGGCCGTGGTGTCCGCCGCCGAATCAGGCCTCCGGTCCCGGTGCCGGCCCGGACTGGGGCTCGGGCTCGTTCTCGGAGTGGCCGAATACCGTGGCGAAGAAAATCGCCAGGGCGATGGCAGCAGGCCAGATCAGCAGCAGGGCGTAAGCCCGCAGCGAGAAGGCAATACTGGCGCTGGCCGAGGTGTCCTCCGCCGCGCCCCACCAGCTGCCGGCGAGCACGCCGGTGCCCCAGGCCAGGAGTGCACCTGCGAGTCCCGCCGCGACGGCCAGGACCACCGTCGCGGTGCCCAGCCGGGCAGGGCGGTTGCCGGCCAGGAACACGCCGGAAAGGCAGCCGGCCAGCAGGAAGAGTCCGGCCAACACCAGGTCCCGCGGTAGCCAGGTCTCGGGGTTGCTCCCCGCGGCCAGGGCGGGGTCACGGGTGATGAGGTTGAGGCCGGTCGGCGCCAGGAGCCACCAGAGCAGGCCCACGGGAAGTCCCGCCGCCGCGATCGCCACCAGCCCCTTCCATGGCAGTCCGTTCCACTGCACTCCCTGCCAGGGCAGCCGCCGCCAGGGGACGGCCCGGCGGGGCGGGACGGCGGTGTCGGGCCCGGTGGCGCCGTCGTGGTGGTCAACGGGCAGGTGCACCGCGGGTTGTGTCATGCAACAAATCTTAACAAGGGATCCGGCGGGGCCGGACATTACGCCGCCGCACGCCACGTGACGCGTGGAGGGCGGGATGGCGGGGTGCGAATACCGTGCGCCTTGCCCGGCGGAATACGCTGGCAGGAAGCACTCGTCACAAGCGCAGGGAGATGAACCACAGTGGCCTCAGCCGAAGAAGCCTTCGAGGGAACGTTTAAGGAGATGTTCCGCCGGCACGCGGCCGGCGTCGCGATCATCACGGCCAACTACAACGGCGTCCCCTACGGTTTCACCGCCACCTCGGTGGCGTCGCTCTCGGCCAAGCCGCCGCGCTTCACCTTCAACATGGCCCGCACGTCCAGCTCCTGGCCCGCCGTGGCCAACTCCGCCTACATCGGGGTGCACATGCTCGGCCTGGAGAACCAGGAGCTCGCCGAGCGCTTCGCCCGTGCCCGCAACCGGTTCGAGGGCGACCACTGGGCGCTTGGCCCGCACGAGGTGCCGATCCTCAAGGATGTGTCCGGCTGGCTGATCGGCAAGATCCAGATGCGGCTCTCCTTCGAGAACAACGCTGTCGTGGTCGTCGAGGTCGTCGCCGGCGAGGTCGGGGAGCACGGCGCTCCCCTGCTCTACCACGGCGGCAGCTACAGCCAGCCCGTTCCGCTCGACTACGAGATCTAGGCGCGGGCCGCCCGTTTCGACGGTTCCCTGCCGGCCGGGTGTTTGCCGACGTCGGGTGGGCACGGAACCGTCGAAACGGCAGGTGGCGGCGGTGAAGCGGCTAGCTGTCCAGGCAGGTCGGGCCGAGCAGCACCTTCAGGTCGCCGAACAAGGACGGGCTGGGGTTGACGCGCAGATGCACGGGCAGCCCCATCACCTCCACCCGGGAGTCACCGTGCAGATGCAGCCGGACCTCGGACTTGCCGCGGTGGGTCCTGAGCACCTCGCCGAGTTCGTTCACCACGGCCTCGGTCGCCTTGTGCGTCGGCATGGTGATCACCAGCGGCCCGTCGAGGCCCTCGCTGAGGTCCGGAACCGAGAGTTCCATGCAGTTCAGGGCCACGGCACCGTCGTCGCGGCGCTGCAGCCTGCCCTTGACGACGACGATCAGGTCCTCGGCCAGCACGGAGGCGATCGGGCCGTAGACCTGCCCGAAGAACATCACTTCCACCGAACCGCCGAGGTCTTCGATCTCGGCGCGGGCGTAGGCGTTGCCACTGGCCTTCGCGATCCGCCGGCTCAATGAGGTGATCATGCCGGCGATGGTGATGATGGCGCCGTCGTGCGGTCCGTCCTCGGCGATGATCGAGGTGATCGACTGGTCCGCGTGCTGGCTCAGGAGGCCCTCGAGGCCCTGCAGCGGGTGGTCCGAGACGTAGAGCCCAAGCATGTCGCGTTCGAAGGAGAGTTTGTCCTTCTTTTCCCACTCGGGCAGTTCGGGAATCTCGATGCTGAGCGAGGACTCCGATTCGGTGTCCTCGATGCCGGCGAACAGGTCGAACTGGCCGATCGCCTCGTTGCGCTTGAGCGTGATGACCGAGTCGATGGCTTCTTCATGGATCATGGCCAGGGCCCGGCGGTGGTGGCCCAGCGAGTCGAAGGCGCCGGCCTTGATCAGCGATTCGATGGTGCGCTTGTTGCAGACGACTGCGGGCACCTTCATCAGGTAGTCCTTGAAGGAGGTGTAGGCTCCCTCACGTTCGCGCGCGGCCACCATCGCCTCGACGGCGTTGGCGCCGACGTTGCGGATGGCGCCCATGCCGAAGCGGATGTCGTTGCCCACCGGGGTGAAGTTGAGCGCCGATTCGTTGACGTCGGGCGGCAGCACGGTGATGCCCATGCGCCGGCACTCGTTCAGGTAGATCGCCGACTTGTCCTTGTCATCGCCGACGGAGGTGAGCAGGGCCGCCATGTACTCCGGCGCGTAGTGCGCCTTCAGGTAGGCAGTCCAGTAGGAGATCACGCCGTACGCCGCCGAGTGCGCCTTGTTGAAGGCGTAGTCGGAGAACGGCAGCAGGATGTCCCAGAGGGTCTTGACGGCGGCCATCGAGTAGCCGTTGTCCTGCATGCCCTGCGAGAAGCCGGCAAACTGCTTGTCCAGTTCGGACTTCTTCTTCTTGCCCATGGCACGGCGCAGGATGTCGGCCTGGCCCAGGGTGTACCCGGCGAGTTTCTGCGCCACGGCCATGACCTGCTCCTGGTACACGATCAGGCCGTAGGTGCCGCCGAGGATTTCCGCGAGGGGCTCCTCGAGCTCGGGGTGGATCGGGATGACTTCCTGGATCTTGTTCTTACGCAGCGCGTAGTCGGTGTGCGCGTTGGCGCCCATGGGTCCCGGTCGGTACAGCGCCAGGACGGCGGAGATGTCTTCGAAGTTGTCAGGCTTCATCAGCTTCAACAGCGAACGCATCGGGCCGCCGTCGAGCTGGAACACGCCGAGTGTGTCGCCGCGGGCCAGCAGCTCATAGGAGGCCGCGTCGTCCAGGGCCAGCGATTCGAGGTCCAGCTCCACCCCGCGGTTCATCTTGATGTTTTCCAGCGCGTCGGAAATGATCGTCAGGTTCCGCAGGCCGAGGAAGTCCATCTTGATCAGGCCCAGGCCCTCGGAGGTCGGGTAGTCGAACTGCGTAATGACCTGGCCGTCCTGGAAACGGCGCATGATCGGGATGACGTCGATGATGGGGTCCGAGGACATGATGACGCCGGCGGCGTGGACGCCCCACTGCCGCTTCAGGCCTTCGATGCCCAGGGCGGTCTCGAAGACTTTCGCGGCTTCCGGGTCCGTGGCGATCAGCTGGCGGAAGTCCCCGGCCTCGCCGTAGCGCTTGGCCTCGGGGTTCTGGATGTCCGCCAGCGGAATGTCCTTGGCCATCACGGCCGGCGGGAGTGCCTTGGTCAGCTGCTCGCCCATGCTGAAGGGGTACCCCAGCACCCGCGAGGAGTCCTTGAGGGCCTGCTTGGTCTTGATGGTGCCGTACGTGACGATCATCGCCACACGTTCGTCGCCGTACTTGCGCGTCACGTAGTCGATGACCTCGGAGCGTCGCCGGTCATCGAAGTCGACGTCGAAGTCAGGCATGGAGACGCGGTCCGGGTTGAGGAAGCGCTCGAAGATCAGGCCGTGGTGCAGCGGGTCGAGGTCGGTGATGCGCATGGCGTAGGCCACCATGGAGCCGGCACCGGAGCCACGGCCGGGGCCTACCCGGATGCCGTTGTTCTTGGCCCAGTTGATGAAGTCGGCCACCACCAGGAAGTAGCCCGGGAAGCCCATCGAGGTGATGACCTCCAGCTCGTAGTCGGCCTGGGTGCGGACCTTGTCCGGGATGCCCTGCGGGTAGCGGTAGCGGAGCCCCTTGTCCACTTCCTTGACCAGCCAGGACGTTTCGTCTTCACCTTCCGGGCAGGGGAACCGTGGCATGTAGTTGGCGCCGGTGTTGAACGAGACTTCGCAGCGTTCGGCGATGAGCAGCGTGTTGTCGCAGGCGTCCGGGTGGTCCCGGAACAGTTCCCGCATTTCCTGCGGCGACTTCAGGTAGTAGCCGCTGCCGGAGAAGGCGAACCGCGAGCCGCCGTTGTCGTAGGTGGGCTCCAGCAGGGTGGAGCCGGACTGGATGGCCAGCAGCGCCTCGTGGGCCTTGGCGTCGTGTTCGTGCGTGTAGTGCAGGTCGTTGGTGGCCACGAGGGGAAGGTTCAGTTCCTTGGCCAGCCGCAGGAGGTCGCCGGTGACCCGCCGCTCAATGTCCAGGCCGTGGTCCATGAGTTCGCAGAAGTAGTTTTCGGCGCCAAAGATGTCGCGGAACTCGGCCGCGGCCTCAACGGCTTCACGGTACTGGCCCAGCCGGAGCCGGGTCTGGACCTCGCCGGAGGGGCAGCCGGTGGTGGCGATCAGGCCCTCGGAGTAGGTGTTCAGCAGTTCCCGGTCCAGCCGGGGCCACTTGCCGAAGACCGAGTCCAGCGACGCGATCGAGGAGGCCCGGAAGAGGTTCCGCATGCCCACGTTGTTGTAGCTGAGCAGCGTCATGTGCGTGTAGGCGCCGCCACCGGAGATGTCGTCCTTGCGCTGGCTTTCGTCGCCCCAGCGCACACGGGTCTTGTCGGTCCTCGCGGTTCCCGGCGAGACATAGGCCTCGACGCCGATGATCGGTTTGATGCCCTTGTCCGTGGCGCGCTTCCAGAAGTCGAACGCCCCGAAGAGGTAGCCGTGGTCCGTGGTGGCCAGGGCGGGCATGCCCAGCCGCTCGGTCTCATCGAAGAGTTCCCCGAGCCGCGCCGCACCGTCCAACATGGAGTACTCGGTGTGGTTGTGGAGGTGGACGAACGAGTTGTTGCTGGAAGTCACCGAATCATTCTAGTGCCGGGCACGGACACTTCCGCGCCCGGCACGCGGCCGGTCAGGCCTGGCCGGACTCCAGCACCTCGAGGGCGTACTTGAGGTCCTGCGGGTACTCGCTGGTCACGGTGACCCGCTCCCCCGTCCGCGGGTGGTCGAAGGAGAGTTGCCGGGCGTGCAGCCACTGCCGGGTGAGCCCGAGGGTGGCGGCGAGCCGGGGGTCGGCGCCGTAGGTCAGGTCGCCGGCGCAGGGGTGGCGCAGTGCGGCGAAATGCACCCGGATCTGGTGGGTGCGGCCGGTTTCCAGGTGCACCTCCACCAGCGAAGCCTTGCCGAAGGCTTCCAGCACCTCGTAGTGGGTCACCGAATCGCGGCCGTCCTCGATCACGGCAAAGCGCCAATCGTGGCCGGGGTGGCGGCCGATCGGCGCGTCGATGGTCCCGGCCAGCGGGTCCGGCAGGCCCTGCACGACCGCGTGGTAGACCTTGTCCACGGTGCGTTCCTTGAAGGCCCGCTTGAGCGCCGTGTAGGCGTTCTCGGTCTTGGCCACCACCATGACACCGGAGGTGCCGACGTCGAGCCGGTGCACGATCCCGGCGCGTTCCGGTGAACCCGAAGTGGAAATCCGGTACCCGGCGCCGGCGAGGCCGCCCACCACCGTCGGGCCCACCCAGCCGGGCGACGGGTGCGCCGCGACGCCGACGGGTTTGTCGACGACGACGAATTCGTCGTCGTCGAGCAGGATTTTCAGGCCTTCCACAACTTCCTCCACGACTTCCAGGGGGTCCCGGCGCTCCGGCACGACGACGTCGAGCTGGCCGCCGGCGCTGAGCTTCAGGGATTTGCCCACGGCCTTGCCGTGGCTGCTGACATTGCCCTCGGCAATCAGGGTGGCCGCCTGTGAGCGGGAAATGTCCATCAGTTTCGCCAGCCCGGCATCCACCCTCGTGCCGGCAAGCTCCTCGGGGACGGTAAAGTGCCGGGGCGTCGTCGCCGGTCCGGTCTCAGACATTGTTTTCCCGCCCGTTTTCTTCAAGCACTGCCGGCCGGGCGGCCGTCTTGTCCTGGCGCGGATTCAGGCGTGAGCCATCCAGGGCGATCCCGCGCAAGGTCAGCAGGCAGATCAGCACCACGGAGGACACCACGGCCGAGTCCGCGATGTTGAAGATCGCGAAGTTGGGCAGTTGGATGAAGTCCACCACATGGCCCATCGCGAACGAGGGCTCGCGGAACAGCCGGTCGGTCAGGTTGCCGAGCGCGCCGCCCAGCAGCAGCCCGAGCGCCAGCGCCCACCAGGCGGAGCCGAGCTTGCGCAGCTGCAGCAGGATGGCGACGGACACGGCCGCCATGATGATGGTGAAAACCCACGTGACGTTCTCGCCGATCGAGAATGCGGCGCCCGAGTTGCGGATGTAATACCAGTGCAGCAGGGGCGGCAGCACCGGAATCCGCTCGCCCTCGGTCATGGTTCCAGTGACCCAGAGTTTGGTCAGCTGGTCGAACACGTAGGCGAACACCGCGAATCCGGCGAACAGGGACAGCAGCAGCGCACGCCGCGGCCTGCGGGGCCGGGGCTCTGCGGCGGCGGACTGTTCGGCGTCGGCGGACAGCGCCGCGTCGGCGGGCTGGGCGGCGTCTGGGGTTGGTGCTTCAGTCATAGTGCTTTCGTTCCGGTGCCGAGGGGGCGGTTAATGCCAAAAGCCGGTGGCCGAGGAGTCCTCAGCCACCGGCTTTCAGAATACTTGCTAAACGTCCTAGTTGGCTTCGACCTCAGGGGCCGCCACCGAACCACGGGCGTCCAGGTCACGCAGCTGGCCTTCGATGTAGGCCTTCAGGCGGGACCGGTAGTCACGCTCGAAGCCGCGCAGCTGCTCAACCTTGCGTTCCAGGACGGAGCGCTGCTGCTCGAGGGCGCCCAGGATCTTGCGGGACTTCTCCTGCGCGTCGTTCACCAGGCTGCTGGCCTCGATCTGGGCCTCAGCGATGATCTTGTCGCGCTGCTGCTCGCCATCGGCGATGTGCTTGTCGTGCATCTGCTGCGCCATGGCCAGCAGGCCGGCGGCGGACTCAGCAGACGCGGTGGCGGCAGCGGGGGCCGGTGCAGCGACCGGGACGGGAGCCTTCTCGGCTTCCTTCTTCTTGGCGGCTTCGGCGGCCTTGGCCTCGGCTTCTGCCTTGGCGCGGTCTTCCTTCTCGGCCTTGACGGGTGCCGGCACCTTTTCGACGACGGGAGCAGCCGCAGCGGAGCTGGCGGCCGTGCCGGAACCGGCTTCGGCGAGCTTCTTGCGCAGCTCGTCGTTTTCCTGGTTCAGGCGTCGCAGTTCGACGACGATCTCGTCCAGGAAGTCATCAACTTCGTCCTGGTCGTAGCCTTCGCGGAACTTGGTCGGCTGAAAGCGCTTGTTGACAACGTCTTCTGGCGTCAAAGCCATCTGGTCACCTCGTTGGTCTAGTTAGTCAGGAGGCCTTCCGGCCGTCAAAACTACGGTACCTAAATATGGTCTGGTTCCTCTAATTCAACACCGCGGTGTCAAACCAGAGTTTTATATCTTTTTCGGCGGGCGGAGCTGGTCCGCCGCCGGGGTTACGTGGCGAGCGGCTGCGCGTACGTGAAGTACCGGGCAACGCCCATGGCCACCGAAACGGCCAAGAAGAGCACCAGGAACGCCAGGTCCAGCGAGATTCCGCCGAGCCGCAACGGCGGGAGGATCCGGCCGAGCAGCTTCAGGGGCCTGTCCGTAACGGAGTAGACGGCATGGGCGGTGACGAGGGCCACGCCGCGCGGACGCCAGCTGCGGGCGAACATCTGCACCCAGTCGAAGATCAGTCGGATGATGAGCGCGACGAAAAAGAGCAGCAGTGCGATGTAGACGAGTCCGAAAACAATTCCCATGAGTTAGCTCATATCTCCATGATCATTCCGGATACCGCAGTAGCCCGACAGTGGTTGCTCATCCATTCCAGCACGTCCATTCCAGCACGGAAAGTCGGGCACGGATGCCAGGCAGGTCTCCCCGCCCGGCATCCGTGCCCGAATCCTGGACTAGCTTTGGTTGAAGAAGCTGGCCTGGGTCTCGCTGATCTTCTTGTCGTCGCCGATCACTTCGACGTACGACGGCGAGAGCAGGAACACCTTGTTGGTCACCCGCTCGATGCTGCCGCGCAGGCCGAAGACAAGGCCGGCCGAGAAGTCCACGAGCCGCTTGGCGTCCGCTTCGCCCATGTCGGTGACGTTCATGATGACGGGGATGCCATCACGGAAGCTTTCGCCGATCAGCTTGGCGTCGTTGTAGGACCGCGGGTGGATCGTCGTGATCTGCCGGAGGCCGGTGGTTTCGTCGCGGCTCGCGGCCGCTCGCTTAATGGGTGTCACGGGTGCGCGGTATTCCTCTTCAGCGGCGTAGGGCTCTTCCCGGGTGGCCTCGCGGACAGGGGCCGGTGCGCGGCGCTCCTCGCGGTCGTGCTCCATGGAATCGTCCTCATCCTTGTGCGGGGTTTGATGCTCGGACTCATAGTGTTCGTCGCCATCAGCGAGCCCAAGATAGATCATTGTCTTGCGCAGAGCGCCAGCCATGGTCGACTCCTAATCGTGTCCGTATGCGGGCCGCTTTGTGACTTGACTGTGTTGGAGTCACTGTTTTGTAAACACTGCATTGGAATCCCCGCCATTACCTTCCAATACGTCGAACCTACCGCAGTGCCGGGCGCGGACCGAGAATATCGGAGCCAATTCGTAGGTGTGTCGCCCCGCAACGGATGGCAGCCTCGAGGTCCTGGCTCATGCCGGCTGAGATGGCGGTGGCCTGCGGATACTCGCTGCGGAGCCGGGCGGAAATGGCCGCCAGTTTTTCAAATGCCGCCTCAGGGTCTGCCGCGAGGGGCGCCACGGCCATTACTCCTGCCAGGCGGAGGCCCGGGGAGGCTGAGAGCACCTCGGCCAGGCCCGGGACGTCCGCCGGCAGGGCACCGCCGCGGTGGCCGTCGGCGTCCTCGTCCAGGCTGACCTGGATGAAGCACTCAAGGTCCGCCCGGCCCGTGCGCTCCTGCTCTGCGCGCACCGCCTTGGCAAGGCCAGCGGCCAGCTGGGGCCGGTCCACGGAGTGCACGGCGTGGGCATATCGCACCACGGATTTGGCCTTGTTGCTTTGCAGCTGGCCGATGAAGTGCCAGCGCAGCCGCAGCTCCGCCAGCCGGGCGGCCTTGTCCGCCGCCTCCTGGTCACGGTTCTCGCCGACGTCGGTGATCCCCAGGGCGGCCAGCCGCTCGACATCCTCGGCCGGGTGGAACTTGGTGACCACGATCAGCTGCGGCGGCTCGGCCTGCCGTCCGGCGTCGGCCACCGCGGAGTCGATCCGTTGTCGGACAACCGCGAGCCGTTCACGCAGTTCCGCGAGGCGCGGGTCGTGGCTGCCGGACGCCGCTGCTGGCGCCTTCACGCGCGCGCCCCTGCACCGGCAGTCCAGACAAGGCCAGCGAACCGGCCCGTATGGTGGTCGCGGCGGTACGAGAACAGTTCCGCGTCCTCGCGGGTGCACCCGCCGGAATATTCGACGGCGACACCCGCAGCCTCCAGCTGGCTGCGGACCCCTGCTGGCAGGTCCAGGCCCGGCGTGCCGTGTGATGTGGTGCACCAAGCCGCCGGAACGAGCGCAGCGACATCAGCGCGCATGTCCTCCGGAACCTCGTAGCACTTCCCGCAGATGGAGGGGCCGATCCAGGCGCTGACGGTGGTGGCTCCGAGCGCATCCATCTGTGCCACGGCGGCCGGGACCACCCCGGCAGCCAAGCCGGGCCGGCCGGCGTGGACAACCCCCAGCACAGGCCCTGACGGGCCGCCTGCGCCACCCTCCCCCACCAGCACGATCGGCACGCAGTCGGCCACCATGACTGCCAGCGGCTCCCCTACGGAGACCATCGCGTCGGCAGTGGGGGCCCCGGGCGGCCGCGGGTCGGCGGGGGCGGGACCGGCGATGACGGCCACTTCGTTGCCGTGGATCTGGTTCATAAACCGGAAGTGCCGCGAGCCCAGCCCTGCGGCCTCTTCGAGGGCTGCTCGGCGCGCGTGCACCGCGGCCGGATCGTCGCCGACGTGGAGCGCCAGGTTGCCTGCCGCAACGTTCGTGAACGCCGCCCAGACGCCGGGCCGCACCTCGGCTCGCCAGGAGAACACTCAGCCCACCGCCACGTCAGGAACCTGCACCATTGAAAACTTCATACCAAACACCGTAACCCGCGAAAGCACCATGGCACCGCCCGGGGGCGGTGCCATGGTGTTGATTGTTGATGGTGGACCGCTGGCCCTACTTCAGGAAGTCGGGAACGTCCAGGTCGTCCGAGTGGCGGCCGGAGAGGTCCGGTTCGACCACGGAGGGCAGGTCAACGTCAAACCCCGAGTCGGCCGGGACGGCGGAGGGGCGCTGCTGGCCCCAGTTGCTGAGTCCCGAGGCGCCGACGCCGGCGTGCAGCGGCTGGACGGAGGCCGAGGCGGGAGCCTGGGCCGGAGCCGGTGCGGGTGCGGCGGGGCGCGCGGGAGCGGGCTGGGACTGGTCCATCGAGGGTGAGGTGGCCTTGACGTCGTCGAACCCGGCGGCGATCACGGTCACGCGGGCTTCATCGCCCAGGGCGTCGTCGATTACGGCGCCGAAGATGATGTTGGCCTCCGGGTGGGCGACTTCCTGGACCAGGCGGGCGGCTTCGTTGATTTCGAACAGGCCGAGGTCCGAGCCGCCCTGGATGGACAGCAAGACACCGTGGGCGCCGTCGATGGACGCTTCCAGCAGCGGGGAGGCGATGGCCAGTTCCGCAGCCTTGACGGCGCGGTCTTCGCCGCGGGCCGAGCCGATGCCCATCAGCGCGGAGCCCGCGCCCTGCATGACGGACTTGACGTCCGCGAAGTCGAGGTTGATCAGGCCCGGGGTGGTGATGAGGTCCGTGATGCCCTGGACACCGGACAGCAGGACTTGGTCGGCGGAGCGGAACGCGTCCAGCACCGAGACGTTCCGGTCGCTGATCGAGAGCAACCGGTCGTTCGGGATAACGATCAGGGTGTCGACCTCGTCACGCAGGGCGTCGATGCCGGCCTCCGCGGAGCCGGCGCGCCGGCGGCCTTCGAAAGTGAACGGACGGGTAACGACGCCGATTGTCAGTGCGCCCAGCGAACGGGCGATGCGGGCCACAACGGGCGCGCCGCCGGTGCCGGTGCCGCCGCCTTCGCCGGCGGTGACGAAGACCATGTCGGCGCCACGGATGACTTCTTCGATTTCGTCGGCGTGGTCCTCCGCAGCCTGCCGGCCGACCTCAGGATTCGCACCGGCGCCCAGGCCGCGGGTCAGCTCGCGTCCGACGTCGAGCTTGACGTCGGCGTCGGACATCAACAGCGCCTGCGCGTCGGTGTTGATGGCGATGAATTCGACGCCGCGGAGACCGACTTCGATCATGCGGTTGACTGCGTTCACGCCACCGCCGCCGATGCCGACGACCTTGATGACGGCCAAGTAATTCTGCGGAGCTGCCACGTTACGTGTCCCTTGTTCGTGTTCTGTTGCGAAAACTGATGGAGTCAAGCTTGAAGCTTGCAACCTTAACCTTCCAGTTGAAGGTTATAGTTATGTCAAGTAACTCATGTCTGTGACGCTATTTCCTATGCCGGGGACATTCAATAACCGGCGCCGCGTGTCGCGGTAATACCGGGGAAATGCCTTCCGTTTCTGCCTTGCGGCAGCTTTTTGGGCCGCGCCGGATCCCGGCGGAAGCACCAGTTGCACTATCGCCCGGAGCAGCGTGCATGTAAGTGATTCATGGCTATCGGGTGACCGGATGCCGCGGCACACTGACGTCGTAGACCCGGACCGGATTCTTCGGGTCCGCCGGAGCCTTCAACAACGCCGCAAGCACCTTCGCCTTCAGCTCCTTCTCCCCCGCGTTGCCCCACACAATGGTCTGCCCGTCCACGAGCTTGAGTTCCACCGCGTCGGCGGATTTGGCCGAGGCGTCGGAGAGCCTGGCGAGCACATCCGGGGGCAGCGCCCCGAGAACTGCCGTGACCGCGTGGAACAGGTCCTGGTTCAGGGCCCCGCCGCCGCCGTCAACGACCGGAAGCTTGACCGAGGCGGGGTCCGTGGCAGTGCCGAGCGGGACGCCGTCGACGTCCACAAGTTGGAACGCCTGGCCCTGTTTGAGCAGCGCCACCGGCACGCGCTCGACAATCTTCACCTGCAGGGTGGAGGGCGGGCGCGCCTGGGTGGTGACAGCCTTGACTTGGACCAGGGGCTGCAGCAACCCGCTGACCTGATCATCGCTGATCTGCGGCAGCGGCTTGCCCTGAAGCGGCGCCAAGGCTGCCTTGATCTGCTCCGGGGTGAGCATCCGGGTGCCCTCCACGGAGACCGTCTGGACGGCCAGCCAGGGAGAGTAGATGGCCGCCGCCACGATTCCGGCGAGGAGCGCCACGATCACCCCGGCCGTGCTGAGCACGATCCGGCGGCGCCGCTTGGCTTTGGGTTCGGGGAAGGACAGTACGTTGCCGCGCTGTGTCTCCGGCGTGGCGGGCCCGCCCTGGCCCGCACCGGCCGGCGTCTGGGTTGTTGGAGCCGGGGTGGCGGAATCTTCTTTCGACGCCGAGATGACGTCCGGCAGCCCGCGGGAGGGATAGCTGGGACGGCGGGTACTAGCCATCCTGTGCCTCGGTCCTCAGCGCCTCGACGATCAGCGGTCCGTAGGCCGTGACATCTCCGGCGCCGGCCGTGAGCACGATGTCCCCCGGCGCCGCGGCCTCGAGCACGGCCCGGACGGCTTCCTCGCCGGGGCCGACGAGCCTGCCGCGGGAGCCGAGGTGGTCGGCGATGAGCTGGCTGGTGACTCCCGGGATGGGGTCTTCCCGGGCCGGATAGATGTCCAGCACCAGGGCCGTGTCCGCGGCATTCAGGGCCGCCGCGAACTCGTGCGCGAATTCCCGGGTGCGGGAAAACAGGTGCGGCTGGAACAGCACGTGGACCCGGTGTTCGCCGGCCACCGAGCGGGCCGCGGCGAGGGCGGCGCGGACCTCGGTGGGATGGTGGGCGTAATCGTCGTACACCCGCACGCCGCCAACCTCGCCCTTGAATTCGAAGCGGCGCGCGGCGCCGGAGAAGTTCGCCAGCGCGCCGGCCGCCGCCTCTGGCGCGACGCCGAGTTCCGTCGCCACCGCGAAGGCCGCGGCGGCATTCAGGGCGTTGTGCCGGCCCGGCACCTGGAGTTCGACGGCGAAGCGCCCTGCGGGGGTGGTGATCGAGACGTCGCCGGGGCCGCCGTCGTGCAGCTTCACGTCGGCGTCCTCGGCCGTCCCGTAGAGGACGACCCGGGTGTTGTTCCGCTCCCGGGTGCGCTGCGCGAGGGCGCGGGCGCCGTCGTCGTCCGCGCAGGCCACCAGCAGGCCGTCCGCGGGAAGCAGGGCGGTGAACCGGTCGAATGAGGCATAGACCGCTTCCGCGGTGCCGTAGTGGTCCAGGTGGTCCGGTTCGACGTTGGTCACAACGGCGATCTGCGGGCGGTAGTTCAGGAACGAGCCATCCGACTCGTCGGCTTCCGCAATGAAGACCGGGGACGTCCCGGTGGCCGCGTTGACGCCGAGGGCTGGGACGTTGGCGCCGATGGCGAAGGACGGGTCCAGCCCGGCGCCCTGCAGGAGCACCGTGATCATCGAGGTCGTGGTGGATTTGCCGTGCGTCCCGGCGACCGTGACGGCGGTGTCCTGCGCCATCGTCGCGGCCAGGGCCTCGGAACGGTGCAGCACAGGCAGTCCGGCGGCGTGGGCGGCGGCCAGCTCGGGGTTGTCCTGGCGAATGGCCGACCCGGCGACGACGGTCTGGGCATCGCCGAGGTTCGCCGCGTCGTAGCCGACCGCGATCCGGGCGCCAGCCGCGGCCAGCTCAGCCATGACCGGAAGGTCCTTGGCGTCGGAGCCGCTCACCGGCAGGCCCCGGGCCACCATGATGCGCGCGACGGCGGACATCCCCACCCCGCCGATGCCGATGAAGTGCACGCGGCCCAGCGATTCCTGGGTGCGGGCCGCCGGCGGAGTGCCGTTCTGGGCCTGGGTCATTGCTTTACCGCTTCCTGCCTGCTGTTCGATGTCACTGCCGTTCAAAGGTGCTGCCGTTCAAGGGTGCTGCTGTTCAAGGGTGCTGCCGTTCAAAGGTGCTGCCATTCAAGGGTGCTGCCGTTCAAAGGTGCTGCCATTCAAAGGTGCTGCCGTTCAGGGGTGCTGCTGTTCCACATTGCTGCGCTAGTGGCCGGGCGCGGCCTGCGTGGCCTGCGCTGATTGCGCGGCCTCGAGGACCAGGGCGGCCATCCGCCGGTCGGCGTCCCGAATGCCCAGTTGCTCTGCTTCGGCGGCCATCCGGTCCAGCCGGGCGCCGTCGCCCAGCAGCGGGATGAGATTGGCGCTGACCCAGCCGGCGTCGAACGCGGCGTCCTCGACCAGGACTGCGGCGCCGGCGTTGACCAGGGCCGCCGCGTTCAGGGCCTGTTCCCCGTTGCCGATCGGCAGCGGGACGAAGACGGCCGGAACGCCGACGGCGGCGACCTCGCACACGGTCGCGGCACCGGAACGTGCCAGCAGCAGGTCCGCGGCGGCGTAGGCCAGCTCCATGCCGTCCACGTACTCGACCTGGCGGTAGCCGGGCGCGGCCAGCAGTTTGCCCTGCGCGTCATGGACGGTCTTGCCGCGTCCGGTGATGTGCAGGGTCTGGATGCCCGCGTCGGCCAGCGCGGCAACGGAAGCGGCGATGGCACGGTTGATGCTTTGCGCCCCGGACGAACCGCCGGTGACAATCAGGCTGGGTTTGTGCTGTTCCAGTCCGAGCGCGGTGCGTGCGGCCGCCCGGGCAGTAGTCCGGTCGAGGCCGGAGATTTCGCGGCGCATCGGCATGCCGACATGCCGGGCCCCGCGGATCCTGGTCTCCGCGAACGCTACGGCGACGTAACGGCTCAGCCGGGCGCCGACCCGGTTCGCGAGCCCGGCCCGGGTGTTGGCCTCATGCACCACGATGGGAATCTTGCGGCGCCAGGCGGCAAGGTACAGCGGGGTGCAGACGTAGCCGCCAACGCCCACGAGGACGTCCGCGCCGGCTTCGTCCAGGATGGTGCCGGCCTGCCGGACGGCGCCAGCGAGCTTGCCCGGAAGCCGGAGCAGCTCGAGCGATGGTTTGCGCGGAAACGGCACGCGGCTGACGGTGGCCAGTTCCAGCCCGGCGGCCGGAACCAGCCGGGTCTCCATCCCGCCCGGAGTACCCACGGCCAGCAGCCGCGCCTCGGGACGGACCTCCAGGATGGCGTTGGCGATGGCCAGCAGGGGGCTGATGTGCCCGGCGGTGCCGCCGCCGGCGAGGACGACGGAGAGGGACGAGTCGGTCTTCATGGGGCTAGCTGCGCTTTCGTGCGGGGTTCTTGGGGGCGGGGGTCCTGGCACCGGGCTTCCGGCCCGCGGTGCTTCCGGCAGGGGAGCTTCCGGCCGCGGTACGGGCGGCACGGGACTTGGCCGCCGGCGCCGGGGGTGCAGCGGCCGGACGCTGGGTTCCGCTCCGGGCAGCTGCCTGCTTGCGGAGGACTTTAGTGAACCCGGCGGGCCCGAACTTGAACAGCCCCTTCGGCTGCATGTTCGGTTCCATCTGTGCCCGGGCCAAGGACAACACTACGCCGACGGCACAGAGCGACATCAGCAGGGCCGAGCCGCCATAGGAAATGAAGGGCAACGGAACACCCACCACGGGGAGCAGCCCGGTGACCACGGCCATGTTGACGGTGGCCTGGCCGAGCAGCCACACCATGATCGCACCCGCAAGGACGCGGTGGAACAGATCCTGCTGAGCCACCACCACGCGGTACATGGCCGTGCCCAGGATGGCGAACAGGACCAGGACAACGATGGTGCCGATCAAGCCGAGCTCTTCGCCGATGATGGCGAAAATGAAGTCGTTGTGGGCTTCCGGAATCCAGCTGTACTTCTGCCGGCTCTGGCCCAGACCGACGCCGAACCAGCCTCCGGACGCCAGCCCGTACAGACCGTTGGTGGACTGGTAGTTCAGGTCGGATCCGTCGGCGCAAGTCTGCCCGGTCCAGGACAGGATGCGGCACATCCGGTTGGGGCTCGTGATCGCCAGGAAAGCCGTGCCGGCCGCCAGCACCGCGCCGGCGATGCCGAACAGGTAAAGCTGCACACCGGCAAAGAATAATCCGGCAGCCAGGATCATCATGACGATCATGGCCGTGCCAAGATCGTTTCCAGCGAGGATCAGCACCAGGATCGCAGCGGCTCCGGGGATGACCACCGGGACCAGGACATGCCGCCAATTGTCGAGGAGCTTGGCCTTTCGGTTGAGCACCGTCGCCATCCAGAGTGCCAGCGCGAGCTTTGCCGCTTCCGAGGGCTGGAAGGTGAACGGCCCGACGTCGATCCAGTTCTGGTTGCCTAGTGTGCTGCGTCCGATCAGGAGCACCAGCCCCAAGAGAATGACCGCCAGGACAATGGCCGGCCAGGCGAGGCGTTTCAGCCACACCACGTTGACGCGCGACAGCACGAACATCACAAACACACCGATGGCGGCAAAGAGCCCCTGCTTGAGGGCAGCGGAATAGGGTGACTCCCCCGCGGCGATCGCCTCCACGCTGGAGGCGGACAGCACCATCATGATGCCGATCGCGGTCAGTGCGAGGGTGGATCCGAGGATCAGGTAATAGGTGGAGCCGTTCCGGGACTTCCCGGTGCCCTCCAGGGCGGACCAGAAGCCGCGGTACCAGCCGCGGACGCGGTCCGCGGGCCGTGGTCCGGCGGGAGGCGATGCCGCGCCGGCGGGTTTGCTGCCTGGTTTACTGCCTGGTTTGCTGCCTGCGGCAGGGGTCCGTGCCGCCGTGGGACGGGTGGGCGTGCTGACCATTACTACTCCTCGGTGGTCTGAGCCTGCCCTTCCACGAGCTCGCGGACAGCTTCGATAAAGGCGTCGCCACGGTGAGCATAGGAAGAGAACTGATCCATGGACGCAGCTGCCGGGGCCAGGAGCACAGTGTCCCCGGAGGTGGCCAGCTGTGCCGCTGACGCCACGGCCCGCGCCATCACAGTCTCTCCGAAAATCGGCGAGGGGCCTGCGTCGGCGTGGGCAGTTCCGGCAGTCTGCACCTCTTCAGTGTCGCCCTTCGCGTGGCCGATTACGGGGACATCCGGCGCGTGTCGCTGGAGCGAGGCCCGCAGGTCCGACGAGTCCGCCCCGATCAGCACGACGGCCTTGAGACGCCGGGCGTTGTCCCGGATCAATGCGTCGTAATTCACACCCTTGGACAGGCCCCCGGCGATCCACACCACGTTCTCGAAAGCCGAGAGCGAGGCCGACGCGGCGTGCGGGTTGGTGGCCTTCGAATCGTTGATCCAGAGCACGCCCTCATGGCGGGCCACCGGCTGGATACGGTGGTCCCCGGGCAGGTAGTTCTGCAGGCCCTGGCGGACGGCGGACGGCTCCACGCCGTAGGCGCGCACCAGGGCGGCAGCGGCGAGGGCGTTAGCCACCATGTGCCGTGGCGCCACCGGCCCGAGGTCGGTCATCGCGGCCAGCTCGGCGGCGCTGTCCTTCCGCTCGGGGATGAAAGCCCGGTCCACGAGCAAGCCCTCGACGACGCCCAGCATGCTGATGGCCGGGGTGAGCGTGGTGAAGCCCACCGCGCGGCAGCCCTCCACGACGTCGGCGTCCTCCACCATGCGCTCGGTCTCGATCTGTTCGGCGTTGTAGATGCACGCCTTCTGGGTCCGTTCGTACACCTTGGCTTTGTCCGCAAGGTACGAGTCATAGGAGCCGTGCCAGTCGACGTGGTCTTCGGCGACGTTGAGGCACACACTGGCCACCGGGGACACCGAATGGCTCCAGTGCAGCTGGAAGCTGGAGAGTTCGACGGCGAAGACGTCGTAGTCCACCGGGTCGCGGAGGGCGTCCAGGATGGGGGTGCCGACGTTGCCAACGGCGATCGCCTTGAGCCCGGCGGCCTGCAGCATGGATTCGGTCAGGCCGACCGTTGTGGTCTTGCCGTTGGTGCCGGTTATGGTGAGCCAGTCCGCGGTTTTGCGGCCCTGGCGTTCGCGCACGCGCCAGGCGAGTTCGACGTCGCCCCAGATGGGGATGTGGGCCCGGGCGGCCGCGGCGAGCAGCGCCTGGTCCGGGCGCCAGCCTGGCGAGGTGACAATGAGTTCGGGCTTTTCGCCGTCGACCTTCGGCACTGCGGTGACCGCGTCGTCGCCCAGCAACACCTCGGCGGCCCCGACAATCCGGAGCGTGTCCGCCTGGGCCCGCGCCTTGGCGCTGTCCGCGGCGTCCACCACGACCACCCGGGCGCCGAGTTCAATCAGGGTGTCGGCAGCTGCGAAACCGGAGATCCCGATGCCGGTCACGACGACGCGGAGCCCGGACCAGTCCGAATCCCAGCTGGTGAGGGTGTCGAGCCTGGGCGAGGTGGCCAGCGGCTCGGGAATCGTTCCGCTCACAGCAGCACCACCCATTCGGCGTAGAAGATGCCCAGGCCGGCGGCCACGAAGAGTCCGCACAGGATCCAGAACCGGACCACGACGGTCACTTCGGCCCAGCCCTTCAGTTCGAAGTGGTGCTGCAGCGGGGCCATCTTGAAGAACCGTTTGCCCTTGGTGATCTTGAAGTAGCCCACCTGGATGATGACCGAGAGGGTGATCAGGACGAAGAGGCCGCCGATGAAGGCGAGCAGCAGTTCGGTCCGGGAGAGGATCGCGAAGCCTGCGACGGCTCCGCCGATGGCCAGCGAGCCGGTGTCGCCCATAAAGATCTTCGCCGGCGAGGTGTTCCACCAGAGGAAGCCGACCAGCGCTGCGCTGAGGATGGCGGCGAGGAGCGCAAGATCCAGCGGATCGCGGACGGTGTAGCAGCCGCTGCCGGCCTGCCGGGGCGAGCCGCAGGACTGGTTGCTCTGCCAGATGCCGATCAGGGTGTACGCGCCGAACACCATGACGGAGGCGCCGGCGGCCAGGCCGTCCAGCCCGTCGGTGAGGTTCACCCCATTGGTGGCGGCGGTGACGATGAGGTTGGACCAGAGCACGAACAGGATCGCACCGACCACGGTGCCGCCGAACGCGAGGTTCAGCCACGGAATGTCCCGGACCAGGGAGATCTGGTACGAGGCCGGGGTGACGAAGTTCTCGTCCGGGAACTGGAGCGCGAGGACCGCGAAGATGATGCCGACCGCGGCCTGCAGGATGAGTTTGGCTTTGGCGTTGAGGCCCAGGCTGCGCTGCGCGGAGATCTTGATGAAGTCGTCCAGGAAGCCCACGAGCCCCATGCCGACCATCAGGAAGAGCAGCAGCAGGGCCGAGGCGGACGGCCCCGGCGAGAGCGGGTTCATCATCCACATGATGAGGTGGGTGATGCCATAACTGGCCAGCACCGCAACGACCACGACGGTGCCGCCCATGGTGGGCGTCCCGCGTTTGGTGTGGTGCGAGGTGGGTCCGTCGTCCCGGATGAATTGCCCGTAGCTCTTGTGGACCAGGAACCGGATGAAGAGTGGTGTGCCCAGGAAGGAGAGCAGCAGGGCCAGCCCGGAGCCCATCAGCAGTGCGATCACGGCAGCGGGCTCCCTTCAGTGGCGGTTGCGGGTAATGCTATCCGATCCCCCAGATGGCGCAGGCCGATGCTGTTGGATGACTTGAAGAGGACCAGGTCGCCGGGCTCCAGGGCGGAGCGCAGGATCTCATACGCCTCGTCAACGGTTTCGGCGAAGAGGCATTCGTCGCCCCAGGACCCCTCGTTGACCGCAGAGACGTACAGGGCGCGGGCCTCGCGTCCGATCACCAGCAGTCGGGAGATGTTGAGCCGGACCACCTGGGTGCCGACGGCGGTGTGCTCGCGGATGGAATCCTCGCCGAGCTCCAGCATGGCCCCGAGCACTGCCCAGGTCCGGCGGCCTCGGCCCAGGTCAGCGAGGGTCCGCAGAGCGGCCCGCATGGACTCCGGGTTGGCGTTGTAAGCGTCGTTGATGATGGTCACGCCGTCGGGCCGCTCGGTGCGTTCCATCCGCCAGCGGCTGGCAGCCGACTGGGCGCTGAGGGAGGCTGCGATCTGCTCGCCGGGGATTCCGGCGGCGTGGGCGGCCCCGGCAGCAGCAAGCAGGTTGGCCACGTGGTGGGCGCCGATCAGCTGGGATGCCACGTGGTGGCGGTCGCCGCCGGGAAGGCGGAGCTCGAATTCGGGGTTGCCCCCGGCGCTCAGTTCAACGTCTTCGGCCAGGACCGGGGCCGATTCGCCGGCCTTGTCCGGCTGGGCGGAGAACCCCAGGACCGTTGCCCTGGTGCGGCTCGCCATGGCCGACACGCGGGCGTCATCCAGGTTCAGCACTGCCGTGCCCTCGGCGGGAAGTGCTTCGACCAGTTCGCCCTTGGCCACGGCGATGTTCTCGACGCCGCCGAATTCGCCGGCGTGGGCCGTGCCGACGCCAAGCACCACGCCGATGTCGGGGCGGACCAGTTCCGCGAGGTAGCGGATGTGGCCGATGCCGGTGGCGCCCATCTCGATCACCAGGTAGCGGGTGTCGAAGCCGGCTTTGAAGACGGTCAGCGGCACGCCGACCTCGCCGTTGTAGGAACCCTGCGGCGACACCGTTTCGCCGTGTCCGGCCAGGATCCCGGCCAGCAAATCCTTCGTGGTGGTCTTCCCCGCGGATCCGGTGATGCCGATGACGGTGAACGACTGGCCGGCGTCGGCCCGGCGGGCACGGATCCGGCGGACCGCTTCGGCAGCCAGCGCGCCCATGGCCAGCACGGAGTCCTCGACAACGACAGCCGGGTAGAGTTGTCCGGCGCCGTCAGCAACGTCGTGCTGCACGAGGGCCAGCACGGCTCCTCGGTCGAAGGCGGCGGCCACGAAATCGTGCCCGTCGGCGGCTTCCCCCGGTTTGGCCACGTAAAGGGAACCCGCCGTGGCTTCGCGGGAGTCGGTCACCACAGAGCCGGGCGTGAGGCCCGGATCTGCGGCCAGCCGGCCGTGGGTAATTTCGGCGATTTCCGCCGCGGTAAATGCAATCATCTCGGTTTAGGACTCTATCCGCTGGTCATCGAGAATGGTGAATCCTCGAGCTGTCAAGGCTGACCGCAGCTCCACCCGGTCGTCGAGGGCAAGGTTGACGCCCTTGACCTCCTGCCAGACCTCGTGGCCGCGGCCGGCCACCAAAATGGTGTCCTGCGGGCCCGCGAATTCCACGGCTTTGCGGATGGCGGCGTCGCGGGGAAAGACCTCAAGGACGGTGCAGCCGAGGCCCCCGCCGGCTTTGGCCTCGAGGGCGCCCGCCATCACGTCGGCGCGGATGGCTGCGGCGTCCTCATCGTGCGGGTCGTCGTCGCTGACGATCACGACGTCGGCGAGCCGGGCGGCAATGGCCCCCATCGCGGGCCGTTTGCTGTGGTCGCGCTGGCCGGTGGCGCCGAAGACGATGATCACCTTGGAGCCCGGCTCCGGGGAGCGCACGGCTTCGAGCGCGCGTTCGAGGGCGTCCGGGTTGTGCGCGAAGTCGACGACGGCGGCGGGGGCCGTCGCGACCAGCTGCATGCGCCCCGGAACCGCCACCATGAACGGATCCGCACTGTCCAGCGCGGCCTGTACCTCGGCCGCGCCGGTGCCGCCGGCGAGGACCATGACGGTGGCCAGTGCGGCGTTGGCGACGTTGAAGCTGCCGGGCAACCCGGTGTGCACCCGCAGTTCGGTGCCGTCCCGGTGCCGGAGGCCGAATTCGGTGCCGAGGCCGCGCGGCCGCGGATGGACGACGGTCCAGTCCGCGGCGGGAGCGCCCGTGATGCTGCCGGCCGGAGCGGTGCCGGCCGTGGCGAGGGTGGTGACCGGGATGTCGGCGGCGGCGGCCAGCTTCTGGCCCCACTCATCGTCCACGGTCACAACGGCCGCCCGGGCGCGCCCAGACGTGAAGAGCCGGGCCTTGGTCTCGAAGTACTCCGTCATGGTTCCGTGCAGGTCCAGGTGGTCCTGGGTCAGGTTGGTGAAGCCGGCGACGTCGAACACCACGCCGTCAACCCGGTGGAACGAGATGGCGTGCGAGGAGACCTCCATCGAGGCCGCGTCGAGGCCGCGTTCGCGCATCAGCGCCAGCAGGGCGTGCACGTCCGTTGACTCGGGGGTCGTGAGCAGGCTCGGGATCGCTTCGCCACCGGCCAGGATCTCGATGGTGCCGATCAGCCCGGTCTTTCGCCCGAGTCCCTGCAGCAGGGAGTTGATGAAGTACGTGGTGGTGGTCTTGCCGTTGGTCCCGGTGACGCCGAACAGGGCCGGGGCTGCCGCGTTGTCCGGCCGGCTCCGGTAGATCTGGGCGGAGAGGCGGCCCACCAGGCTGCGCGGCTCCTCGGCCAGCAGCACGGGTACCGAGATGTCGTTGGAGAGGGCCAGCAGGCGCGCGCCGGCGTCGTCCGTCAGCACCGCGACGGCGCCGGCGTCGACCGCCTGGGAGACGAAGTCCGCGCCGTGCCGGGTAGCGCCCGGCAGGGCAACGTACAGGTCCCCGGGCTGGACGGCCCGGGAGTTCAGCGAGATCCCGGTGACCGGGACGGCAGCGGAGGCGCCGGGAACCATGACGCCGATCCACTCGCCGATGGTTTCCAGCGGCACAGCGGCAACCGTCGCGGGCCGGAACGCCGCGCTGGAGTCCTGGCCGGTCGGCGCGGTAGCCGCATCCTGGGCATTGAGCTCTGACAAGGGGGTCTCCGTCGTGTGGTGCTTAGGCAGCTGGCGCCGTGCGCGGAGCATTGCCCGCACGCAGGCCCGGCTGCGTGAAACTGGTTGTTGCTGCTGACTCGTGGTGTTGGGTGCTACTTGGCGTACTGCGGCAGCCTGGCCGGCTCCCCCGTGGACGGCTGGACGTTGTAGGTGCGAAGCGTCTGGCTCATCACCGAGCGGAACACCGGTCCGTTGGTGATGCCGTAAATATTGCCCTTGGGCCGTTGCAGGACCACTTCAACAATAAACCGCGGATCGTCCATCGGCGCCATTCCCACCATCGAGGCGGTGAAGCCGCAGTACCCGGACTTTCCGTCATCGCACGGCGACTGGGACGTTCCGGTTTTGGCCCCAACCCGGTAGCCGTCGATAGCCGCTTCCTTGATCTCGCCCTCAGTCACTGCACTTTCGAGGATGTCGCGCACCTGCTTGGCGGTGTCCTTGGAGACGACCTGCCGGCTCTCCTTGGCGGGCACCTTTTCCTCGGTGCCGTCGGGGTTGATGTAGCTGTCGATCAGGCGCGGCTGGAGCATGACGCCGTCGTTGGCGATGCTCTGGTAGGCGCGGACTGTCTGCAACGTCGACTGGGCAACACCCTGGCCGAAGAGCACCGTGTACTCCTGCCGGCCGTCCCACTGGTCGGCCGGCGTCAGGATGCCCTTGGCCTCGGCGGGCAGGCCGATGTCCGGGGTTTCGCCGATGCCGAACTTCTGCAGCCAGTCATGCCGCTGGTCCTTGCTCAACCGCTGGCCCGCCATGACGGTGCCGGTGTTCATCGAGTACCCCAGGATGCCGGCCAGGGTGCGTTCCTCGGTGCCATGCTCAAAAGCGTCGGTGAAATTCTGGCCGTCCACGGTGTAGGACGGCGGGATCGTGAACCTGTCCAGCGGGCTGGACTTGCCCTCTTCGATGAGTGCCGCAGCCGTGATCATCTTCTCCACCGAACCCGGCTCATAGGCGGCGGTCACGGCACGGACGCCCCGGTCCTTGGCGTCCACCTTGCCGGGGGCGTTGGGGTCCGGAGCATTGGTGTCCGCCATTGCCACGATGTTGCCGGTCTTGACGTCCGATACGACAATGACACCCCATTCGGCGCTGAGCTTGTCCTTCTGGCTCTGGATGGCCTGCTGGGCGAAGTACTGCAGGTCGGAATTGAGCGTGAGCTTGATGTCCTTGCCGTTCACGGCCGGGGTGAACTGGTCCACGCCCACCGGGATCCGCAGCCCGTCGGCACCGATTTCGAAAAGCCGCTTCCCGGCCGTGCCGTTGAGCACATCGTCCTGGGTCTGTTCGAGCCCGGCCTGGCCCGTGGTGCCGTCCTTGAGGAAACCGACGATTCCGCCGGCCACGGAACCATTGGGGTAGACCCGCTTGCTGGTGCCCTCCGTGACGATGCCGGGGATCTGAAGCTTCGAAATTCGGTCTTCGACGTCGGGCCGGATGTCTTTCGCCACGATGTAGTAGCGCTGCTTGCCGGTCAACGCCTCCTTGAGGTCGTCCTTTTTCATCCCGAGGACGTTCGCGAGCTCTTCGATGCCCTGGTCGCGCGGGATTTTGACGATCGTGTCCTTGCCGTCGACCTGTTCGAGCCGCGGGAAGGATTCGGTCTTGGTGTTGACGGTCTGGTCCACTACGACGTTGTAGCGGATCACGCTGCTGGCCAGGACCGTGCCGTGGGCGTCGAGGATGCTGCCACGCTCCGCGGGCAGCTCAATGGGCTTGAGCCTGTTCTTGAGGGCCGCCTCGGCCATGCCGCCGGCGTCGAGGCCCTGGACCAGGAAAAGCTTTCCGCCGACGACGAGCAGGAGCGAGAGCATGATGCCCAGCCCGAGCCGCAGCCGCCGCGTGGCGCTGGGCGTCTTGCCCGCGCGTGCCTTGCCGGTGTTCTGCGCCACGATGTTTCCTTGCTGCTTGCCTGGCTGGTCGTTGGTCCCGTCGGCTATTTTCCGGGGATCTTCTGCGCGGGGGCCGGGATGGAACCGCCGTGCAGGTTGACGGCCGGCACGGGCGCCGGCGCCGGGACGGGGACCGCAGGTACCGCGGGGACAGCCGGCACCGCGGCGGCCGGGATACTCTCGGCCGGCTTGCGGTTGGCGAGCGGGTCCTTCGCAGAAGCTGCCGGAACCACGTTGACCTGGCCGGCCACGGCCGGCGCGGCAATCACGGCACCGGGGGTATCGCCCTTGACGGCCGGCTTCGCCTTTCCGGTCACTGCCAGGGTGGAAAGGTCGATCTGGCCCTTGCTCGTGGAGGCCACCATACCCAGCTCCGTGGCCTTGGCGGCCAGGTTCTGCGGGGCGTCGAAGTTTTGCACCTGCTGCGTCAGGTCCTGGTTCTGCTTGGTCAGGGTGGACTGCTTGGCCCGCAGCTCCACCAGCTGGTACTGCGCCGAGGAAACGGAGATGTTCAGGACCAGCACCGCCATCAGCGCCACTGCCAGGATCCCGAAGCACATCACGACGAAGGGCGCCCGGCGCTTGCGCGGAGCGGTGCGCACGACGGAGAGCGGGGTGCGGGTCTTGCGGGCCGGCGCACCCGGCCGCAGCTCCGGCAACGCACGGGCTGTGGCTGCGGTGGCAACGGGGAACCTGTTGACGGCGGCGGTGCTCATGCGACTCTCCTGGCTTTGATGCGTTCCACGGCGCGGAGCCTGGCGGAGGCGGCCCGTGGGTTTTCTGCGATTTCTGCTGCGGTGGGCACCTCGGTGCCCTTGGTCAGCGTCTTGAGTTCGGCCTTGTGTTCCTCGAGTTCCACCGGGAAGCCCAGCGGGGCCGAGGACTTGGAACCGGCCTGGAAGACGGCCTTGACGATCTTGTCCTCCAGCGAGTGATAGGACATCACGACAACCCGGCCGCCGACGGCGATCGAGGCCACGGCTGCCGGAATCGCGCGCTCCAGGACGTCGAGCTCCTCATTGACCTCGATCCGGAGTGCCTGGAAGGTGCGCTTGGCCGGGTGGCCGCCGGTCTTGGCCGCGCCGGCGGGAACCACGGCGCGGATAGTCTCGACAAGTTCCCCGGTGGTGGTGAACGGCTTTTCGGCGCGGGCCGCCACGATCCGGTTGGCGATCCGGCCGGCGAATTTTTCCTCGCCCCACTTGCGGATGATCCGGACGAGGTCTTCTTCGCTGTAGTTGTTCACGACGTCGGCGGCGGTCTGGCCGCGGCTGGTGTCCATGCGCATGTCCAGCGGCGCGTCGAAGGAGTAGGCGAAGCCGCGTTCGCGCTCGTCCAGCTGCAGTGAGGAGACGCCGAGGTCCATCAGGATGCCGTGGACCTCGGTGAAGCCGAGGTCCTCGAGGACCTCGGGGATTTCGTCGTACACCGCGTGGACCAGGTCGATCCGGGAGGCGAAGGGCTTCAGGCGCTCCCCCGCCAGGGCGAGGGCTTCCTCGTCGCGGTCGATGCCGATCAGGTGCAGGTCGGGGAACCGCTGCAGCATGGCTTCGGAGTGTCCCCCCATGCCGAGCGTCGCGTCGACGACGACGGGCGTCTCGCCCCGGCGTCGGGCCGCTTCGAAACCCGGTGCCAACAAATTGATGCACCGGTCCTTGAGGACCGGTACATGGCGTTCGGACGTAGGCTTCGCCTGGTTGGAGTCGTCGCTCATGCCTGCGTCCTTTCGTTGGAGGGAGTGCCTGTCGGGTGGTGCTGTGCTTCTTGGTCCAGATCCCCATCCGCGCCTACCCTGCGGCCCGCCTGGCTCCGGGGAAGTGAGCCAGGTGAACTGCCGGATGGGCGGCTGGAGATCTCGATCAAGAAGCGGTGGTGCTGACGGTGCCGGCGGGCTTCAGAGAATTCCCGGAATGGCGTCGTCGGTTTCCGAGAAGGCGGTTTCCTTTTCGGCCAGGTACTCGTTCCAGGCTTGGGCGTCCCAGATCTCCGCCCGGGTGCCTGCGCCGATGACGGCCAGCTCCCTGCCGAGACCTGCGTATTCCCGGAGCGCCGGCGGAATCGTCACGCGCCCCTGCTTGTCAGGTACCTCGTCGGAGGCTCCAGAGAGGAAAACGCGGATGTAGTCACGAGCCTGCTTGGAGGAGATTGGAGCCTCCCGCATCTGTTCGTGAACCCGGCCGAATTCCGCCTCACTGAAGACGTAGATGCAACGTTCCTGGCCCCTTGTGAGAACCAGTCCGCTGGCAAGTTCCTCGCGGAACTTCGCTGGGAGGATGATTCGACCCTTTTCGTCCAGACGCGGCGAATGAGTGCCGAGAAACACGGCCCACCACCTGTCTGTTGTAGGAAGTCCAACGTCCCCTGTGCTGCCACTACCCTCTTACGTCCTCCACATTACTCCACTTCACTCCCCCGTCAACGACATTCGGCGTGTTTTTGGGCAAATTTGGTGCATCTTTGACTCAAAAGTTCCTTGCGAATAAAGGAAAGCGAGAAAAGTGGTGCGCAGTGGAGGGAATTTCACCTCCGGCCGGCTGCCGGGCAGCCCCCAAGCTGCCCCACCGCTCGCGTCGGTCCGGCTCGGCAGCGGGTGCTCCGTAAGTGCCCTTTTGGCGCCCCACAACGGCACCAACGGAGCAGCGGATGCCGGTTAGATGCGGGTTAAACGGCAAAAGACCCGCCGAAGCGGGTCTTGAGTTTGCCTGACGGAGGCCTGGGTGGTGCGGAATGGAGGAGCGGCCCTGCCGGCCGAACGGAAACGCCCGGTCAGGAATCCCCGCGGTGCCGTTCCTCCCAGCGCTCCTCAAGGTTGCTCATAAAGGAACTGCGCGGCTTGCCCGGTTTTCCGCGGGTGCCGGCGGCCCTGCCGCCGGAGTTGCGCATCGTCGCGAAATAGACGCCGGCACCCATCACAATGAAGCCCAGCACCCCGACGATGATGCTTTGCAACGAAACCCCCAGCAACAGCAACAGGATCCCTGCCAAGGCGCCAAGGACCCCAATGACCAGATGCCGGGTAGACCAGGAGCGACCCGGATCCGAGCCCATGGAACTGGCAAACTTGGGATCGTCCTCGTGCAGCTGCTTCTCAAGTTGCTCCAGCAACTTCTGTTCGTGCTCCGAGAGCGGCATCACGACCTCCTTAAGTCGGCCAACGTCCAGACTTGACGCGACCCTTGTCCCTAAATCCCTAACGTTCGGGATTCCCGCCTGGTTCCCATTCCCCGCCATTGGACGAAATGTGGATTCCGGGTTCCCTGAAAGGTGTTTAGTTGGCATGGCCGGCAGCCCGAACGTTTGATCCGGTCGTTCGAAATCTACGTATATCTAGGATAGTTTGTTGCGCCCTGTTCTGAAAGACGCTCCCGTCGGCTTCGCGGCTCAGCCGGAGCCGCGCCCGGGGTCCAGCAAGCGGGCCGGGAGCACGGATTTGTTGCCGAACTTGCGGGTGACCCGGTCCAGGGCCTGCTCGGCGGCGCGCCAGTTGTCATCCCGCCGGTCCAGACTGAGCTGCAGGGGCGCCTGGGCGGCCTCCTCGAGCTGTTCCGCCCGGATCCCGACGAGCCTGACCGTCATCGGCCGGTCACCAACCGACTCCAGCAGTTGGAGGGCGACGCCGTAGAGCAACTGCGCGCTGTCAATCGGGGTGCTGACCGTCCGGCTGCGGGTAATCGTGGAGAAGTCCGCGTAGCGCAGCTTCAGTGCAACAGTCCTGGCATGCATGCCGGCGCTCCGAAGCCGTTCCGCCGTCCGGTGTGAGAGCCGCAACAGCTCCCGGTGCAGCAGGGCGTCGTCGGCCGTGTCCACCGCAAAGGTCTCTTCCGCGCCGATGCTCTTTTCCAGCCGGACCGGTGTCACCGGCCGCGGGTCGATCCCCCACGACAGCCGGTAGACGTGCTCCCCCGTGGCGCCCAGGATCTTCCGCAGCGACGGCAGCGGCGTCGCTGCGACATCCGCGACGGTCCGGATCCCCATCCGGGCGAGTACCTCGACCGTCTTGGCGCCGACCCCCCACAGCGCCCCGACCGGCAGGGTATGAAGGTAGGGCACGGTCTCCTCGGGGCCGATCAGCAACAGGCCGTCCGGCTTGCACCGCGTCGATGCGATCTTGGCGACAAACTTGCTGGCGGCAATGCCTACCGACGCCGTGATGCCCAGCTCGCCGGCCACCCGGCGGCGGATCAGTTCGCCGATGTCCCGGGGCGCCCCGAGCCGCCGGATGGCGCCACCGACGTCGAGGAAGGCCTCATCAACGCTCAGCGGCTCCACCAGGTCTGTGACCGAGCCGAAGATTGCCATGATCTGGCCGGACACCTCGTAGTAGAGCTTGTGGCGCGGTTCAATGATGACGGCCGAGGGGCACATCCGGGCCGCGACCGCCATCGGCATCGCCGACTTGACGCCAAACTTGCGGGTCTCGTAGGAGGCCGACAGCACCACTGAGCGGTCCGCGGGATAGCCCACGATCACCGGCCGGCCTTTGAGTTCTGGCCGGCTGCGCAGTTCCACGGAGACAAAGAAGGCATCCATGTCCACGTGCAGGATGCTGCTGCGCCGGAGCTCGCGAAGGCCCGCTTCGCTGTACTGTTTTCCGCTTTGGTTCTCGCTCTCCGGCCCCACACATCAATCCTATGCGCAGGGACTGACTAAACTGGAGGCTGAATCCGGCATCAACACCAGGAGGAATGTCCGCGTGAAGGTTTTTGGAGCGCACAATCGCGCCGTGGCGGCTGTGGCCGCCGCAGGCGCCTTGCTGGCCCTGGCCGCCTGCAGCCCCGGCCAGGGGGCGCCGGCCGCATCGTCTCCCGCGGCGTCGGCAGTATCCACCACACAAGCCTCCACGACGGCCCCTCCGAGCCCGTCCGCCGAACCCGGCACCTCCGCGACCGTGGGCGCCCTCGTGGCGGGCTTCCCGCAGAAGCTGCTGCCGGTAATGCCCGGCGCCAAGGTGGAGTCAAGCAGTTTCGACAAGTCCGGGGCCCCGGCAACCGTGGCCCTGGTGGGGAAGATCACCTCACCGTCGGCCGGAGTTGTGGCGTTCTATACCAAGGAACTGGAAAACCAGGGCTTCAAGGCAGTGCCCGGCGAGAGCGTCGGGGCGGTGGCTTCCAAGGACTTCCTTCGCGGCGACAATGAAACCGTGAACCTCGCCGTGGTGGAGGCCGCCGGGGTCTCAACCTTCACGATCGGCGCCAACGTAGCCGCAGAGTCCGTCAAGTGAGCCTGGCCGAGCAACTCCGGGTTGAGCAGACGGAGTTCGTGGCAGCCGTGGCCGGCAAGCTGACAGACTTCCTGGTCGACCGCACCACGGTGATGTCCACCATCTCCCCGGATATCGACCCGCTGATGGGATCGATCTCCAACCTCGTCACGGGCGGCAAGCGCCTCCGAGCCCTGATGTGCTACTGGGGTTGGCGAGGTGCGGGCGGCGACGCCGGCGCCGCCGAGGTGGTCACCGCAGGCTCGGCGCTCGAGCTGTTCCAGGCCGCGGCGCTCATCCACGACGACATCATTGACCGGTCCGACACCCGCCGCGGTGGCCCGAGCGTGCACCGCCGCTTCAGCGAACTCCACGCGAGCCAGGGCTGGGCCCTTGATCCGGAGCGCTTCGGCCACGCCGCCGCGATCCTGACCGGCGATCTGTGCCTGTCCTTCAGTGAGGAATCGTTCACCGAGATCGGCGACCGCGCAGCTTCCGGAAGCCGGGCACGACTCATCTTCAACCTGATGCGGGCCGAGGTTATGGCCGGGCAGTACCTCGACATCCTGGAAGAGGTGGCAGGTCCGCACCGGGACCGCGCCGGCGCCGTCAGCCGCGCCCAGTCCATCATCCGCTTCAAATCCGCCAAATACTCTACTGAGCACCCGCTGGCCCTCGGTGGCGCCCTGGCCGGGGCGCCGGACGAGCTGCTCCGCGGCTACTCGGCATTTGCCCTCCCGCTGGGCGAGGCCTTCCAACTCCGCGACGACGTGCTGGGCGTCTTCGGCGATCCCGTCACCACTGGGAAACCGGCAGGCGATGACCTCCGTGAGGGCAAACGTACGGTGCTCGTGGCCTTCGCCCTCGACCAGGCCGCGCCGGCCGAATCGGCCTTCATCGACGCCAAGCTGGGCAGCCCGGACCTGACCACCGACGACGTCGAGGAAATCCGCCGCATCATCGTCGACTGCGGGGCGCTTCAGGCCACCGAGGTCTTGATCGAGGAATTCGGCCGGGCAGCGTTCGAGGCCCTGGAGCTGCTGCCCCTGGAGGAACTGCCCAAGACTGCGCTACGCAAGCTCGCCGAGGCCGCAGTCAGCCGCACAGCCTAGCTCCGCGGCCCACCGCCGCCCACTCCACAAGCGGCCGGTTCCACAGGAGCCCGCGCACACAAAAGGCCGTGCACAACGCCTACGCGCCATGCACGGCCTGGGCCGTGGTGCTGTTACCAGGCCATGGTCTGGGCCCGGCGCCGGATCTCGGTCTTGCGCCCCTCGCGGAGCGCGTCGATCGGCCGTCCGCGCAGGGAGTCGTCCGGGGTAAAGAGCCAGGTGATGAGTTCCTCGTCCGAATAGCCGGCGTCCGAAAGCACAACGATCGTACCCTTCAGGCTCTCCACGGCGTGACCGTCCTGGATGAACGCCGCCGGCACGGAACGGATCCGCCGGTCGCCGATCCGCACGGCTGCGAGAGCACGCTCGTCCAGCAAGGCATGAACCTTGGTAATGGAGACGTCCAGCAGCTTTGCTACGTCGGGCAGGGGCAGCCATTCGCCTACAAGGCTTTCTACAGTACTCACGGATCAAGATTGCCATGCCGGACCGGATTGCGCCTAGTCAGCCACGATCGAATAGTGCGACCTCTTAATACAACCGCCCGCGGGCCGCCGCGGGGGCGGCTTCCTGGCCACCTTCAAGCCACCGGTGGCGACACTCCCGAATCCCGGGTTTGCGGAATGTCAAACAGTTCTTGTGCTATTTCGCAATTCATGAGAGATTCACATAGATCACATTTGTAACTGCAGTATCTTTAGTCACACTGGTAACACCAGTAACACCGGCCTGACCTGCAGCGTTCGCCGCTGAGAAGAGGATTTTTCCCATGACGACGTCACGTTCGCCGAAGCCCAACACGAGGCCAGGCCTCCCGCTGATCGCGGCGACGACAGCGGCCCTGCCCGCCGTCGTGCTGTCGTCGTTGGCGATCGCCCAGCCCGCTGCGGCCGAACCGCGCCCCCGCGCGATCCCGGCGACGCTTGCGGCGGCCATGAAGGCCCAGGCCCAAGGGCTGGCCGCCACCTCGCTGCCCTCGCTGCTGATTCCTGCGGCTTCAGTCCCGGTTACCATTCCCACCGCGTTCCGCCCCGCACAGGTCTCCGCGCCCGCCGAATACACCATCGCCCGCGGCGACACAATCAGCGCGATCGCCGGCAAGTTCGGTCTGGACACCTACGCGATCCTCAAGCTGAACAACCTTCAGGCCAACACCGTGATCTACCCCGGCCAGAAGATCAAGCTGACCGGCTCCGCGACGGCTCCAGCTGCTCCCGCCCCCGCCGCTCCGGCACCGGCCGGCGGCAAGGTCTACACCGTAAAGTCCGGCGACACCCTGAGCGCCATCGCCGCCCGGCACGGCGTCCAGCTTTCAGAGGTCTTCAACTGGAACGGCCTCAACATGCGCTCCGTGATCCACCCGGGCCAGCAGATCAAGATCGGCGCTGCCTCGGCACCGTCCGCTCCTGCCCCGGCACCCGCGCCGGCTCCCGCCCCGGCTGCACCTGCCCCGGCCAGCTCGGCGTCCTACACCATCAAGGCGGGCGACACCCTCTCCGGCATCGCAGCCCGGCACGGCGTCAAGCTCTCCGACATCCTGTCGGCGAACCGCCTGACCATGAGCAGCGTTATCTACCCCGGCAACAAACTGGTCATCCAAGACTCCAGCACCGGCTTCCTCAACCCGTCCTCGAGCCAGCCTCCGGCCACCGTGACCCCGCTCGTGCCCAGCACGTTCCTGGGCTTCAGCTACCCGGCGGCCGTCGTCGACTCGGCCAACCAGAACAAGGCGCTGCTCAACGCTTCGCCGGTTCCCAGCCGCGAGCAGATGAAGCAGATCGTGGCGGACACCGCGCGACGGATGGGCGTGGATCCCTCCCTGGCACTGGCCTTCGCCTTCCAGGAGTCCAGCTTCGACCACCGCTCGGTCTCCCCCGCCAACGCCATCGGCACCATGCAGGTGATTCCCTCCTCGGGCCAGTGGGCCTCGGACCTGGTAGGCCGGAAGCTGAACCTGCTGGACCCGTACGACAACGCCACGGCCGGCGTCGCCATCATCCGCCAGCTGGTCCGCACCAGCAAGGACCTGGACAACGCGATCGCGGGCTACTACCAGGGACAGTATTCGGTGAGCAAGTACGGTATGTACGACGACACGAAGGCCTACGTGGCCTCGATCAAGAAGCTGCAGAAGCAGTTCAGCTAAACCGCCAGCATCGCGCGGGGCTGAGCCCTCCGTCGCGTAACGATACGGGTCCGGATTGCATGTCAATCCGGACCCGTTTCCGTGCAGAGCTTAGGATCAAATGGTGCAGGAATACACATCGGACGCTCTTGTCGGGACCCTGGTGGACAACCGGTACCTGATCCGTTCCAAGCTGGCCCGCGGCGGGATGTCCACGGTTTACCTCGCCACGGACCGCCGGCTGGAGCGGGATGTCGCGCTCAAGGTCCTGCATCCGCATATGGCCGGAGATCCGCAGTTCCTGGACCGGCTGGGCCGCGAAGCCAAGGCCGCCGCCCGGCTCTCACACCCGCACGTGGTGGGCGTGTTGGACCAGGGCGAGGACGGCCCGCTCGCCTACCTGGTGATGGAGTACATCAAGGGCCACACCCTGCGCGACGTGATCAAGGACAAGGGCGCGCTCACGCCGCGGCTGGCTCTGGCCCTGATCGACCCGGTCGTCGAAGGCCTCGGAGCGGCCCACGCCGCCGGCCTCATCCACCGGGATGTCAAGCCGGAGAACGTGCTGATCGCCGACGACGGCCGGATCAAGATCGGCGACTTCGGGCTGGCACGGGCCATCACCACGACCACCAGCACCGGGGCACTGATCGGGACCGTTGCCTACCTCTCCCCCGAGCTCGTGATGGGCCGGCAGGCCGACGCCCGCAGCGACATCTACTCCTTGGGCATCATGCTGTACGAGATGATCACCGGACGGCAGCCGTTCGACGGCGACGTCCCCATCCAGGTCGCCTACCAGCACGTAAACTCCACCGTGGGCGCACCCTCGGAGCTGGTTCCTGGCCTGGCTGGCGAACTCGACGAGTTGGTGCAGTGGTGCACCGCCAACGACCCCGAGCAGCGCCCGGTGGATGGCAACGCCCTGCTATCCGAACTGCGCCACATCCGGACCAACCTCAGCGACGCCGAGCTTGACTTGCGGCCTCCCGCGGCGCTGCCCAACTCCGGCACTCCGGCGGGAGCGGCTGCGGGCTCCATTGCAGGCGTGGCCGGCGCACGGCCCGGAACGCAGCCCGGCGCGTCCGGGGAGGCCCACACCGAACTGCTCGGCGGTATCCAGCGGCCCACCGAAGTCATCAGCCGGGACAGCCATCATCCGACGACTGTCCTCTCCGGCACCCCTCGGCCCGGCGCGTACGGCCCGCTCTCCGCCCCGGACGAGCACGGCTTCAGCGCCTCGGCGGACGAACCGATTGGCATGCCGGTCCCGGCCAGCAAGCGCGCCCTGCGGAAACAGGACCGCGACGAGGAGAAAGCCCGGCAGCGCGCGGCGGCAACGCCCAGCCGCAGCCTGCGTCCGGGCAACCCGCGACGCCGCGGCCTGGTCTGGATCCTGGTGCTGGTTGTGCTGGCGTTGCTCGCGGCCGGGGCCGGCTGGTTCTTCGGCATGGGCCCGGGGTCTCCCGGCACTATCCCGCAGCTGGCCAACAAAACCGTGGCCGAGGCGCAGCAACTGCTCCGCACCGCCGGATTCCAGTCCACCACCCGCGATGTCTTCGACGACGACGTCTCGCCCGGACTGGTGGTGGGTTCGGAGCCGAGCGCCGGGCAGGTGGTCCGGAAGTTTGAGTCCGTCTCGCTCGCCGTGTCCAAGGGCCCAGAGCTGTTCCCCCTGCCGGAACTGACGGGCAAGTCGCTCGACGATGCGAAGTCGGCCCTCAACGGCGCCGGAATGGCCCTGGGGCCCGTCACGGAAAGCTATGACGACGCGGCGGCGGCCGGTACCGTCCTGTCCCAGACCCCGCCGAAGGGCACCGCAGCCAAGCACGGGACACCGGTGGCGCTGACGGTCTCCAAGGGCCCGCAGCCGATCCCGGTGCCGGATGTGCGCGGCAAGGACCAGGACGCCGCGGTCAAGGCCCTCGAAGCAGCAGGCCTCAAGGCCGTCGTCGCCCCGGAACCCGTCTTCGACCGCGCAGTGGCCAAGGGGAAAGTCGCCGGCCAGGACCCGGCCACTGGCAACCTCACCAAGGGCGGAACAGTGACCCTGACCATCTCGAAGGGGCCGAAGTTCGTCCAGGTCCCGGACGTGTTCCGCAAGCCCGAAGCGGAGGCGGTCAAGGCCCTCAAGGACGCCGGCTTCGAGGTGAAGGTCAGCTACGCCTTCGGCTCCTCCGTGCTGGGCCTCGTGGCCGGCCAGGACAAGACCGGACGGCAGCCGGAAGGGTCGCTCATCACCATCACCGTGACCTGAGCCCCGCGGCATCGGCCGACTGGCCCGGTAACCCGAGCCGTGGCCGATGCCCTGGCGCCGCCTAGCGCTTGGAGAGGGCCCCCGCCACCAGGAACGCCATCTCGAGGGACTGCATGTGGTTCAGGCGCGGATCGCAGACTGACTCGTAACGGTCCAGGAAAGCGTCCTGGTCGATCGGGTCGGCGCCGCCGAGGCATTCGGCCACGTCGTCGCCGGTCATCTCCACGTGCAGGCCGCCCGGGACGGTGCCCAGGCCGTGGTGCACTTCGAAGAAGCCGCGCACTTCGTCGATGACGTCGTCGAAGTTGCGGGTCTTGTAGCCGTTGGGTGAGGTCACCGTGTTGCCGTGCATCGGGTCGGTGACCCAGAGGACCTGGGCGCCGGAGCCAGTAACCCGCTCAACAATGGAGGGCAGCTTCTCCCGGATGTTGCCGGCACCCATCCGGGTGATGAAGGTCAGGCGGCCAGGCTCGCGGTTCGGGTCCAGCTTGTCGATCAGCCGGAGCGCGTCGTCGCCGCTGGTGGACGGGCCAAGCTTCACGCCGATCGGGTTCCGGACGCGGGAGAGGAAGTCGACGTGCGCGTGGTCCAGCTCGCGGGTGCGCTCCCCGATCCAGAGGAAGTGCGCGGAGGTGTCGTACGGCAGGCCGGTGCGCGAGTCGATGCGGGTCAGGGCGCGCTCGTAGTCCAGCAGCAGGGCCTCGTGGCTGGCATAGAACTCCACCCGCTTGAGCGCCTCGAAGTCCGCTCCGCAGGAGGCCATGAACTTGATGGCCCGGTCGATGTCCCGTGCCAGCGACTCGTAACGCGCGTGCGCCGGGTTCTCCGTAAAGCCCTTGTTCCACTGGTGCACCAGCCGCAGGTCCGCGAAGCCGCCCTGCGTGAACGCGCGGATCAGGTTCAGGGTCGACGCCGAGGTGTGGTACGCCTTGAGCATCCGGCTGGCGTCGTGGGCGCGCGACTCCGGGGTGAAGTCGTAGCCGTTGACGATGTCGCCGCGGTAGGCCGGCAGCGTCACGCCGTCGCGCGTTTCATCGTTGGAGGAACGCGGCTTGGCGAACTGGCCCGCCATGCGTCCCATCTTGATCACGGGCATGGCCGCGCCGTAGGTGAGCACAACGGCCATCTGCAGGATGGTCTTGACCCGGGCGCTGATCTTGTCCGCCGTGGCGGCTTCGAAGGTCTCCGCGCAGTCCCCGCCCTGGAGCAGGAACGCCTTGCCCTGCGCCGCCGCGGCGAGCCGCTCGCGCAGGATGTCCACTTCGCCGGCGAAAACCAGCGGCGGCAGCACCGAGAGTTCCTTCACCGAGGCCTCAAAGACCGCCGGATCGGACCAGCTGGGCTGCTGCGAGGCGGGGAGTTCCCGCCAGTGGTCGAGACCGGGATAGTTGGCGGCACCGCTCTGGGCCGTGCTGGCGAGGGCGGTGCCCGCCAGCGAGGGATTGTTCAGCGAGGAATTTTTGGGGGACGTCGAAGGCGCAGATAGCTCAGTCACCCTCTAAGGATAGTTGCCCCCGCGCGGAACAGGGGCGCCCGCCGTCATTGACCGCCGGCGTTCCGTCACACAGTTCCGGGAGTCTCCGGACCCTGGCCGGCGCCGGCCTCCGGCACCTCGGTGGCCTTTCCGGCGAGCCGCAGCTTGACCACGGCGGCGTACTCGTCGACGTACTCCTGGCCGGAGAGCCGCATCAGCTCGTACATGATCTCGTCGGTCACGGAGCGCTGGATCAGCCGGTCATCCTCCATGCCGTAGTAGCGGCTGAAGTCCAGCGGTTCGCCGAAGATCATCCCGATGCGCCGGATGTTGGGCATCCGCTTGCCGATCGGCTGGACTTTGTCCGTGCCGATCATCGCGACCGGGATCACCGGGACCCTGGCCTGCAGGGCGAGCCGCGCCACGCCGACCTTGCCGCGGTACAGGCGGGCGTCAGGGCTGCGGGTGCCCTCGGGGTAAATGCCCAGGAGCGAGCCGTTCTTCAGCACGTCCATTCCGGCGTCAAGCGAGCGGGCGGACGCAGCCCCGCCGGACCGGTCCATCGGCAACTGGTTGGTCAGGCGGAAGAAGGCCGCGGTGAGTTTGCCTTTGATTCCCTTGCCCGTGAAGTACTCCGATTTAGCCAGGAACACCACCGGCCGGGGCACCATGAGCGGCATAAAAATCGAGTCGGAGAAGGAGAGATGGTTGGAAGCCAGGATCGCCGCGCCCTCGGCCGGAACATTGTCCATACCCTTGACCCACGGCCGGAACAGCGTTTTCAGGACCGGCCCAAGGACGAAGGTCTTCATGAACCAATAAAACACGTGGTGAACCTCTCCGGCAGGCGTCTGGCCGGCCCTTCTTCGGGCCCGGCCAGGACTTCAATGACACCCTACTCTAGTGAGTTTTGTCGCGAACAGTGACACGATGGGCACATGAGCGAAAGCAGCACTCCGATGGCGCCTGCCGCTTTCAGCTACCCGGGCCACGGCGCCAACGCGGGCATCGGCGTGGCCATCTGCCACGGCTTCACGGGAAGCCCCCTGAGCGTCCTGCCCTGGGCCGAACATCTGGCGGCCCTGGGCCACGCCGTATCCGTCCCGCTGCTCCCCGGACACGGCACCGACTGGCGGGACCTGGCCCGGCACCGCTGGCAGGACTGGTACAGCGCCTTCGACGCCGCGTACCTCGACCTCGCGGCCCGAACGGACGCCTGCTTCGTCGCCGGCCTGTCCATGGGCGGGACTATCGCGCTGCGGACCGCGGCGCGGCACCCCGTGGCCGGCGCCGCGGTCGTCAATCCCGGATTCAGCTTCTACGACCGCCGGGTGCGCTACATCGGGGTCCTCAAGCACCTGCAGCGCACCACCGTCCCGGTTCAGGAGACGGAGTCCACGGCGGCGCCCACCCAGGACGGGGATTACGCCCTGACCCCGCTGAAGGCCGTCCATCAGCTGCGCAAACTGTTTACCGCCACCTTGCGGGAGCTGCCCGCCGTCGGCGCTCCCGTCCTGGTCTTCAAATCCGACACCGACGCGGTGGTCCCGCCGACGTCGCTGGCGCTGCTCCGCGAACGGCTCGGATCGCGGGAGCTGGCCGTGGTGCCGCTCCCGGGCAGCGGCCACGTTGCCACGCTCGACGTCGACGCGCCGCTGATCTTTGACCAGTCCGCCCGCTTCTTTGCCAGCCACGCGGCGCCGCACACCGTCCACTCCACCGTCCCCGCCGGCCCAGAGCTGTCAAGAAACCCAGAGCAGTCAAGAAACACGGAGCCCGCATGAGCACAGCCCCCGACCACTCACCGTTCAGCAGCCCGTTCACCGGATCGGGTCCGCGGACCGGCGTTGTTGTCTCCCATGGTTTCACCGGCAGTCCGCACGGCGTGCGGGCGTGGGCCGAGTCCCTGGCCGCGGCCGGCTACGCCGTGCGGATGCCGCTGCTGCCGGGCCACGGCACCAGCTGGCAGGAACTGGCCCGGACACGCTGGCAGGACTGGCATGCGGGCCTCGACGCCGCCTACCTGGAGCTGGCAGCCGAATGCGACCACGTCGTGGTGGCGGGCCTGTCCATGGGCGGCGCACTGGCCCTTCGGCTTGCGGCCACCCGCCCGGTGGCGGGTGCGGTGCTGGTGAACCCGGGCCTGGTCATCGACGATCCGCGGGCCCCGCTGGCGGGCATCCTGAGGTTCGTACTCAAGAGCACCCCGGCGATCGCCAACGATATCCTCAAGGCCGGGGTGGATGAAGGCGCCTACCCGCGGACCCCGGTTGCGGCGGCCCATGAGCTGAACAAGATGTTCAAAGACACCCTGCGGCTGCTGCCGAGGATCACCGCCCCGGTCCGGGTTTACCGCTCCACCGTGGACCACGTCGTCTCCGACACCAGTCTGGCGGCCCTGCGCCGCGGCCTGACCAACGCCCCGCTGGAGGTCATCCGGCTGGAAAACAGCTACCACGTGGCTACCATGGACAACGACGCGCCCCGGATCTTCAGCGGCACGGCCGAATTCATCCGGTCGGTTGTGGAAGGGCACACCCCGGGCGCAGCCGGCGCCAGCCAGAAAGAAACGGCAGATGACTAAATCCGACCCCGGCTCCCCCGACCCGGATTCCCCGGACTCCAGCGCCAACCAGGACGACGCCGTCTGGCGTGACCTGGTGGCCAGGCTGGAGGGCACCGATTCGGGTCCCGCCGCCGGGCCCGGCGGCGGGAGCGCCGCCGCGCGGACGTTCCGCGACTTTGACCCGCTGGGCCTGTCGGCCCCGCCGCCGCCAGGTCCCCCGGCCGGGACCCGGCCGGCCCCGGACACCGGCGTGGACGACGACGGCGACCGGGACGCCGTGGCCGGCCCCCGGGACTACGAGGCGGACGACGACGAAGGCGCGTTCGTCCCGGAGGAACCGCCCAGCCTGGCTGCGGCCGACCCGATGACGGTGCTGGCATGGCTGGGCGCTGTCGGCGGTCCGATCGCCCTGCTCCTGTCCGCCATCTTCTGGCGCTCCGCACCCCTGCTGGCCGTCGTCGGCATGGTGGTTGCGTTCGCGGCGTCGGTGGTGTTCCTGATAATGAAACTGCCGCACGAAAAAGACGAGCACGACGACGGAGCCAGGGTTTAGCCGGTTGTGGACCGGATGGCTGCGGCGTAGCCGGCTGTGGTTGGCTAGCTGTGCATGCGGCTGCTGACCCGGGAGAGGTCCGCGGCGCCGATCAGGCCGGCATTGGGGCCGAGAGCGGCCAGCTCAATCCCGGCCGCCGGACGGAAGCCGCGGCCGGTCAGGTTGCGGGCGAAGGCCTTCCGCGCCGGGGCCACAAGCAGTTCACCGGCATCGCACAGGCCGCCGCCGATGACGAAGGTACCCGGGTCCAGGGCCGCGGCCAGGTTCGCCAGTCCCAGGCCAAGCCACTCCCCTACGTCCTCCAGGAGTTCCCTGGCGGTGGCGTTGCCGGCCTTGGCGAGTTCGGTGACGATCACGCCGGTGATCAGGTCGGCACGCCCGTCGACTGCCTTCAGAAGTTCCTGGGCCACCGGTGAGTTGGCACTGGCAAGTTCCCTGGCCTCGCGTCCGAGCGCGTTGCCGGAGGCATACTGTTCCCAGCAGCCGCGGTTGCCGCACTCACAGCGGTGGCCACCTGGCATGATGATCTGGTGGCCGAATTCGCCGGCAACGCCGAAGCGGCCCCGTTCCAGCCGTCCGTCCATCACCATAGCGCCGCCGATCCCGGTGCCCAGGGTGATGCAGACCAGCCGGCTCTCGCCGCGCCCCGCACCGAAGCGCCACTCCGCCCAGCCGGCGGCGTCGGCGTCGTTGGTCAGCAGCACAGGCCGGCGCAGCAGCCGCTGCAGGTTGTCCCGGAGTGGCTCATTGCGCCAGGCAAGATGGGGGCTGAACAGCACCGTGGCGCCGTCGAGGTCCATCCAGCCGGCCGCCCCGATGCCGACAGACCAGATGCGGTGCCCGCGGCCCAGCTCCTCGACGAGTTCGACGATCACCTGTTCGACGGCTCGCGGGTCGTTGCCCGGCGTCGACCGCCTGGCCTCGCGAAGGATGCGCCCTTCGGCGTCGACCACTCCGGCCGCGACTTTGGTGCCGCCGATGTCCACGCCAATCGCCAGCCCCTTGCGGCCAAGGCGCAGGTGTTCGCGCAGGCGGCTGGCCCGGCCGGAACCGGGACGGCCCGGTGTGCCGCGGCGCCAGGCGGCCGTCCTGGGCTGCGGACCGGGCTGCGAGCGGGGCTCCGGACCGGGTGTTGGAGTATGCATCGTTCCCCATTCTAGGCCCGCCCGCACCTATGCGGCGGGGCATCCGGCCCCTGCCGCAAGTGGCGCCACCAACCGGCTTCACCGTAAAGTTACTCGCCAGTAGGTGAAGTGGAACACACCCCGCGGTGGCCACATACTACTGTTAGTCGTACCCCCTAGCGGGTCTATGGATATCAAAGGAGCTATCGTGCGAGAAATCAGTGTCCCGCCCCTGGTCACCGTCCCCCCGGAAACGAACATCACAGACCTGGTGCTGCGCCAGGCCGCCAAGGCATCGAACCCGGCCCTGTTCTCCCGGCTCGACGCCGCCGGGCAGTGGCAGGACATCCGGGCAACCGATTTCCTGGCCGATGTGTCCCTGCTCGCCAAGGGCCTGATGGCCAGCGGCGTGGCGGCCGGCGACCGCGTCGGCATCATGTCCCGCACCCGCTACGAATGGGCCCTCATCGACTTCGCGATCTGGTTCGCCGGAGCCGTCTCGGTCCCGATCTATGAGACTTCCTCCCCGTCCCAGGTGGCCTGGAACCTCGGCGACTCGGGCGCCGTCGCCGCCTTCGGCGAGTCGGCCCACCACGAAGACATCATCCGTCAGGCCGCCACGTCGGAGGGGCTGACCGCGCTGCGGCACGTGTGGCAGCTCGAAGGCGACGCACTCGACGAGCTCCGCTCCGCCGGCACCGGGATCAGCGACGAGGAGCTCGAGCAGCGGCGCCGCCAGGCCGGGCTCTCGGACCTCGCCACGATCATCTACACCTCCGGCACCACCGGGCGTCCCAAAGGCTGCGAACTGACCCACGGCAACTTCGTGGAACTGTCGGACAACGTGCTCGCCACCTCGCTGGGCCAGACCGTCCACGAGCACGCCCGGACCATCATGTTCCTGCCCCTGGCGCACGTCTTTGCCAGGTTCATCTCGGTGCTCGCGGTGGCGGCCGGCGTGACCGTCGCGCACACCCCCGACATCAAGAACCTGCTGCCGGACCTGCAGAGCTACCGGCCGACCTTCATCCTCGCGGTGCCGCGGGTCTTCGAAAAGGTCTACAACTCCGCCCTGACCAAGGCCGAGGACGGCGGCAAAGGCGCCATCTTCCACCGCGCCGCGGAAACCGCCATCGCCTACTCGCGGGCCCGGCAGGACGGCAAGGTGGGCCTGGGCCTCAAGCTCAAGCACGCGCTGTTCGACAGGCTCGTCTATGGAAAGCTCCGCGCCGCCATGGGTGGCCAGGTGGCGCACGCGGTGTCCGGCGGCGGTCCCCTCGGGGCGCGGCTCGGCCACTTCTTCCAGGGCATCGGGCTGCAGATCCTCGAAGGCTACGGCCTGACCGAAACGACCGCCCCGATTACCGTTAACACCCCGTCGCTGATCAAGATCGGCACGGTCGGCGCACCGATTCCCGGCAACGCCGTCAAGATCGCCGACGACGGCGAAATCCTCGCCAAGGGCGTCTGCGTGATGCGCGGCTACTTCAACCGCGATGACCTCACGGCCGAGACCTTTGTGGACGGCTGGTTCCGCACCGGCGACATCGGGCAGCTCGATGAGGAGGGCTTCCTGACCATCACCGGCCGGAAGAAGGAGATCATCGTCACCGCCGGCGGCAAGAACGTGGTGCCGGCGTTGCTTGAGGACCAGATCCGCGCCGACGCGCTCGTCTCGCAGGTGCTCGTGGTCGGAGACAACCGTCCCTTCATCGGCGCCCTGGTGACCCTCGATGAAGAGGCCCTCCCGGGTTGGCTGCAGCGCCACGGCCTGCCGGCGTCGACGTCGGTGGTCGAGGCCGCGGAGAGCCCCGCCGTAAAGGCGGCGGTCCAGGAACTGATCAACCGGGCCAACCAGTCCGTGTCGCAGGCGGAGGCGATCAAGTCCTTCCGGATTGTGCCGTCCGATTTCACCGAAGCCTCCGGGCACCTCACCCCGTCCATGAAGGTCAAGCGCGCCCAGGTGATGAAGGACTTCGACAATGTGATCGAAGAGATGTACTCCGCGAAGCGCGCCAACGTTTAGGCTTTCGCCGCCAGCAACACCAAAAGGGCTCCCCCGGCCGTGCTTCACGGCAGGGGGAGCCCTTTTTGGTGTTGCCCCCGGGTCGGGGGTCCCGCTACTCCACGACCAGCAGCAGGTCGCCGCCCTGGACTTGTTCGACGGCGCCGACGGCGAGGCGTGCGACGGTGCCGGCTACCGGCGTCGTGATGGAGGCTTCCATCTTCATGGCCTCGATGGTCGCGACGGTGTCCCCGGCCTTGACCGTGTCCCCGGCCTTGACCGTCAGGGTGACCGCACCGGCGAACGGCGCAGCGACCTGGCCCGGCTGCGAGGCGTCGGCCCGTTCGGCCGCCTTGACGTTGCTGACCACGGAACGGTCGCGGACCACCACGGGCCGGGACTGTCCGTTCAGCGTGCACATCACGGTGCGCATGCCCTTCTCGTCCGGCTCGGAGACGGCCTCCAGCGACGCGATCAGGCGCACGCCCTTCTCGAGCTCAATCTCGTGTTCCGCCCCGCGCTGCAGCCCGAAGAGGTAGTCGCGGGTGTCCAACACCGAGAGGTTGCCGTACGCCTCGACGCTCTTCTGGTAGTCCTTGGTGGGGCCGGCGAAGAGCAGCCGGTTGAGCGTCTGCTGGACCGTCTTGGAATCGCCCTTGAGCGCCGCGCTGTCCTCGGCGCTCAGCTCGACGTCGCGGACCTTGACGCTGCGGCCCTGGAGGGCCTTGGTCCGGAACGGCTCGGGCCAGCCGCCGGGCGGGTCGCCGAGTTCCCCGGAGAGGAAGCCGATCACGGAGTCCGGGACGTCATACTTTTGCGGGTTCTCGTTGAAGTCCGCCGGGTCGGCGTTGAGCCCCACCAGGTGCAGGGCGAGGTCGCCCACCACCTTGGACGACGGGGTGACCTTCACGAGCCGGCCCAGGATGCGGTCCGCCGCGGTGTACATGTCCTCGATCGCCTCAAAGCGCTCACCGAGTCCCAGCGCGATGGCCTGCTGGCGCAGGTTGGATAGCTGGCCGCCGGGGATCTCGTGCTGGTAGACGCGGCCGGTGGGGCCCGGCAGTCCCGACTCGAAGGGGGCGTAGACGCGGCGCACGGCCTCCCAATAGGGTTCCAGGGCGCACACATTGGCCAGGCTCAGGCCGGTGTCACGCGGGGTGTGGGCCAGCGCCGCGACCAGCGCGGAGGCGGACGGCTGGCTCGTGGTGCCGGCCAGCGACGCCGATGCAACGTCCACGGCGTCCACCCCGGCGTCCACGGCCGCGAGCAGGGTGGCCAGCTGGCCTCCCGCGGTGTCGTGGGTGTGCAGGTGGACCGGGAGGTCGAACTTCTCCCGCAGGGCCGTGACGAGGCGGGCGGCGGCCGCCGGTCGCAGCAGCCCGGCCATGTCCTTGATCGCGAGGATGTGCGCGCCGGCATCGACGATCTTCTGCGCCAGCTCCAGGTAGTAGTCGAGCGTGTACAGCTTCTCGTCCGGGTCGAGCATGTCCGCCGTGTAGCAGAGCGCCACCTCGGCGACGGCGGTCCCGGTCTCGCGCACGGCGCGGATCGCGGGGGCCATCTGGTTGACGTCGTTGAGGGCGTCGAAGATGCGGAAGATATCGATGCCCGCAGCGGCGGCCTCGTTCACGAACGCCACCGTCACCTCTTCCGGGTACGGGGTGTAGCCGACGGTGTTGCGGCCGCGGAGCAGCATCTGCAGGCAGATGTTCGGCAGCACCTTGCGCAGCGCTGCCAGGCGGTCCCAGGGGTCCTCCCCCAGGAAGCGCAAGGCGACGTCATAGGTCGCGCCGCCCCAGGCCTCGACGGACAGCAGTTCCGGAAGCATCCGGGATACGGCCGGTCCGGCCGCCGCCAGGTCGCGGGTGCGGACGCGGGTGGCGAGCAGGGACTGGTGGGCGTCGCGGAAGGTGGTGTCGGTGACGGCGACGGCGTTCTGCTCGCGCAGTGCCCGGGCGAAGCCCTCCGGGCCGAGCTCGAGGAGCCGCTGGCGTGACCCCGCGGGGGCCTCGCCGTCCGCCAGGGCGGGCAGCTTGTCCGCCGGGTCGGTGTGGACCGTGAGCTCGCCGTTGGGCTTGTTGACGGTAACTTCGGCGAGCCAGGTCAGCAGTTTGGTACCCCGGTCCGCGGAGACGCGGGCCTTGAGGAGTTCGGGGCGCTCGTCGATGAACGAGGTGGCCACGTCCCCGGCGACGAAGTCCGGATCGTCCAGGACGGCCTGCAGGAAGGAGATGTTGGTGGAGACGCCGCGGATCCGGAACTCGGCGAGGGCGCGCCGGGCCCGGGCGACAGCGGTCGGGTAGTCGCGGCCGCGGCAGGTCAGCTTGACCAGCATCGAGTCGAAGTGCGGGCTGATCTCGGCGCCGGAGTACACGGTGCCGCCGTCGAGCCGGACGCCCGCGCCGCCCGCCGAACGGTAGCCGGTGATCTTTCCGACGTCCGGCCGGAAGCCGTTGGCCGGGTCCTCGGTGGTGATGCGGGACTGCAGCGCGGCGCCGTTGAGTTTGACGGTTTCCTGCGAGAGGCCAAGGTCCGCAAGGGTCTCCCCGGAGGCGATGCGCAGCTGGGCCTGGACGAGGTCGACGTCCGTGACTTCCTCGGTAACGGTGTGCTCGACCTGGATGCGGGGGTTCATCTCGATGAAGACGTGCTGGCCAGCCCGCTCGCCCACGGTGTCGACCAGGAACTCCACGGTGCCGGCATTGACATAGTTCAGGGCCTTGGCGAATTTCACGGCGTCCCGGTAGAGGGCCTGCCGGATGCCTTCGTCGAGGTTGGGCGCGGGCGCAATTTCGATCACCTTCTGATGGCGGCGCTGGATGGAGCAGTCGCGCTCGAAGAGGTGCATGACGTTGCCCTCGGCGTCCGCGAGGATCTGTACCTCGATGTGCCGCGGCCGCAGCACCGCCTGTTCCAGGAACATGGTGGGGTCACCGAAGGCGGCGTCAGCCTCGCGCATCGCGGCCTGCAGGGCCTCGGGCAGGGCCTCCCGGGTGTCGACCCGGCGCATGCCGCGTCCGCCGCCGCCAGCGACGGCCTTGGCGAAGATCGGGAACCCGATTTCGTCCGCCGCGGCGATAAGTTCGTCCACGTCCTTGGACGGGGCGCTGGACTTGAGCACCGGGACGCCGGCCTTACGCGCGGCCTCGAGTGCCGCGACCTTGTTCCCGGCCAGTTCGAGGACCTCTGCAGGGGGCCCGACGAAGGTGATGCCGGCGGCCGCGGCGGCGCGGGCCAGGTTGGGGTTTTCCGAGAGGAAGCCGTAGCCGGGGTAGATCGCGTCCGCGCCCGCCTCCTTCGCGACACGGACCACCTCATCGACGTCGAGGTATGCCCGGACCGGATGGCCCTCCTCGCCGATCAGGTACGCCTCATCCGCCTTCTGGCGGTGGATCGAGTTACGGTCCTCGGTGGGAAACACCGCAACGGTCTTGGCACCCAGCTCGTAGCTGGCACGGAAGGCGCGGATGGCAATTTCGCCGCGGTTAGCCACCAGAATCTTGGAAAACATACTTCTCCTGCATCATCGCGGGCGGTTCGGTAAGTCGTCACAGTTTCTAAGACTGGTGTGCGCAAACACAAATCATTGTGGCGCCCATCACAAGATTATGCGTCATTTCGGCCGAAGAAGGCAGATCGCCGTGGTTCCGGGGGTTCCCGCGCGAATCCGAGTTGTCCGGGCGGCCGCCGGGCCAGATGAGACGGGATTCGCCTGCCGGTCAACATATGATGAGGTGGTGGGTGGCGCATGCTCGCCCCGGTCCGAAGGAACGCACGGGCCGGCATGACCCAGTCTCGGCAACCGGCGTTAGGTATTGGTTTTTCAAGTGCAAGTAGTCAGCATCAGCAGCCTCAAAGGCGGGGTCGGCAAGACATCCGTGACAACCGGACTGGCGTCGGCAGCACTCGCAGCCGGCATCCCCACCCTCGTCGTCGATCTCGACCCGCACGCGGATGCCAGTACCGCCCTCGGCGTCCGGCCCGACGAACAGCTGGACATCGGCCGGATGCTCAAATCCCCGCGCCGGGCACGTCTCGCGGACAACGTGGTTCCCAGCGGCTGGATCGAGCACGCCAACGGTTCGTCCCGCAACGGTTCCTCCCGCAGCAGCGTGCCTGTCCTGGACGTTGCCTTCGGCTCCGCCTACACCGGGATCTACGACCGACCGGACCTTGGCCGCCGCGACCTGCGCCGGCTCTCCGCCGTGCTCGCGGGCGCCGGGGACTACGAGCTGGTCCTGATCGACTGCCCGCCCTCGCTCAACGGGCTGACCCGGATGGCCTGGACGGCCAGCGACAAGGTCACCCTGGTCGCTGAGCCCGGCCTGTTCTCCGTGGCGGGCACCGAGCGCACCATGCGCGCCATCCAGCTGTTCCGGCAGGAATTCGCGCCGGGGCTCTCCCCCGCCGGCATCGTGGCCAACCGGGTGCGGACCGGCTCCTCGGAGCACAGCTTCCGCCTGGCCGAGATGGAGTCGATGTTTGGCGAGCTGCTGCTGAGCCCGCACATCCCGGAACAAGCCAACTGGCAGCAGATCCAGGGCGCGGCCCATCCAGTCCACCACTGGCCCGGCGAATCGGCCAAGACCGCCGCCGCCTTGTTCGACTCCCTGCTCGCCAACCTGATGCACGGCGGCGGCGCCAACGGCGACGCGGCGTCCTCGGTCAGGGTCCGGAGCCGCAGCCAGCGCTAGCGTGACTGGGCCGGCCGCCCGGACCCGGGGAAACTTCCCAAACACAACAACGCGGGGTCACTTCCCGCCGATCCTGAGGTTCAGGATGGGCGCGAAGTGACCCCGCGTTGCTCTTTGCTGAGGCGTTAGGGGTTGCGCTAGCCGATCTTGCGGGCCGCGCGTCGCTTGCTGAGTTCGTCGTCGGGGAACGACTGGTCCGCTGCGTGTTCGCTCGGAAGGGCCGCTAGGCTGCCTTCCACTTCACGCCAGACGCGGCCGACGGCGATGCCGAAGACACCCTGTCCGCCCTGGACCAGGTCGATGACTTCATCCGCCGAGGTGCATTCGTAAACGCTGGCGCCGTCGCTCATGAGCGTGATTTGGGCGAGGTCCTCGACCCCGCGCTCCCGGAGGTGTTCGACGGCGGTGCGGATCTGCTGCAGCGAAACGCCGGTGTCGAGGAGCCGTTTGACGACTTTGAGGACCAAAATGTCGCGGAAGCCGTAGAGCCGCTGTGAGCCGGAGCCTGCGGCGCCGCGCACCGCGGGCTCGACGAGTCCGGTGCGGGCCCAGTAGTCCAGCTGGCGGTAGGTGATGCCGGCCGCTTTGCAGGCCGTCGGTCCGCGGTACCCCGCGTCCTCGTCCAGAACAGGAAGATCCTCGGTGAAGAGCAGGCCCTGGGCACCGCTCGCGGGCACAGCAACGCCTGCCGTCGAGGCCTGCTTGAGCTCGCCTGCTTCGCCTTTCGGACTCACGTGGATCCTCCTTGTCATGAGTTCCCGCGGGAACTTGCAGCAACAGCGCGCCGATTTCCAGTGTGACTTGCGCGGCTGTCGTATGCAATGGGAACTTGTACCTCTGACGTTAGGCCTGCCGGAGGCCAAGGTCAAAGACGCTGGGACTATTGCCGGGGCGTGTCGAAACTTTCGACCTCGACTTTAAGCTTTAAGCCGTTTCAGCCGGCGAAGTCCTCGGGTTCGACGTCGTCCAGGAACTCCCGGAAGCGGCGCAGCTCCCCCTCCTCGTCGACGGCGGGACCGGGCTGGGCTTCCTCGCCGTCGTCGTGCTCGGTGATCCGCACACCGGCTTCCTCCATCACGGCGTCCGCGCACCAGATCCGGCACTTCGCGCGCAGGCCAAGGGCGAGGGCGTCCGAGGCCCGCGAGCTGACGGTGGTGCCGTCTTCGAACTGCAGCTGGCCGTAGAAGATGTTGTCCTCGACTGCCACGATGTTCACGCTGACGATCGAGTGGCCCAGCGCCTCGACGACGTCCACGAGCAGGTCATGCGTCATCGGCCGCGGCGGGACCACGCCCTGCTGCGCCAGTGCAATCGCGCTGGCTTCCGGGGTGCCGATCCAGATTGGAACGTGGCGCTCACCGTGAATCTCCTTGAGCAGGACCAGCGGCTGGTTGGACGGCAGTTCGATCCGCACGCCTACAATTTCCACCTCAATCATCAGCTGTCCATCCTCGAGATGCGGTCCTGCACCAGGGCGCGGTGCAGTGAGAGGCAGAGTTCGCTGATTTCCCGCGCGGCCTCAGCGGCGCGGGCCTGCGAGGCGGCGTCCTTGCGGGATGTCAGCGTGGCTACCGCGCGTTCGACCAGCCCGAACTCGCGGTCGGCTGCGGCCTGGAACGGCCGCAGGTGCCGGGGCTCGAGGCCGTGGCTTTCCAGCTGAACGCAGGCGCGGGCGACCTGCAGGGCGTGGTCGTCAAACTTGCCGTTGACGTGCCCGATCAGGCCGAAGCTCAACAGCGACTCGAGCAGCGGGACGCTGGCCCCGGACTCGGTGCGGAGCTGTTCTTCGCTGAGCAGTCGTACCCGGTTGTTCAGCTCGGAGGCGAGTTCGTCGGAAACGATCCGCGGCGAAACCGTTACGCCCGGCGGCAGGTTCTCCGGCCGTTCGCCGCGGTCGATCGCGTCGAGATAGTCCTTGATCACCTTCAGCGGCAGGTACTGGTCCCGCTGCAGCGACAACACAAAGCGCAGCCGTTCGACGTCCCCTTCGGAATACTGCCGGTAGCCGGCGGGGGTCCGCTGCGGATTGATGAGGCCCTTTTCTTCAAGGAACCTGATTTTCGACGCGGTCATGGAGGGGAAGTCGTCGCTCAGTTGAGCCAGGACCTCCCCGATGTTCAGGACCTGGGGTCCGCGCCGTTCGGCTTGTGCCATGGCCACCGGCAATTACCCCGATATCAGACGTTGCCTGCGGTACGGGCAGGGCTGAGGTAGAAAGTGAGTCGGAACTTGCCGATCTGCACCTCGTTACCTGACTTCAGCTCCACGCTGTCAACACGGTCGTGGTTGACGTAGGTGCCGTTCAGGCTCCCGGTGTCCACCACCTCGAAGCTGCGCGCCGTGCGGCGGAATTCGACGTGCCGGCGCGAAACCGTCACGTCGTCGAGGAAGATGTCGGCGTCAGGGTGGCGGCCCGCCGTCGTGACGTCCGAGTCGAGCAGGAAGCGGGCACCGGAGTTGGGGCCGCTGTGGGCCACCAGCAGGGCGGAACCGGCGGGCAGCGACTCGATCGCCGAACGTTCCTCGTTCGAGACCTTGGGGGTAATGGTGGGCTCATCGCGCACGGGAGTGAGATGGATCGACGTGGTCTCCGAGGCTTTCACTCCACCCGTGCCGTATTCACCGGTGTCGTTCTGTCCGTGCCCAACCATTGAGTCCTCCTCATTCGTTGCAGGTGTCCCCCCTGCAAACAACGCATGCGTCCGGAAAAGCCTGGCAGATCCGGTAGTCAATCCCCCGGCCGGCCACTGCGTCCACTAAGTGTGTCCAGTAACACGGCCCGGAGATCTTCCCATTAGCCTACCTGCTGTTCGTACTCCGATGCACTCAGCAGCGACTCCACGGCGTCAGCCTCCGCAAGCTTGATTTCGATCAGCCAGCCCTCGCCGTACGGATCCGAATTGATCAGGGCCGAATCGGTGTCCAGCGCCTCGTTGCGGGCCACGACTTCGCCGCTCACGGGGGCGTAAATGTCGCTGACACTCTTGGTGGACTCGACTTCCCCGACGACGTCGTTGGCCTTGATATCGGTGCCGACCTCCGGCATCTGCGCGTAGACGACGTCCCCGAGGGCGTCCTGGGCAAAATCCGTGATCCCCACGCGCACGACGCCGTCGGCATTCGGCGCGGAAACCCATTCGTGTTCGGCGGTGTAGGACAGTTCTTCGGGAATGATGCTCATGACGGGCCTTTCGTCGGGTCAATCACCAAGGTCGACGGCGGCCGATCGATCGGGCCGCCGCTGAAAGTATAGGCATATCCGCCCTGCGCCCGGGAGGACTCTGACATGATGGGGCCATGGCAGCACCTGCACCCGTTCCGGACGGATTTGCCCATGCCTGAGCTACCGGAAGTGGCGGCCCTGGCGGACTTCCTGGACGCCCGCCTGCGCGGAACCGTCCTGGCCAAGATCCAGCTCGTCTCGTTCGCCGTGCTCAAGACGGCGGATCCTCCCGTCTCGGCCCTGGAGGGCAGGACCGTGACGGGCGTGCGCCGGCACGGCAAGTTCGTGGATCTCGACGCCGACGGGCTGCATCTGGTCTTCCACCTGGCCCGGGCAGGCTGGGTCCGCTTTACCGATTCCCCCACCGGCGCCGTGTTGAAAATGGGTGGCGGCCACATCGCGGCGCGGCTGTCGTTTTCGAGCGGGGACGGCCCGCTCGACCTGGACCTGACCGAGGCCGGCACGAAGAAGAGCCTGGCGATGTACGCGGTCCGCGAACCCGCAGACGTCCCCGGGGTCGCAGCCCTTGGCCCGGACCCGTTCAGCCCCGGGTTCGACGTCGATGCGCTGGCCGCGATCCTGGCGGCCAACTCCCAGCAGATCAAGGGTGTGCTGCGCAGCCAGGGCATCATCGCCGGCATCGGCAACGCGTACAGCGACGAGATCCTGCACGCGGCAAAGACATCCCCGTTCGCCCTTGCCAGTTCCCTCGACCGGGCGGCGGTGGGACGCCTCTACGACGCCATCCACGACATCCTTGGCACGGCGCTGGCGGAAGCCGCCGGGAAGCCGCCCAGCGAGCTCAAGGACACGAAACGGAGCCACATGCGGGTGCATGGCCGGACCGGTGAGGCGTGCCCGGTCTGCGGTGACACCGTGCGCGAGGTTTCCTTTGCGGACACCGCGCTGCAGTACTGCCCTGGCTGCCAGACTAAGGGGAAGATCCTGGCGGACCGGCGGACGTCGCGCTTTTTAAAGTAGGTGCTCCCTGAAGCAGGCGGTGCCCGAACCGACGTGTGCCGGGAAACAGAAAACCCCGCCATTCCGTTGCCGGAATGGCGGGGTACTTTCTGTTGGTCGGGCTGACAGGATTTGAACCTGCGACCCCTTGACCCCCAGTCAAGTGCGCTACCAAGCTGCGCTACAGCCCGCTGGTTCCGCCGTTCTCCGCTCCCGATGCTTCTTTTGGAAATCCAAAGGAATTCATCTGAGCAGTCCGGCCGAACCACCTCCAAAAGCTTACACGATTCCGGAGGGTGCCCGTGACACTTTCACTTGTGTCACGGGAACTTTTTCCCGCAACGGGCGCGTTCGGAACTAGCGCTTCTTGCCGCGCTTTTCCCGGACCCGCATGTTGACCTCGATCGGCGTGCCCTCGAAGCCGAAGGTTTCGCGGAGCCGGCGGGTGATGAAGCGGCGGTAGCCGGGATCCAGGAAGCCGGTGGTGAAGAGTACGAACTTCGGCGGCCGGCTCGAGGCCTGGGTGCCGAAGAGGATGCGGGGCTGCTTGCCGCCGCGGACCGGGTGCGGGTGTGCCGCCACCAGTTCGCCGAGGAACGCGTTCAGGCGTCCGGTGGGGATGCGCTTGTCCCAGCTTTCCAGCGCGGTGTCCAGGGCCGGGACCAGCCGGTCCTTGTGCCAGCCGGTCTTGGCCGAGATGTTCACGCGCGGGGCCCACGCCACGTGGGCGAGGTCCTGCTCGATTTCCCGTTCCAGGTAGGTGCGGCGTTCGTCGTCGAGCAGGTCCCATTTGTTGAACGCCAGCACCAGCGCGCGGCCGGATTCGATCGCCAGCTGCAGGATGCGGACGTCCTGCTCGCTGAGCACCTCGTCCACGGCGAGGAGCACGACGGCGACCTCGGCCTTTTCGAGCGCGCTCTGGGTGCGCAGCGAGGCGTAGAAGTCCGCGCCCTGGGCCATGTGCTGGCGGCGGCGGATGCCTGCCGTGTCCACGAAGCGCCAGGTGCGGCCGCCGAGCTCGATGAACTCATCGACAGGGTCGCGGGTGGTGCCGGCAGTGTTGTCGACGACGACGCGTTCGGAGCCTGCAAGCTTGTTCAGCAGCGAGGACTTGCCGACGTTCGGCCGGCCGATCAGGGCGATGCGGCGGGGGCCGCCGCTGCGCTCGAGGCCTTCGATGGTGGAGAACTCCGGGAGCGTGTCCATCACGTGGTCAAGCAGGTCGGCGACGCCGCGGCCGTGCAGCGCTGAAACCGGGTAGGGCTCGCCGAAGCCGAGGCCCCAGAGCGCGGCCGAGTCGGCTTCCTGGGCGAAGTCGTCGACCTTGTTGGCCACCATGATGACCGGCTTCTTGGATTTGCGCAGCATCTTCATGACGCCCTCATCTGTGGCGGTCGCGCCGACGGCGGAGTCCACCACGAACAGCACGGCGTCGGCGAGCTCCACGGCCATCTCGGCCTGCTCGGCCACGCGGGCGTGGATGCCGCGGGCGTCGTGCTCCCAGCCGCCGGTGTCGACGACCGTGAAGTTCCGGCCGTTCCAGTTCGCCGAGTACATCACTCGGTCACGGGTGACACCGGGGGTGTCCTCGACCACGGCTTCGCGGCGGCCCAGGATGCGGTTGACCAGGGTGGACTTGCCGACGTTAGGGCGGCCGATGATGGCCAGGACCGGGTCAAGCTTGACCGGGCCATCGAAGTCCTCGTCCTCGTAGCGGCCGCTCAGCAGGGCGGTGTCTTCCTCGTCCAGCTCGTAGTCATCCAGGCCGGCGCGGAGCGAGGCCGCGCGGAGTTCGGCTTCCTCGTCGTCCAGGGCGGCAAGATTCTCCGCCACCTGGTCCGTGCCGGTGGGCGTGTATTCGTCTTCGCCGGCGCCGAAGTGGCCGGGGGTTTGAGTCGTATCGCTCATTGCACTTTCCTTAGGTGGTGATCTGCCGGCGTCCCGGCTACTGCTGTCTGGCGTTCTTGCGGGGAATCCGCGTCGGGCAGGCTCTGCCCGCTGCACTGAATGGTGTCTTGGACGTGCCGTGCGAGGGCGGCGCGGATCTCGGTACCCACCCTGTCCATTGAAGCACGCCCGGTCTCCCCGGGCTTGCGGCTGAGATTGAGGGCGCCGCCGAAGCTGACATGCAGCCGGCGGCCGGGCCGGGGAACCGCGTTGAGGTGCTCGCCGCCGATCCTGGTGCCCAGGATCGCGACCGGGATCACGGTGGCGGCTGAGTTCAGCGCAAGCCAGGCCACCCCGTTGTTGATCGCCGCGGCTTCCCCGTTCCCCCGGGTACCCTCGGGAAGGATCCCGACGCACCGTCCGGCGTCGAGGACGCTCTTGGCCCGCTGCAGCGCCGTCCGGTCACCCGACCGGTCGACCGCCAACTGGCCGGAGGCTTTCAGCACCAGGCCCGGGAAGCCCCGGAACATCTCCTTCTTGACGAAAATGTGCATCGGCCGCGGCGCGGCCCCGAACATCACCGGGCCGTCCAGGAAACTGATGTGGTTTCCGGCAAAAATGACCGGGCCGGCGTCCGGCACGTTGGAACGGCCCCTGACGGTGGTCCGGTAGACCAGATGGTCCAGGATCCAGCCGACCGGCCGGCTCCATGCCATGGTCCCGTCGAGGAACCAGCGGCCGGGGTGCTCCGCCCCGGCTGGGCGCTCAGTCACGGTTGATGGCCGTGTGGTTGATGACCGTGTGGTTGAGAACCTTGTGCACGATCCCAAGGGCCGCATCGACGGTCTGGGCGAAGTCCAGGTCCGAGGAGTCGAGGGTGACCACGCCGTCGGCGGCCTGGGTGAAGTTCACCACGGTGGAGTCCTTCGCGTCACGGGCCGTGACCTGCGCCGCGAGCTGTTCGGCGCTCTGGCTGCCGCCGAGCTGGATGCCGCGGCGGCGGAGGCGTGCCTCCTCGTTGGCGGTGAGCAGCATGCGTACCTCGGCGTGGGGTGCGACGACGGTGGTGATGTCCCGTCCCTCGACCACCATGCGGCGGTGGTGCTTTTCGATCAGCTCGCGCTGCCGGCGGATCAGTTCGGTCCGCGCGCCAAGCGTGGTGGCGATGGCGCTGACCGCGGCGGAAATGGCCGGTTCGCGAATGGCGTCGGTGATGTCGGTCCCTGCGACCCGGACATATTCTTCCTGCGGGCTGGTGCTGATCTCGAGCTGGAGTCCCTCGGCGGCGGCTTCAATGGCTTCGCCGTCGGCCAGGTTCGTGCCGTTGTCGAGGCAGAACCAGGTCAGGGCCCGGTACATGGCGCCGGTGTCGAGGTAGGCCAGCCGTAGCCGGCGTGCCACCTCTTTGCTGACGCTCGATTTGCCGGAGCCGGAGGGGCCGTCGATTGCGACGACGAGGCTCTTGCCGGGGCGGACGACGTCCACCGTTTCAATGAGTTCCTGGGTCATTACTGGAGTACCCGCCATCCACGGTCGTTGAGGGCTTCGATGAGCAGCTCGTGCTTGTTAGGCAGCACGGAGATTTCCACCATGCCGACATTCTGTCCCGAGGAGTGGTCCAGTCGGAGGTCCTCGAGGTTGACGCCGATTTCGCCAATCTCCGTCAGGAGCTTCGCGATCTGGCCGGGCGTGTCGTCCACCAGCACGGTCAGCCAGGAGTAGGCCTGCGGCGGTCCGCCGTGCTTGCCCGGGATCCGGGCCTGGCCAGCGTTGCCTTCGCTGATCAGCTGGGCAAGGTCCAGCCGGGCGCCCGGCGCCGTCGGATCCTCGAGGGTTCCGATCAGACGCTTCAGGTCGTCGCGGACGCCGTAGAGGATCTCCACGATCTGGGCCGCGTTGGCGCCGAGGATCTGCACCCACAGCGTGGGGTCGCTCGCGGCGATCCTGGTCACGTCGCGCAGGCCGTTGCCGGCCAGCGAAAGGGCGTGCAGCGGGGTGCCCTGCAGCCTGCTGGCCACCAGCGAGGACATGACCTGGGGCAGGTGCGAGACCAACGCGACGGCTTCGTCGTGTTCCTCGGCGCCGAATTCGGAGACGACGGCGCCTAGGTCGCCGGCCAGCGCGCGGGCCGCCTGCAGTGCCTCGGGCCGCGTTTCAGCCGAGGGGCAGAGCACCCAGGGCATGGAGGTGAACAGTTCGCCGCGGGCGGCCACCGGGCCGGACTTCTCCCGGCCGGCCATCGGGTGCGTGCCGACGTAGCGGCCCAGGTCCGCGCCGCGGGCGCGCAGCTCTGCCAGGATGGACGCCTTGACGCTGGCGATGTCGACCACCACGGCCTGCGGGTAGTCCGCGAGGGCCTTGGCGACGACGTCGGCGGTCACGTCCGGCGGCGCGGCGACCACAACGAGCTCCGGCGCTTCGTCCTCAAGGCGCGCCAAAGGCAGGCCGGCGCCGATGTCGACGGCGACGGCCTGATTGGTCGGCGAAGGGTCGGAGAGGAACACGGCCACTCCCCGGCCGCGGAGGCCCAGCCCGATGCTGGTGCCCAGCAGCCCGGTCCCCACGACCACGACCGGCCCGTTCAGGTGGCCGCGGCCGTGGGTGCGAAATGCGGACATGCCTACAGCCCCACGGATGCCAGCAGGTGGCCGACTTCCTGCTTGCCGAGGTTGCGGATGCTGCCCTGGCGCTGGTCGCCCAGGCCGATGGGTCCGACCTTGACGCGCACCAGGCGCAGCACCGGGAAACCGACGGCGTCGAAGAGGCGGCGCACGATGCGGTTCTTGCCCGAGTGCAGCACAACCTCGATCAGCACGTGGCCCGGGGTCGAGTCGACGAGCTTGAAGGAGTCCACGGAGGCGATGCCGTCTTCAAGTTCGATGCCGGCCTTGAGCTGGGCGCCGACGCCCTGCGGGAACGGCCCGCGGACCTGGACGAGGTACGTCTTGGGCACCTCGTAGGACGGGTGCGTCAGGCGGTTGGCGAGCTCGCCGTCGTTGGTCAGCAGCAGCAGGCCCTCGGTGGCGACGTCGAGGCGGCCAACGTGGAAGAGGCGTTCGCCGTGGTGGTTGCGGACGAAGTCGCTAATGCACGGGCGGCCGTCCGGGTCCTCCATGGTGGAGACGACGCCCTTGGGCTTGTTGAACACCATGTAGACCATGTTTTCGTCCAGCTGGATGCGCAGGCCGTCGACATGGATCACGGCGGTCTTGGGGTCGACGCGCACGCCGAGCTCCGTGACGACCTGGCCGTCGACCTCGACGCGGCCTTCGGCGATCATTTCCTCGCAGACGCGCCGGGAGGCGACGCCGGCGGAGGCCATGACCTTCTGCAGGCGCACGCCGTCGGCGTCGTGCAGCTCGGACTGCGGCACGGCGCCGCGGGGTCCGCGCTTGCGGGCCGGCTTGCGGACGGGGCCGAGGCTCTGGCCGAAGCGTTCGCTGCCGAAGGCGCGGGACCCGACTGCCTTGGCGGCACCGGCGCCGACGCGCGGCTTGGGCTTGAGCGCACCCGGGGTGCCTGGAACCTTGCCGGCGCCCGGCTTGCGGGCCGCGGGCTTGCGGGCGGCGGGCTTGGCGCCGCCCTTCCGGTCAGCCTGGTCCGGTGCTCCGCCGCCCGGGTTCAGATCCGGGTCGACGAAAGCTTCTTCGCGCGGCTTGGGGCGCTTGAAGGGGCGGTCGCCGCCGCCTTTGGAGAAGTCGCGCTGGCCTCGGCCTGCGCCGCCCGCACCTTGGGTGCGCGCTGATTGTTGTCCGGCGCTGGTGCGTCCCGAACTGTTACGTGGTGAACCCTGGCGTCCCGCCTGTGTCATGACCCGTCCTTCGTTTGGTGGCCCGTGACGGCTGCCTCACGGCAGTCCCCCACCGGCCGGGCAAATGGTTCTGCCCTGGTGGATACTCTTACGCAGGCAGCATTCCTGCCTACATTCTTCCTGCGTCGTAAAACTCTGCTATGCCTTCAAGCCCTGGAAGATGGGGTGAAAGCTGAGGCAACTCAGCCACCGAGCCGATTCCCATGCGTTCGAGGAAATACGACGTCGTGCGGTACAGGATGGCCCCGGACTCGGGATCGTTTCCCGAGTCCTCGATCAGGCCGCGCTGGGTCAGCGTCCGCACCACGGAGTCAACATTGACCCCACGAATTGCAGAGACCCGCGCCCTGGAGACGGGCTGGCGGTAGGCGATGACGGCGAGCGTTTCGAGCGCCGCCTGCGTCAGCCTGGCCGTCTGGCCTTCCAGCACGAATCCGCCTACGACGTCGGCGAACTCAGCGCGGGAATAGATCCGCCAGCCACCGGCGATATTCCGCAATTCAAAACCCCGGGGGGCGGCACTGAAGCTAGCAGTAGGTAAAGACGTGCTGGCGTCATCCGCATCCGGGGCATTACCAGTATAGCCGTTATACTCCCGCTGCAGTTCCCCGAGCAGTCCTTCGACGACGTCGACCGTCAGGTTCAGGCCGGTGGCGAGCTCCGTGACGGTGGCTGGCTCGTCGATCACCATAAGCACGGCTTCGAGGGCCGCACGGGCGCCCCCGGGCAGGCCTGCGAGGTCAGGAATGCCGGGCTCTCCGGCGTCTCCGGCGTCGGCGTCGGGTGCGGGAAGGTTCGCTGCGTCACTCATGGCTGTTCCTCGTATTCTTCACTCAGGTTCTCGCTGCTCCAGTCCGCGTCGTCGGCGGTCCAGTGCACGGACAACTCGCCTAGGGGCAGCAGCTGGTCGAACGCGACCGCTTTGTCCCGGAACATTTCCAGCAGGGCAAGGAACCGCGCCACCACCACGAGGGTTGATTCGGCGTCGGCGATCAAGGACCTGAAGGTGAGCGGTTTGCCGAGCCGCAGGCGCAGACCCAGGATTTCCGCTTGTTCCTTCACACTGACCGGCGTCCCGTGCAGGTGGGCGAGACCAACCTCGGTGGGGGCCGCTTCCTTGGGTTTCAGGGCCTTCTCGGCGAGGGCGGCGAACTCCGCCGGGCTGTGCTTCCAGACGAGTTCGGGCAAAAGCGCGGCGAAGTGGCCCTCCAGGGCGACCTGCCGCGGGTAGCGCCGGCCCTCCAGTTCCAGGGTCGAGCCGAGAAGTCCGGCCACGTGTTTGAAGGCCTTGTACTGCAGCAGCCGGGCGAACAGCAGGTCGCGGGCCTCGAGCAGGGCGATGTCCTCGTCGTCCTCGACCTCGCCGGCGGGCAGCAGCCTGGCCGCCTTCAGGTCCAGCAGGGTCGCGGCGATGACCAGGAATTCGCTGGCCTCATCCAGCGCCCAGTCTTCCCCCAGCCGCTGCAACCCTTTGATGTACTTGATGAATTCGTCGGTGACCGTGGCCAGCGCCACCTCGGTGATGTCCAGCTGGTGCTTGGAGATCAGGCCCAGCAACAGGTCGAACGGACCGGTGAAATTGGCCAGCCGAACCTCGAAGCCGGGTTTCTTGGCGGACGGCGACAGTTCCGCCGTCGGGGCTGTCGCTACCACGGCCCTGGCTTAGGGCGCGCCGCCGCGCGAGATCAGCTCTTTGGCCAGTCGGCGGTAGGCGTCGGCGCCGGCGTGGTTCCCGGCGTAGCTGGTGATGGGTTCGGCGGCGACCGTCGCGTCGGCGAACTTGATGGACCGCTTGATAACGGTCTCGAAGACCTTGTCGCCGAAGGCTTCCACGAGCCTGGCGATTACTTCGCGGCCGTGCAGGGTACGGGCGTCGTACATCGTGGCGAGCACGCCGTCGACCTGGAGCCGCGGGTTGAGCCGGTCCTGGACCTTGTCGATCGTCTCGACCAGCAGCGCTACCGCGCGCAGCGCGAAGAACTCGCAGATCAGCGGGATGATGACGCCGTGCGCCGCCGTCAGCGCGTTCACCGTGAGCAGTCCCAGCGATGGCTGGCAGTCGATCAGGACGACGTCGTAATCGTCCTCGACCTTCTTCAGCGCCCGGTCCAGGACCTGTTCGCGGGCGACCTCATTCACCAGTTGGACTTCAGCGGCAGAGAGGTCGATGTTGGCCGGCAGCAGGTCCACGTTCTCGACGCCGGTCTTCTGGATGGCGTCGCGGATATCGACTTTGCGGTCCATCAGGACGTTGTAGACCGTCAGGTCCAGTTCGTGCGGGTTGGTGCCCAGTCCGGCGGAGAGCGCGCCCTGCGGATCGAAGTCGACCAGGAGGACACGGCGTCCGTATTCGGCCAGGGCCGCGGCCAGGTTGATGGTGGACGTGGTCTTGCCCACGCCGCCCTTCTGGTTGACCATGGCGATGACCCGGGCCGGGCCGTGCGAGGACAGCGGCGCGGGTTCCGGGAAATCGCGGTAAGGGCGCCCGGTGGGGCCCATCACGGCGTCTTCCAGGTCGAGTTCGGTGCCTTCCAGAGTGGCTGAACCCTGTTCGCTGCTCACGTATCTATCCACACTTTCGATGACGGTGATTTTCCTGCCGGATCCGGCTGGTTCGGCGCTGCCTGCTGAGGCTGGCGCCGTCCGGGACGGATCGTTATTCCTCCCAAGGTTACAGCCCCCGACACGGTATTCGACGGACCTTGACAACCGCCGCCCGGCGCGTCTGACCCTCTGGTAGAGGTCGAGGGTTGCTGGCCGGCGGATCCCTCGACCGCGCAAAACCGCCCGGACGCGGGTTAGGCGTCCGGGCGGTCTTGGGGTGATCTGAGAGTGCCGCTGCGGGTGCTTAGGCGTTGGCAGGGACCGGCTGCGCCGGGTGGGAGGCCGGCTCAACTGCGGGCTGCGCGGCGCTGTGCCCGGCGATCATGGTCTGCTCGTCGAAGGGCTCGGCGCCGGAGAGGACGCGTTCGACCTGCCCGCCGTCGATCTCCTTGACCCAGGTGCCGATCAGGATGGTCGCGACGGCGTTGCCGGTGAAGTTGGTCAGCGCACGGGCCTCGGACATGAAGCGGTCAATGCCCACGATCATGCCGACGCCGCCGAGCAGCTCCGGCCGGTGGGCCTGGAGGCCTGCGGCCAGGGTGGCCAGGCCGGCGCCGGTGACACCGGCGGCGCCCTTGGAGGCGATGATCATGAAGATCAGCAGCGAGATCTGGGCGCCCAGGTCCAGCGGGGTGCCCATGGCGTTGGCGACGAACAGGGAGGCCATGGTCAGGTAGATGGCCGTGCCGTCCAGGTTGAACGAGTAACCGGTGGGGACAGTGACGCCGACGACCGGCTTGGACACACCGAGGTGTTCCATCTTCGCGATCAGGCGGGGCAGGGCGGCTTCGGAGGAGGACGTGGAGAAGATCAGCAGGTACTCGCGGGCCAGGTACTTCATCAGGCGGAAGATGTTGACGCCCGAGACGACCTGGAGGAGACCGCCGAGGATCACGACAATGAAGACCGCGCAGGTGATGTAGAAGGCGACCATGAGGGTGGCCATGCTGATGATGGCCTGGACGCCGGTGGCACCGACGACGGCGGCGATGGCGCCGAAGGCGCCGACCGGGGCGAGCCACATGACCATGATCAGGATGCGGAACACGAGGGCCTGGCCGTGGCCGATGGCCTTCAGGATCGGGGTGGCCTGCGGGCCCATCTTCTGCAGCGCGAAACCGACCAGGATCGCGGCCAGCAGGGTGGGCAGCACGGGGATGTCACCCGGGATGATGCCGAGCAGGAAGTCGACGGTGCTGTCCGTGGCTGCCTTCTTGTTCGGATCGTACGGGGCAAGCTTGAGGCCCTCACCCGGGTGGATCAGGTTGCCGACGACGAGGCCGATGGCCAGGGCGAACGTCGACATCACGATGAAGTAGCCGAGGGCCAGGCCGCCGACCTTGCCGACCGTGGCGGCCTTGGCGATGGAGCCGATGCCCAGCACGATGGTGCAGAAGATGACCGGGGCGATCATCATCTTGATGAGCTTGATGAAGCCGTCACCGAGGGGCTTCAGCGACTTGCCGACCTCGGGGAACATCAGGCCGACAACGGCGCCGAGGATGACGGCGGCGATGACCGCGATGTAAAGGTAGTGGGACTTGTCCAGACCCTTGCGCTGCTTGACCGGCGCCGCGGCCGGTGCCGCTGACTCTCCTCGTTGAGAGGCCATGTTGTTCTCCTTGGATAGGCTGGACTTTGATGCGGCTTGGGATGCGCATCACGTCCGTTCTGCGTGTTCCTCCATCATTGGGGATGAGGTGATGCGCATCACCGTTGCGTTCATATTGGTCATGGAAGGTGCAGTTGATCCATCACTGGAGCATCGCCCGCAGGCTGTTCGTGGCCCACCTGCTGTTCATGCTGGCCCTGACCGCCGTCGTCGGCACGGCCACCTTCGTGGACGCGCGCGACCACGCCTACGAAGAAGCGGGCCGGCGGATGGCCGGGATCGCCACCGCAGTGGCAGACAACCCCCTGGTCCTGCAGGCGGCCGGCTCCCCCGATCCATCCGCGCTGCTTCAGCCCTATGCCCTGCAGGTGATGCGGGACGCCCGCGCGGACTTCATTACGATCATGGCGCCGGACCGGACCCGCTGGACCCATCCCCGCGACGAGGAGCTGGGAAAGCCGTACATCGGCTCAATCGACGCGGCCCTAAACGGCCAGGTCTTCACCGAAATTATGGCCGGGACGCTCGGACCCTCGGTGCGCACCATCGCCCCGGTCAAGGACGCGAACGGCACGGTCCGGGCCCTGGTGGCGGCGGGCGTGACGGTGGGGACAGTGGATGTGGCGTTTTCCGGCCGGCTGCCCGCCCTGCTGGCGATCGCCGTCGCCCTGCTGGCGGGCGGATCGGTGGCCTCCTGGCTGCTGGGCCGGTACCTCCGACGGGTGACCCGCGGCTGGGGGCCCGAGCAGCTCGCCCAGCTGTTCGCCTACTACGAATCGGTGCTGCACTCGGTCCGCGAAGGCGTAATCCTCGTCGATCGCAAGGGCAAAGTGGTGATGTACAACGACCAGGCGGCCGCGTTGCTGGGGGTCCCGCCCCGCGTGGTCGACGGCGGCTCCCCGCGCGGCCGCGGCGTGGCGGCACCGTCGCTGGCCGAACTGCCGCTGGCGCCGAGCCTCAAGGAGCTGTTCGAGTCCGGCCGCACCGCGCAGGACGAAATCCACCTGACCGGCGAGCGCGTGCTGGTGGTCAACCAGGGCCCCGCGGTGGGCCCCCGCTCCCCCGCATCACGCCAGCGCGAGACGGCGGGGCCGCCGGTCTACGGCACGGTCGCCACCATCCGGGACCGCACCGAGATCGAGTCGCTCGGCAGTGAACTGGAAACCATGCGCACGCTCTCGGACGCGCTCCGCGCCCAGACGCACGAGCATGCCAACCGGCTGCACACCATGGTGTCCCTGATGGAGCTGGGCCGCGGCGCCGAGGCGCTCGATTTCGCGACCAAGGACCTGGAGCTGAGCCAGCGGCTGACCGACGACCTGGTCAGTTCCCTCGACGAGCCGGTGCTCGGCGCGCTGGTCATGGGCAAAGCCGCCGAGGCGCACGAACGCGGCGTCGAACTCATCCTCACTACCGGCGGCTCCACCGCCGTCACCGGCCTGGCCGTCCAGGACCTTGTGGCCATCCTGGGCAACTTGCTCGACAACGCGATCGACGCGGCCGCCGATGCTCCTCCGCCGCGGCTTGTTGAGCTCTCGGTCGCGTCGGAGGGGGGAGCCTTGCAGATCTCGGTGGAGGACAGCGGCCCGGGCATCGATCCGGATGCGGTGGAGGACGTCTTCCGGCACGGGTTCAGCACCAAGGCGCCGGGGCCGTTCGGGCGCGGACTCGGGCTGGCCCTGGTGCGCCAGGCCGTGCAGCGGCTGGGCGGTAGCATGACAATCACCAGCCCGGCCGGGGCACTGTTCCGTGTCACGCTGCCGACGGCGCCAGCCGTGGCAGCCGCCGCAGCTTCAGGCCCCGCAGCCGGCACCCCCGCAGCATCACAACCCGCAGCAGGCTCCCAGGACGAAGCCGCCGGGACAGCAAAGGAACAGCAATGAGCGAGATCCGCGTACTCGTGGTCGAGGACGAACCGATTGCCGCGGCGGCCCACGCCGCCTACATCGGCCGGCTGGACGGGTTCACCCTGGCCGGATCCGCCCCCGACGGGCAGTCCGCGCTGCGCCTGATGTCGGAGCTGTCGGCCGCCGGCCAGCCCGTGGAGCTGGTCTTGCTGGACATGAACCTGCCGGACCTGCATGGGCTGGACATCGCCCGCCGGATGCGCGCCTCCGGCCTGTTCGCCGACATCATCGCCATTACGGCGGTGCGCGAACTGAGCATCGTCCGCAGCGCCGTGGCGACCGGCGTCGTGCAGTATCTGATCAAACCCTTCACTTACGCCACCTTCGCGGACAAGCTCCGCAGCTACCGGCTGTTCCGCGAGCAGTTGGCGTCCCCCGGGCCCGGCGGTGCCGGGGCGGGCGCATCCCAGAGCGACGTGGACCAGGCCTTCGCGAGCCTGCGGGCGCCCTCGGAACTACCTCTGCCCAAGGGCCTGTCCGGGTCCACCCTGGATTCCGTACAGGACTTCATGAAGTCCCAATCCGGGGCCGTGTCCGCCAGCGAGGTGATGGAGGCACTGGGCATGTCCCGCGTGACGGCCCGCCGCTACCTCGAGTACCTCGCCGACGCCGGCACCGTGTCCCGCACCGCGCGTTACGGTGCGCCCGGCCGGCCCGAGAACGAATACCGCTGGAGCCGGACCGGGTCCTAGGCGGGCCGTTCCCCCGCGGCTCCGGGCCGCAGCGTCTCCAGAAGCTGGTCGATCACACCGGCGTCCTCGATGGTCGAGGGCACCACGTAGTCGTCGCCGTCGGCGATCTGGCGCATGGTCTTGCGCAGGATCTTGCCGGAGCGGGTCTTGGGCAGGGCCTCCACCACGGTGACGTGCTTGAAGTCCGCCACGGCGCCGATGTCCCGCCGGACCAGCGCGATCAGGTCCTTGACCAGCAGGTCCTCCGGCACCTCCACCCCGGATTTGAGGACCACGTAGCCGCTGGGGCGCTGGCCCTTGAGCGGGTCGGCGAGACCGATCACGGCGCATTCGGCGACGGCCGGATGCTGGCCGATCACCTGCTCCATGGCGCCGGTGGAGAGGCGGTGGCCAGCGACGTTGATGATGTCGTCGGTGCGGCCCATCACGAAAAGGTAGCCGTCCTCATCCTGGTAGCCGGAGTCGCCGGTGGCGTAGCAGCCCTCGAAGGCCTGCAGGTAGGAGGAGATGTAGCGCTCGTCGTTGCCCCAGAGCGTGGTGAGGGTACCCGGCGGCAGCGGCAGTCCCAGGACAATATTGCCCTCGGTGCCGGCCTCCACTTCCTCTCCGGCCCCGTCGAGGATCCGCAGTTTGAAGCCGGGCATCGGCACGCTCGGCGAGCCTGCCTTGATCGGCAGCCCGTCCAGGCCGCGCGGGTTGGCACAGATGGCCCAGCCGGTCTCGGTCTGCCACCAGTGGTCCACGACCGGGACGCCAAGGATGCGGGAGGCCCAGTGGAAGGTATCGGTGTCGAGCCGCTCGCCGGCGGCAAAGAGGGTCCGCAGGCTGGAGATGTCGTACTGTCCCAGGAGCTTTGCCTCGGGGTCGGCCTTCCGGATGGCCCGCAGCGCCGTCGGCGCGGTGAAGAGCACATTGACCTTGTGGTCCTGGATCACGCGCCAGAACGCACCGGCATCCGGGGTTCCCACCGGCTTGCCTTCGTAGATCACGGTGGTGGCGCCGGCGAGCAGGGGCCCGTAGACGATGTAGGAGTGCCCCACCACCCAGCCGACGTCGGACGCAGTCCACATCACGTCGCCGGGGCCGACGTCGTAGATGTTCTCCAGCGTCCAGCTCAGGGCGACGGCGTGGCCGCCGTTGTCCCGCACCACGCCCTTGGGCGCGCCGGTGGTCCCGGAGGTGTAGAGGATATAGAGCGGGTCCGTGGCCTTCACGGCCACCGGGGCGGCGGGCTCGGCGGACGCCATGGCCGTGTCCCAGTCCAGCCAGCCCGCATGGTCCGCCGCGTTCGCCTCGAAGCCGTCCCGTGCCTTGACCAGCACGGGGGTTTCGGGGGCGCCGGCCAGTTCGAGGGCCTCGGCGACGGCCGGCAGGTATTCGATCCGGCGGGACGGTTCGATCCCGCCGGACGCGGTGACCACCGCCGCCGGTGCGGCATCCCGGATCCGGGCGGCGAGTTCCTTCGGCGCGAAGCCGCCGAAGACTACCGAGTGGATCGCGCCGAGCCGGGCCGTGGCCAGCATGGCGATGGCAGCTTCGGGGATCATCGGCATGTAGATCACGACCCGGTCGCCTTTGCCCACCCCCTGGCTGCGCAGCACGCCAGCGAAGCGGGCCACGAGCTCGGTGAGCTCGGCGTAGCTGAAGCGCTGCTGCGTGCCCAGCATGGCCGAGTCGTAGATCAGTGCGTCCTGGGCGCCGCGGCCCTCCGCCACATGCCGGTCCAGGGCGTTGTAGCAGGTGTTCAGCACGCCGTCGGGAAACCAGCCGTAGAGCGGCGCGCGGCTGGAGTCGAGGGCCCTGCCGGGCGGCGTGCTCCAGTCGATTTTTCCCGCGGCCTCAAGCCAGAAGTCCTCCGGCTGTTCAACGCTGCGCTGGTAACTGTCCCGGTAGCTCTTGGTGACCATGAAGTAATCCCGTCCACGACGTTGTGATGCAGCTCATGGTAGCCCCGCAGGAGCCACGCCACAAGAGCTATGTATACAACGGACAGTGAATTTTCCTCTTTGCGGCCAAAAAGCTGGGCTGCTGTGCCAATTGTGTATACACTGATGGGGTCAGCTAACGAAGGAGTCAGGATGCGCGCCAGCGACAAGGCCTACGCGGCCCTGCGCGAGGACATCATTGAATGGCGCCTTGCACCCGGGACAGTCCTCGCCGAAGTGGAGCAGTCCGAGCGGCTCGGCATCTCGCGGACCCCGCTGCGGGAGGCCCTCAGCCGGCTCACCGCGGAAGGGCTGACCACGACGGCGGGCGGCCGCGGCGTCGTCGTCACCGACATCTCCCTCGAGGACATCGACGAACTCTTCGAACTCCGCGAAACCCTCGAAGGCAAGGCGGCAGCGTTGGCGGCCGAGCGCGGCGACGCCGCGACCTTCGAGCAACTGCGGCGTGAGCTCCTGCGAACGCCGGAGATGATTAATGGCGCAGACCCGGCACGGCACGACTACTACAGCCTGGTCGGCCGGCTCGACGCGGCCATCGATGCCGCGATCTCCAATTCCTACCTGGTCCAGGCCATGCGCAGCCTCCGCGTTCACCTGGTCCGGGTGCGCCGGCTGGCAGCCGACGACGCCGAGCGTCTCACCGCTGCTGCCGCCGAGCATGCCGCCATCGCCGAGGCGATCGCCGCCGGCAACCCGCGGCTGGCCGAGGCCGCCACCACCCTGCATCTTCACCGCAGCCTTTCCCACGTCAAAGCAACCCACGTACCTCACTAGAAGGAGAACCATGGTTAAGGAACACCACGTCCGCGTTTACAAGAGCGAGGAAAACCTGGCCCGCGAGGACCAGCTCGCCTACAAGATCGCCAAGGTGGCCGCGGATCCCGTCGCAGTCTCCGACGAGGTCACCGACATGGTGATCAACCGCGTCATCGACAACGCCTCGGTGGCCATCGCCTCCCTGAACCGCGCCCCCATCGTTGCGGCCCGCGCCCAGGCGCTCACCCACGGCCCCAGCACCGGCGGCAAGGGCTCGAAGGTCTTCGGCATCGAGGAGCGCGTGGCCCCGGAGTGGGCGGCCTGGGCCAACGGCGTCGCCGTCCGCGAACTCGACTACCACGACACGTTCCTGGCTGCGGATTACTCCCACCCGGGCGACAACATCCCGCCGATCCTGGCCGTCGCCCAGCACGTGGGCTCAAGCGGCCAGGACCTGATCCGCGGCATCGCCACCGGCTATGAGATCCAGGTCAACCTGGTCAAAGCCATCTGCCTGCACAAGCGCAAGATCGACCACGTAGCGCACCTGGGCCCGTCGGCCGCCGCCGGCATCGGCACCCTGCTGGGCCTCGATGTCGAGACGATCTTCCAGTCCATCGGCCAGGCGCTGCACACCACCACGGCCACCCGCCAGTCCCGCAAGGGCGAGATCTCCACCTGGAAGGCCCACGCCCCCGCCTTCGCCGGCAAGATGGCTGTCGAATCCGCCGACCGTGCCATGCGCGGCCAGACCTCCCCGGTGCCGATCTACGAAGGTGAAGACGGCGTCATCGCCTGGATGCTCGATGGCCCCGACGCCAACTACACCGTCCCGCTGCCCGAGGACGGCGAAGCCAAGCGCGCCATCCTGGACACGTACACCAAAGAACACTCCGCCGAGTACCAGGCCCAGGCCTGGATCGACCTGGCCCGGAAGCTGCACGGCGAACACCCCGAGGTCACCGACCCGGCCAACGTCGAATCCGTGCTGATCAAGACCAGCCACCACACCCACTACGTGATCGGCTCCGGCGCCAACGACCCGCAGAAGTACAGCCCCACGGCAAGCCGCGAGACCCTGGACCACTCCATCCCGTACATCTTCACGGTGGCCCTGCAGGACGGCGCCTGGCACCACGTCGATTCCTACGCGCCGGAGCGCGCGGGCCGCCCGGACACGGTGGAACTGTGGCACAAGGTCACCACGGTCGAGGACCCGGAATGGACCCGCCGCTACCACTCCCTCGACATCTCGGAGAAGGCGTTCGGCGGCTCCGTGGAGATCACCCTCAAGGACGGCACCGTCATCACTGACCAGATCGCCGTCGCCGACGCGCACCCGCTGGGCGCCCGGCCGTTCGCCCGCGAGCAGTACGTCAATAAGTTCCGCACCCTCGCCGCCGGCGTCGTGGCCGAGGAAGAAATCGAGCGCTTCCTGGCCGCCGCCGCGCGGCTGCCCGAACTGGCCGCCGGCGAGCTGGACCAGCTCAACATCAAGGCCGCCGACGGCGTGATCGACCTCGCGTCCGCACCGAAGGGACTCTTCTAATGCTGTATTCGAAGACCACACCGGAGCAGAAGCGGATCCGCTTCCGGGAGCTGCTCGCCTCCGGGACCATCCAGCAGTTCCCGGGCGCGTTCAACCCGCTCTCGGCCCGGCTCATCGAGGAAAAGGGCTTCGCCGGGGTGTATATTTCCGGAGCCGTCCTCGCTAACGACCTCGGCCTGCCGGACATCGGCCTGACCACGCTCACCGAGGTGGCCACCCGCGCCGGGCAGATCGCCCGGATGACGGACCTGCCCTCGATCGTCGACGCCGACACCGGCTTCGGCGAGCCGATGAACGTGGCGCGCACCGTCCAGGAACTCGAGAACGCGGGCCTGGCCGGCCTGCACATCGAGGACCAGTTCAACCCGAAGCGCTGCGGCCACCTCGACGGCAAGAACGTCGTGGACCTGGAGACTGCCACCAAGCGGATCCGGGCCGCGGCCGATGCGCGCCGGGATCCGAACTTCCTGATCATGGCCCGGACCGACATCCGGGCCACGGATGGCCTGGAGGCGGCGCAGCAGCGTGCCAAGGCCCTCGTGGAGGCAGGCGCGGACGCGATCTTCCCCGAGGCCATGAAGGACCTGAGCGAGTTCCAGGCGATCCGCGACGCCGTCGACGTGCCGATCCTGGCCAACATGACCGAGTTCGGCAAGAGTGCGCTGTTCACGGTGGACGAGCTGGCCGGCGTCGGCGTCAACATGGTGATCTACCCGGTGACGCTGCTCCGTAGTGCCATGGGCGCTGCTGAGCGTACTCTGGAATCGATCAAATCCGACGGCACCCAGGAGGCACAGGTTTCGAGCATGCTGACCCGTGCGCGGCTCTACGACCTCGTGGACTACGAGGCCTACAACCGCTTTGACACCGGGGTCTTTAATTTCCAGATCCCCGGCATCTGACACCCCCACCGGACTGCCGGCCCCGGCCGGTCAACAGGCGTTAGGAACAAAGGAGTTTCAGCATGGCTGAAAATGAGATTAAAAAGGGCCTTGCCGGCGTCGTGGTGGACTACACCGCGGTTTCCAAGGTCAACCCGGACACCAATTCGCTGCTCTACCGCGGCTACCCCGTCCAGGAGCTGGCCGCCAAGTGCAGCTTCGAGGAAGTGGCGTACCTGCTGTGGAACGGCGAGTTGCCCACCGAGGAGCAGTTGGCGGAGTTCACCGCACGGGAACGCGCGGGCCGCGCGCTGGATCCGGTGGTCAAGCAGGTCATCGATGCGCTGCCGCTCACTTCGCATCCGATGGACGTTTGCCGCACGGCGGCCTCGGTGATGGGTGCCCGGCATCCGCTCGCCGAGGACTCCTCGCGGGAGGCCAACATGGCCAAGGCAGTGGACCTGTTCGCCGCAATGCCGGCCGTGGTCGCCTATGACCAGCGCCGCCGGCACGGTCAGGGTGTTGTGGAGCCCCGGGAGGACCTGGGCTACTCGGCCAACTTCCTGTGGATGTCCTTTGGCGAGGAGCCGGTGCAGGAAGTTGTGGAGGCGTTCAACGTCTCGATGATCCTGTACGCCGAGCACTCCTTCAACGCCTCGACCTTCACGGCCCGGGTGATCACCTCGACGCTCTCCGACCTGCACTCGGCCGTCACGGGTGCGATCGGGGCGCTCAAGGGGCCCCTGCACGGCGGCGCGAACGAGGCCGTGATGCACACCTTCGACGAGATCGGCATCCGGCAGGAGGAGTCGCTCGACGAGGCGGCGGTGCGGGCGAAGGCCTGGATGGAAGACGCGCTGGCGCACAAGAAGAAGGTCATGGGCTTCGGCCACCGTGTCTACAAGCACGGCGACTCCCGGGTTCCCACCATGAAGGCGGCCCTGGACAAGATGATCGCGCACTACGGCCGTCCGGAGCTGCTGGGGCTCTACAACGGGCTTGAGACCGCGATGGACGAGGCGAAGGCGATCAAGCCGAACCTCGACTACCCGGCGGGTCCTACGTACCACCTGATGGGCTTCGACACCCCGACGTTCACTCCACTGTTCGTGGCCAGCCGGATCACCGGCTGGACCGCGCACATCATGGAACAGCTGGACTCGAACTCGCTGATCCGCCCGCTGAGCGAATACAACGGTGTGGAGGAACGGCACGTGCCGTAGTTCCTGCCGACAGTAACAGCGCGGGCCGGCCACCTTGGACAGGTGGCCGGCCCGCACTTTTTGCTGGGCGGCCGGTGCCTCAGCCGCCGCGACTCTGCTTTTCCACCGTCGCGACGGTTTCGTTGTCCTCATTGAGGACGACCATGATGTCGATTGTTTCCCCTGCCAGCGCCGGGGGCAACCAGTGCTCCGCGTCCTGCCACATCCGCTCCAGCGGCAAGGACGCGGCGTCGAACCACTCGGGCGTGATTTCCGGGCTTTCGGCGGGCTCGCCTTCCCAACGCCTGGTGGTGAAAAGCCGGCAGGTCATGTTCCACTCCGGCCGGGCGGGAAAGACGAACTCGACGACGCCGGCGTGGTCCAGGTCCTCCTCGAGTACCACGATGCCGGATTCCTCCCAGACTTCGCGGACCACGGCCTCGGCGTCGCTCTCCCCGGGCTCCACGTGGCCGCCGATGCCAACGATCTTGCCGAGGCCGAAGCCGGTCCGCTTCAGGCCCAACAGCACTTCCGTACCGCGCTCCGACTCACGGAGCAGGAAGCAGAGGGTGACCGGTGTGGACGTCATGTGCTCAACCCTATAGCCGGCGCGGGGAGCCGCGGCTATCCGGCTGCCGGCCCGTCGCCCACGAGCTGAGGACGCAGCTCGACGGGTATGCCCTTCTGCGCGAATTCCTTGTCCATGGCCTGCTGCGGCGTGAGGCCCTGGTTGTTCGAGGCCTGGAACTCCCAGTTGAAGACGCTGGACCACTGCTGCCGGACGTCGCAGAGGAATCGCCCGTTCTGCAGTTTGGCGATCTTGAACCAGGCGTTGCCGCCGTCGAGCTGGAGTGCCCGGACCCCGTCGTCGGAGATGGAGTAGGCGAGCCAGCCGCCGGCGCAGCCCAGCACCGTGTAGTAGCCCTCTTCGGCGGGGGCAATCGGGATGATCGCCCGCTGCTGGTCACTGCGCTGCTGGTCGACGTTGGACAGGGTGCAGGCGACACCGCCGGTGCTCAAAGCGGCAGGACTCGATTTCGTGGGAGACGCCGTGGGGGCGGCACCGGACGGGCTTGGGGAGGCCGGTGTTGAGCTGGCGGAGACGGCAGGCGCCGGGGTGCCCGTCTGGGCGGGTCCGGGGGCAGGTTGCGGCATCAGGTTGCCGCCGACGACGACGGCGGCCACGACTGCTGCGGCGGCCAGGACGGTCGCCGCCGCCGTCCGCAGCCCAGTCCGCCGCGTCCGGGTGCGCCCTGCGAGGCTGACGACGTTCGGGTCGGTGGAGTAGACCATCGAGCCGGCAGGCGGGCTTCCCGGAACTGCACCGGGTGCTCCCACCCGTGGTTTGGCATCCCTCATGAGCTGTTCGATGCGGTCCATGGCTAGTCCTTCCGTTCTGTCATGAGGTGTGAGGGGGCGGCCTTCGCGAACGCGCGACGTGCACGGTGCAGGCGGACCGCGGCGGCCGACGTCGAACATCCCAGTGCCTGGGCCAGTTCAGCGGTGGTCAGATCGTCCCAGTAGCTGAGCATGAGGACCTCGCGGTCGCGCTCCCTGAGTTGTACGAGCACTTCAGCCACGGCGGACCGTTCTTCGGTGTGCGGCTCGGGCACGTCGGTGCGGGCTTCCTCTTTGAGCCGTTCCACCAGTTCCTGCCGGCGCCGGCGGCCCTTGTACTCGTTCCCGACGACGTTCCGGGCGGTCGCGAGGAGCCACCCGATACCGGGCGGCTCAGGTAGCTGTTTCTCCCACGCGATCCTGAAGACATCCGCGGCAAGTTCCTCGGCCCGGTGCCCGTCATTGATACGGCACGTTATGTAGGCGTACACCCGCGCGGAATGCTGGGTGTGCAGGTCAATGAATGCTTGCTCTTTCGCAGCCAACATGGTGGTTCCCCCGGACATCGGATGACTTCTTCCTGAAGACTAAGTGTCCCGGCAGGCAGGTTTTCTTACACAAACTAATAAGAACATTCACCGGGCGAGGATTCTGGCAGGATGTGCTGATGGCCTTCATTTTGCGCGAACCCACGCTCCCCGATGCACCTCGGATCGCTGAACTGCACGTGGCCACGTGGCGGGAGGCGTACTCGCATTTGCTTCCTGAGGGGTTCTTTACCGCGGAGCACGTCCAGGGCCGGCTCCTGATGTGGAACCAGATTCTTGGGAATCCACGCCCCGGCTGGACGATCAGAATCGCGGAACACAACGCACGGGTCGTCGGCTTCGGGTTCGCCGGCGCCAGCTACGGAGCGGAAGGCCAGGACCTCCCCCGCGATCGTCACCTATTCAGCCTGTACGTGGCGGCGGAGCACCAGGGAACCGGTGCGGGGCAGGCGTTGCTGGATGCGGCCTTGGGCGGTGGTCCGGCGATGCTTTGGGTTGCCAAAGACAATCCCCGGGCGGTTGCGTTCTATCGTCGCAACGGTTTTGCCTTCGACGGTACGGAGCAGACCGACCCCGGAGCTCCACGGATCATTGACGCCCGCACGGTGCGGTAAGAATCCGAGGCTGAGGCAGGAAACCGCGGGGTTGACTGGGGCGCCCCGCGGAAGCCAAGCCACGGGCCGGTCAAGCGCAACGCCGCAGGGACCTTAACGGCACACGGTGCTGGCGCCGAGAACAGAGCCCATTCCGGGAAAGGGTCCTCGGGCAGCCCGTACTCTGGCTCCAGGTACTGTCCGGGGTCCGGGGGTGGTTCGGCTTCGGGCTCCCACCCGAAATCCTGGAATTGGTCCATATCCGCCGCCAGGATGGTGCGCGGCCAGCGGGGTGGTTCCCAGTCCTGGTGTTCGCTGGTGTACTGCCGACCGGCGGGTGAGGTCCATCCGGGAGGACCGGTTTTGCTGGCTGCCGTGGGTCTCCACGGGGAGCCGTGTTTGAGGCGGTGGTGTTTGCGGCAGGGCTGGCCGAGGTTGCGGATGCCGGTGGTGCCGCCGTCGGCCCAGGCCAGGAGGTGGTCGGCGTCGTTGTCCAGGGAGGTGCTGTTGCAGCCCGGGAACGGGCACTTGCCGTCGCGCAGGCGCAGCCATTGCCGCAGGGCCTTCGGCACCCGGTAGCTGCTCCGGCCGATCTCCAGCGGGGCTCCGTCGCGTGGGTCGGTCAGGACCCGGTAGAACGAATCGGCCCCGTCCGCGACGAGGCGCCGGGCCATGGACGGCGGGATCGGACCGTGCCCGTCCAGGACGGCCGGCTCGTCGGTGGCGCCGAGCAGGGCCATGACCGGGACTGTGATCAGAACCTGCGCGCGTGGCGACGGCACACCCCCGGCAAGCCCCTCGGGCAGTCCTTCGCCCTGGCCGGCGACGGTTTTTGCATCTGCCGCTCCCCCGCCAGCGTTTCCTCTGGTGAGCAGCCACGTCGCGGCGATGTCGGCGCGTAGCTGGGGCAGGGTCCGGGCCTCGGCCGGGCCCTGCAGGGCGCGGGCGGCGGCGGTGATCCGTTCCCAGATCCCGGCGGCGGTGTCGGCGGGCAGGTAGGCCGAGAGCCAGGCCATGCCGTCCCGGTCCGGGCAGTACTCCACGCGCCGGTCCTCAACTTTTGGTGTGGCGCGTTTCGATGCTGACCGGGTGGTGGCGTTCGCGCCAGGTGCGGGCCTTGGCACGGAACCGGCCGGGGACGAGTTCCCCGGCCGGGCAGCCGCGGGCGGGGTTGGGTGCGGCGGGGTCCAGGAAGTGCGCTTCCAACGCCGCCGCGCCGACCGGGTCCAAGTTCGCGGTTTCGTCGACCATAATCCGGGCGTGCTGCCAGGAGATCGTGCCGGCCTGCAGTGCTGCCAGGGTCAGCGGCAGCCCCGCCGTCAGGGTCCGGGCTTCGGCCAGCAGTGCCCCGGCGGTGCGTTCGCTCACGGTCAAGACACAGGCGACCTCGGCAACGACCGCCATCTCCCGAACGGTGCAATCCTGCGGCGTCGCCGCCGGGGGCGCCAGGGCCTCGGCCGCCCGGAGGTACTCCGCGGCGAGCCGGACCTTCAACGCCGCCATCCGGGCCTCCCACCGGGCGGCCTCGGCCAGGGCGTCCAGGCAACCATCAGCCAAAGCCCGCAGCGGATCGGGATGCTCTCCGCGGTCGTTGAGGACGGCAGTCAGCGCAGCGACAGACGCGGCGTTGGCCGCCAGGGCCTCCCTGGTCTCCGCACTCCAAGCCGCTCCGCTCTTCATATCCCAAGCATATGAACGAGCACCGACAATTATTGGTGCTGTAGCTCCGGGATACTGACGACCACCGGCGGCCGGGCTATGCGGTCGCGGCGGTGCGGCCGGCACGGGGCCAGCAACGGCCTCACGCGACGAACCGCCCGCCTCAGCCCAGCGCCCTCGGATGCGCGGCGGCGTAGATCTCGCGCAGCGTGTCAGCTGTCACCAGGGTGTAGACCTGCGTGGTGGTCACGGATGCATGGCCCAGCAGCTCTTGCACTACCCGGACATCCGCCCCGCCTTCCAGCAGGTGCGTGGCGAAGGAGTGCCGCAGGGTGTGCGGCGAGACGTCCTTGGTGATGTTGGCCTTCTCTGCTGCCGCCTTGAGGATGGTCCAGGCGCTTTGCCGGCTGATCCGGCCGCCCCGGGCGTTCAGGAACAGCGCCGGCGTTCCCTTTCCCTTGGCGGCCAGCAGCGGCCGCCCACGGATCAGGTAGGCGTCCAGAGCCCGGGCCCCGAAGGATCCCAGCGGCACCAACCGCTCCTTGGAGCCCTTGCCGAACAGGCGGACGATGGCGGGGCCCGGTTCGTCGTCCCCCTGCAGCGAGATGTCATCGACGTCCAGGCCCACGGCTTCGCTGATGCGTGCGCCGGTGGAGTAGAGGAATTCAAGCAGGGCGCGGTCGCGCAGGCCCGTGGCTGTGTCGGTGCCGGCCGCTTCCAGGATGCGGGTGACCTCGTCCACCGTGATGGCCTTGGGCAGCCGCTTTCCGGGCATCGGCGGGTGCACATCGCTGGCGGGATCGGTGGGCGTGACACCCTCCAGCGCCCAAAACTTATGCAGCCCGCGGACTGCGACCACCGTGCGGGCCGCCGAGCGCACGCCCAGGGCCGAACCGCCGTCGGAGCCGTCGGAGAGTGCCTGCACGAAGCCGGTCACGTCGCGCCGGGTGATGTCCTCGGGACGCCGGCGGTCTGCCGCGGCCAGGTGCCGGGCGTAGCGGGCCAGGTCGCGGCGGTAGGCGGACAGTGTGTTGGCGGCCAGCCCGCGTTCCACCCCCATGTGCTGCAGGTAGTCCGTGATTGCCCGGTCGACGGCGGTCAGCGGCCGGGCAGCCGGCTCGGCAACGCGCGAGGCTGCGGGCGCGGCGTCGGGCGCGGCGCCAGGTTCTGAGGCGCCAGGCTCTGAAGCCCCGGGCGAGGCGGCGGGTCCGGCCGCCAGCACTCCGGTCATCAGCGCTGGCTGGGGTGGGCGGGCCACGGCGCGCCGGCCGGGCGGAGGCCTTCGAAGCCGTCCGCTCGCGCCGCCGCGGCGGCTAGGATCCCGACGACGGCGGACGGGTTGTGCAGGCGGCCCTCCAGGACTGCCCGGACCGCATCGTCGAGCCGGATCCAGTGCAGCTCGATTTCCGCTTCCTCGTCGGTACGTTCGTGCAGTTCGTGGCCGGGGACGTCGCTCAGGCCACGGGCCAGGTAGATGCGGATCGCCTCGCTGGAGGAGCCGGGCGAGTTGAAGAAGTCGGCCAGCACGTTCCAGCGCGCAGCCACCAGGTCTGCTTCTTCGGCGAGCTCCCGGGCCGCCCCGGCCACGAAGTCCTCGCCCTCGACGTCGAGCAGTCCGGCCGGAATCTCCCAGAGGGCCATGCCCACCGGGTGGCGGTACTGCTTGATCAGCAGGATCTCGCCGTCGTCGTTCATCGGGAGCACGGCAACGGCCCCGGGGTGGTCGATGTAGTCGCGGACCAGGGGCTCGCCGTCGTCGCTTAGCTGGAAGCTGTCGCTGACGACATCCCAGATCCGGCCTTGATAGACCTTCTCTGAAGACAAAAGACGGCGCGGGCTCGGCTCGTCCGAAACCTGCCGTGCAGCATTGGGGGTCTCAGGCTTACCGGGCATCGCGCCGTCCTTTGATTCAGTTGGGAGTTACTTCGACGCTGCCGGGGCGGTTTTGGCAGCGGCCTTGGCAGTCGCAGCGGCAGGCTGGCCCGCGCCGTGCTGGTGGTCCAGGGCGGCCTTGACCAGCCCGGCGAACAGCGGGTGCGGACGGGTAGGTCGTGAGCTGAGCTCCGGGTGCGCCTGGGTGGCCACGTAGTACGGGTGGACTTCGCGGGGAAGCTCGACGTACTCGACCAGCTTGCCGTCCGGTGAGGTTCCGGAGAACACCAGGCCCTCGGCGGCGATCTGCTCGCGGTACTTGTTGTTGACCTCGTAGCGGTGCCGGTGGCGTTCGCTGACCTTCGTGGTGCCGTAGGTCTCGGCGATGACGGAGCCCTCGTCCAGCTTGGCTTCGTACAAGCCCAGGCGCATGGTGCCGCCCAGGTCGCCCTTGCCGTCGACGATGTCGAGCTGCTCTTCCATCGTGGCGATGACCGGGTACTTGGAGTCCGGCTCGAATTCGGAGGATGACGCGCCCTCGAGGCCGACCACGTTGCGGGCGTACTCAATGACCATGCACTGCAGGCCCAGGCACAGGCCCAGGACCGGGAGCTTGGATTCGCGGGCGTACTTCAGGGCGCCGAGCTTGCCCTCGAGGCCGCGGATGCCGAAGCCGCCCGGAACGCAGATCGCGTCCACGCCGTCCAGGGACTTGACCGCCCCCTCGTGGGTTTCGCATTCGTCCGAGGGGACCCAGCGGATCTTGACCTTGGTGTTGTTCGCGAAGCCGCCGGCACGCAGCGCCTCAGTCACGGACAGGTAGGCGTCGGGCAGGTCAATGTACTTGCCGACGAGGGCGATTTCCACCTCGTGCTTGGGGTTGTGCACGGCGTCGAGGAGCTTGTCCCAGCTGGTCCAGTCGACGTCCTTGAACGGCAGGTCGAGGGCGCGGACGATGTAGGAGTCCAGGCCCTGGGAGTGCAGGGTCTTGGGGATGTCGTAGATGCTCGGTGCGTCCGGGCAGCCGATCACGGCGTCGATGTCGACGTCGCACATCCGGCCGATCTTCTCGCGCATGGCCTGCGGAACGTCACGGTCCGAACGGATCACGATCGCCTCGGGCTGGATGCCGATGGAGCGCAGCGCGGCAACGGAGTGCTGCGTGGGCTTGGTCTTGAGCTCCTGCGAGGGGCCGATGTACGGCACCAGCGAGACGTGCAGGAAGAACACGTTGTTCCGGCCCACGTCCTGGCGGACCTGGCGGGCGGACTCGAGGAACGGCTGGGATTCGATGTCGCCGACCGTGCCGCCGATTTCGGTGATGATGACGTCCGGGGCGTTCTTGCCCTCGGCGGGCAGCCGCATCCGGCGCTTGATTTCATCGGTGATGTGCGGGATGACCTGCACCGTGTCGCCGAGGTACTCGCCGCGGCGCTCCTTGGCGATGACCGTGGAGTACACCTGGCCGGTCGTGACGTTGGCCGAACCCTCGAGGTTTTCGTCGAGGAAGCGCTCGTAGTGGCCGATGTCGAGGTCCGTCTCGGCGCCATCGTCGGTTACGAAGACTTCGCCGTGCTGGAAGGGGTTCATCGTGCCCGGATCCACGTTCAGATAGGGATCGAGCTTTTGCATTGTTACAGACAGGCCGCGTGCCCGCAGGAGGTGACCGAGGCTCGAAGCCGTCAGTCCCTTACCGAGCGAGGACGCCACACCACCGGTTACGAAGATGTGTTTGGTCGTCTTGGACGAGCCCGGGAACCGGGAATTTACACGGGAATTTGATCGCTGCACCACGGAATTTGAGCCTATCATCAATTCGGTCTTCCTAGGGTCGGTAAAACGCCGTTGTGATGGCCATCCCAGTCCCGGCCGCGGCGGCCGGATCTGTCAGGCCTGCTGCGGCAACAGCCGTGCGTCATCCAGCAACTCCTGGGCGTGGGCCCGCGCCGATTCGGAATCTTCCTGGCCGGCCAGCATGCGGGCCAGTTCGCGTACGCGTTCCGCCTCGTCGAGGAGTTGGACGTCGCTGGAGGTGAAGCCCGTGGCTGTCGCGCCGTCGGCCCCGCGGACCGAGGTCTTGGTGACCCGGATGTGCTGGTCGGCGAACGCCGCCACCTGCGGCAGGTGGGTGACCACCAGGACCTGGACATGCCGGGCGAGCATGGCCAGCCGGCGGCCGATTTCGACGGCGGCGCGGCCGCCGACGCCGGCGTCGACCTCGTCGAAGACAAAGGTCGGCACAGGGTCGACAGCGGCCAGCACCACTTCGATGGCGAGCATCACGCGGGAGAGTTCACCGCCGGAGGCGCCCTTGCCCAGCGGCCGGGCCGGCGCGCCGGAGTGCGGCTGGAGCAGGAAGGAAATCTCGTCGCTACCGAACGGGCCCAGCTGCTCACCGGGGTCCACGTTGATCACCAGGGTGGCGTCTGCCATGGCCAGGGCAGTCAGCTCGGCGCTGACCCGGGCGGAGAGCTCCTTGGCGGCCTTCTTCCGTGCCTTGCTGATGGCGGTCGCCTGCTTGCGGAGATCGGCCTCGGCGCGGACGACGTCGGCGTCCAGCGCTTCGATCCGGGTGGAGTCGTCCTGGAGCTCCTCGTACCGTGCCCGGGCCTGCTCGGCCCAGGCCAGCACCTCGTCGATACTGGGCGCATACTTGCGCACCAGTTTGGCCAGGGCGGCGCGGCGGTCCTCGATTTCGGCGAGGCGTTCCGGGCCCTCAGTGTCGAGGGAGGCCTGATAGCTGGCCAGCTCCGCGGCGATGTCGTTGAGCAGGAAGCCCACCTCCGCCAGCCGGGCGGCGGCGGAGCCGAGTTCCCCGTCGTGTTCGGCCACGTGCTCCAGGGTGCGTTTCGCGGCGTCCACCAGTGTGGTGGCGTCGGCTTCTTCGCCGAAGTCCTCGGCTATGAGGGCCTGGTGCGCCGTGCTGGCGGCAATCCGGAGCTCTTCGACGTTGGCAAGCTTGACGGCCTCGGCCTTGAGGGACTCGTCCTCGCCCGGCTGCGGATCGACCGCGTCGATCTCGGCCAGCGCGGCCTCGAGGGATTCCGCCTCGCGCAGCCGTTCGCGGGCGGCGCTGCGGAGTTCGTCCAGCTCGGCCTGGCTGGCCTTCCAGTGTCCGTACAGCTCCTGGTAAGCGGCCAGGGAACCGGCGAGCGACTCCCCCGCGAACTTGTCCAGAGCCTCGCGCTGGGCCACCGGACTCTTGAGCCGGATCTGGTCAGACTGTCCGTGGACCACCACCAGCGTCCCGCCGATCTCGGCGAGGACGCCGACCGGCGCGGTGCGGCCGCCGAGGTAGGCGCGGCTGCGCCCGTCGGCACCGACGCTGCGGGCGAGCAGCAGCTCGGCGCCCCCGTCGAACTCCTCGACCTCGGCCCCGGCCTCGCGGGCGCGGCTGACCGCGGCATGGCCGGCGTCGAGCTTGAGCACTGCCTCGGCCGAGGCGCTCTTCGCACCGCTGCGGACGGCGCCGGCGTCGGACCTTGCGCCGAGCAGGAGGCCGACGGCGGTGACCACCATGGTCTTGCCGGCGCCGGTCTCGCCGGTCACTACGCTCAGGCCTGGGCCCAGCGGGAGCGTCGCGTCGGTGATGACGCCGAGGTCGCGGATTCTCAGTTCTTCAAGCATGGATCACTTCGCAGTCGATGGATCGGTGGGCGCGCCAGGGTCCGCGTGCTGCGGTTCTACTTGCGGCGGCGTTGGCAGGGGCGGCATGGGCCGCGGGGTGCGCACCACCGGCAGGGGTCCGGTGTGGATGGCGTCGGGCTGCGGAACGGGGCCTCGCCAGCCCTGGATGGGAAGTTCGAACTTGCGGACCAGCCGCCCGGAGAACGGGGTCTGGTGGGTGCGCGCGAGCCGGACCGGGGTGGCCGAGCGGGTGACTTCCACGCGGGCGCCCGGCGGCAGGTCCACGGAGCGCCGGCCGTCGCACCACAACACGCCCTGCGCGTCGGTGCGGTTCAGGATTTCGACGGCAAGCCGGGACCTGGGCGAGACCACAAGGGGTTTGGCGAAGAGCGCATGCGCGCTGATAGGCACGATCAGCAGCGCCTCGACTTCCGGCCACACCACCGGGCCACCGGCGGAAAAGGCGTAGGCGGTGGATCCGGTCGGGGTGGCAAGGACGACGCCGTCGCAACCGAAGGACGTCAGCGGACGTTCGTCGACTTCGGTGACCACCTCGAGCATCCGTTCCCGGTTGCCCTTCTCGATGGCGGCCTCGTTCAGCGCCCAGGTGTGCCAGATCTTCTGGCCGCGGACCCACACCTGTACGTCGATGGTCATCCGCTCCTCCACCGTGTACTGGCGGCTGGCGATCCACTCCACGGTCTGGGCAAGGTCCGCCCGCTCGCTTTCCGCGAGGAAGCCGACGTGGCCGAGGTTGACGCCGAGCAGCGGCACGTCGACCTCGCGGACCAGTTCCGCGGCGCGCAGGATGGTGCCGTCGCCGCCGAGCACCATCACGAGCTCGACGTCGGGAAGTTTGACGTGGTCGTGCAGCACCTCAACGGGCTGGTCCAGCCGCCCGTAGAACCGGACCATGTCGCCGAGTTCGGATTTCTGCATCACGGGGACGATCCCGGAGGCATGCAGCTGGGCGCACGCTTCCCAGGCGGCCTTGAGGGATTCCTCGCGGCCGGTGTGGGCAAGGATGAGGACACGCCTGCTCATCGGGTTCCGCCTTCTAGTGCTTCTCGTGCTGCTTGTGCTTTCAGTGCTACGGCCAGATCGTTCCGAGTAACGCAGCAACGGCTGCGTCCCGCTCTTCGATCTTAGGCAGGTCCGTCCGGTTCCCGCGTTTTATCCACAGGAAGTACTCGACGTTTCCGTCCTGGCCCGGCAGCGGGCTCTGCGCCAGGCCCTCCAATTCCAGGCCCGCGTCCATCGCCGCGGCCGCCACCTTGGCGACGGCCATCCGGCGTTCCCGCTCGGACGTGACCACCCCGGTGCGGCCCAGGCGGTCCTTGCCGATCTCGAACTGCGGCTTGACCATCAGGACCAGGTCTCCGCCGGGCGCGGTGCACGCCGCCAGCGGCGCCACCACGAGGGTTAACGAGATGAAGGACAGGTCAGCCACCGTCAGCGCCGCCGGACCGCCAATCACATCCGGGGTAATGTAGCGGACGTTGAGGCCTTCATGGACCGAGACCCGGGCATCGTTGCGGATCTGCGGCACCAGCTGGTCATGCCCGACGTCGACGGCCACCACGTGCGCGGCGCCACGCCGGAGCAAAACTTCGGTGAAGCCTCCGGTAGAGGCTCCGGCGTCGAGGCAGCGTTTGCCAGCAACCGCGACGGCGGGAAAGGCGTCCAGGGCGCCGGCGAGTTTGTGGGCCGCACGGCTGACGTAGTCGTCCTCGCTCGTGGTGGCTACGTCCAGGGCCATGCCGTCCTGAACCTGCAAGGAAGCTTTGGCAAGCACCTCCCCCGCCGAGCTGACTTTGCCTTCGCTAATCAGGCGCGCGGCGTGGGTGCGGGACCTCGCCAGCCCGCGGCTGACGAGGGCCTGGTCGAGCCTGGTCATCGTGGGGTGTCCCCCGCTCCCTGTCCAGCCACGTCCTCGTTGAGGGCCGCGGCCAGCTCGTCGTGCAGGCCGGCGTAGACCTCGCCGTGGGACGCGACCGGCAGCTCCGGCACGTCGCCAAGGCGGAGCAGCAAGGCGCCGACGGCGGGGTCGCCGGCCGCGGGGTCGCCCCCGGGTGCCGGCCAGTCGATCCGGGCTTCAGCGCGTTCGGTGCTTTCCGCGCTTTCACGGCTATCCGGCTGGGCGTCGGTGGAGGGGTTCGGCTCGGTCATGCTCTCCAGTCTAGTGATCCAGCCATTCCAGGCTGGGTGCCTTGGCGGTGGGTTCCTCCGGGTTCGCGGCCCACCAGGCGGCACAGGCCGCACGCCACGAATCGAGGTCCGCGGGATCCCCGCTGACGCGCAGGCTTGTACCGAGCACCTCGGCCGAGGCGCCGCCGCAGCGGTAGCGCCCGTCGCCGTCGTCCTCCACCGCCGGATAGGGCCGGTAAAGATCGGTGAGGTCATTGATCAGGAACGTGGGCCGTTCCATGGTGCGGGCGGCGAGGATGGATTCGCGCGTGTCGACGCCCGTCAGCACGGCGACGGTGGCGAAGCCTGCGTTGTTGCCGCCGAGAATATCGGTGTCCAGCCGGTCGCCGACCACCAGGGGACGGTCGGCGGCCAGCCGCTTGGCGGCGGCGTGGAACAGCGGGGCCTCGGGCTTGCCGGCCACCAGCGGCTGACGGCCGGTGGCGGCAGCGACGGCGGCCACCAGGGTGCCGTTGCCGGGCGCCATGCCGCGCGCCTGCGGAATGGACATGTCCGTGTTGGTGGCCACCCATAGGGCCCCGGCCGCGACGACGTAGGACGCCTCCGCGAGGTCCTTCCAGCCCACCTCGGGGTGGAAGCCCTGCACGACCGCGACGGGGTCTTCTGCCTCGGCGCGGACCGGTACCAGGCCCGCGAGCTCGACCTCGCGGGCGAGTGCCTCGCCGCCGGTGATCAGGACGCGGGCACCGGCGGGCAGCATGGAAGCGAGCAGCTCGGCCGCGGCCTGGGAAGAGCTCACCACCTGCTGGTCCTCGGCGGGGGCGCCGAGCTCGCGCAGGTGCTGCGCCACCTCGGCGGGCGACCGCGAGGCATTGTTCGTCACGTAGCCCAGCCCGACGCCGGCGCCGGCGAGGCGCTGGAGCGACTCCACGGCGCCGGGAATGGCCTGCGGGCCGGCGTAAACGACGCCGTCCAAATCGGCCAGGAGCGCGTCGAACCGGGAAATCAGATCAGCTTCGGCCATGGCTGTTTAGCCCTCGCCGCGTTCCGGAACGCGGGACTCTTCATGGTGGGCATCTCGACTTTCCGTGTCGCCGGCCTCGAGTTCGTCCGCTTCAACGGAATCTTCGTCGGATTCGGCGTCGTCGGACTCGAAGAAGTCCGGCTCTTCGTCGTCGGAGCCGGCCTCAAGCTCGTGAGCAGCGGCCTGGGGTGCCGCGTCCTCCGGGAGCCCGGCTACCGCTTCGGCGCTGGCGGCGCGCGGTGCCCGCTCACCTGCGGCCCCCTCGGCCTGCTCAGCGGACTGCTGCTGCAGGATCCGGCGGCGCCGCTGTTCCTCGCGGGCTTCCTCTTCCTCGTCCCAGCCGAGGTCGATGATGTCCGGCTCCTCGTCGACGCCCAGGCCGAGGGCATTCTCGGCCACAACGGCCTGGCGCTGCCACTTCGCGGCTTCGGTTTCGCGGCCGACGGCGGTCAAGGCATCGGCGTAGGCACGGAAAAGCCGGGGGCTGTAGGAGAAGGCGCGGTTCATGTCCAGTTGCGCGATTTCCAGCTCGGAGACGGCGGCGTCGAGCTGGCCCAGGTCGGTGCGGGCGCCGGCGGCGACGATTGCGAGCTCCACCTTGCCGGGAGCGTCAAGGTCCTTGGCTTCTTCGGAGCGGGCCATGTCCAGTGCCCGGTCGGGGCGGCCCAGGCCGCGTTCGCAGTCCGCCATCACCGGGAGGTGCATGTTGGATCCGCTGATCCGGCGGTAGGTCCGGAATTCGCGCAGCGCTTCGCCGTAGTGGCCCGCCGCGTAGGCGGTCAGGCCGACGGCTTCGCGGACCGCTGCGAGGCGGCCACCGCGGCGGCTGGCGGCCAGGGCGTGCTGGAAGGCGAGTTCCGGCTCGTCGTCGATGAGGCGGCCGGCCATGACGAGGTGGCGTGCAACCCACTCGGCACTGTTGTCTTCAAGGGTCTTGATCTGGTGCTGCGTGGCGCGGTCCAGTTCCTTGCCCGTGACGTCCTCATCGATCTGGGGTGAACGCTCGCGGTCCGGGCGGTTGGCACTGCGCAGGTCCCTGGCGTTCGGTTCGCGAACGGGACGATCCTCGGCGCGGTCGCGGCCGAACTGTCGGGGACCTGAGTCGCCGCGGTCGAAGCTGCGAGCCGGACGGTCCTCGCGGTTGCCGAAGGGCTTGCGGTTGTCGCCGCCGCTGAACGGCTTACGATCACGGTCACCGCCGAAGCTCCGACGCTCGCCGCCCTCACGGGACGGACGATCACCAAACGGCTTACGATCACGGTCACCACCACCACTGAACGGCTTACGATCACGGTCGCCGCCGAAGCTCCGACGCTCGCCGCCCTCACGGGACGGACGATCACCAAACGGCTTACGATCCCGATCACCACCACTGAACGGCTTACGATCCCGGTCACCACCACTGAACGGCTTACGATCCCGGTCACCACCACTGAACGGCTTACGATCCCGGTCACCACCACTGAACGGCTTACGATCCCGGTCGCCACCACCACTGAACGGCTTACGATCACCTTCACGCGACGGGCGATCACCAAACGGCTTACGATCCCGGTCACCACCACCACTGAACGGCTTACGATCACCTTCACGCGACGGGCGATCACCAAACGGCTTACGGTCCCGGTCGCCACCACCACTGAACGGCTTACGATCACCTTCACGGGACGGGCGATCACCAAACGGCTTACGATCCCGGTCGTTGAAGGACGGGCGCGATCCCTCCGAACGGTCATCCCTGGCCCGGAAACCGCGCGGGGCTCCGCCGGAGTTGTTCGCGCCGCGGAATCCCCCGCCGCCGGAATTGCGTCCGCCGCCGAAGTTGCCGCGGTCGTTGCCGCCGCGGTTGCCGTCGTTGTGCTCAGCCATGCTGGGTTCCTGTCCGAGGCAGCCGTTCTCTCGACACAGCCGCACCACTCTTCTCAATAGTCTTTTGGACAACTCGCTTCGCAGGATCAACCGTGCGAACTACGCGAGTCCCGTCCATTCTATTGCAGTGCGGAGGTTCAGATTTTGGCCTTGCGTATTATCCGCTCCAGAACGGCTCGGCCCTGCTCCCGGTCCCAGCCGTCTGCGCCGTTTGGCCGCGCGACAAGCAGTCGATAGGCGGCTTGGGACGTTTGCACCCTGAGACTGAACTCACTGGAGCCGGAGAGCCGCACCATCGAATATTGGGCTTTGGATCCGAGTCCGGACACGTCCTGGGCGTCTGTCACCGGGCCGAAGTCGGCGATGGCAGGAGCCTTTGAACCTGTGCCGTCCCAGATAACCTCCATCACGACGGCGTTCGTCGTCACCCCGCTCGCGTCGAGCGGATACACGCATGTGTCCTTCTCGAGGCCATCTTCGAGGCGGACACCCGACGGTTCCGGCGCCTTCATCGAAGAGGCAACGCTGCCCAGGGCGTTCTTGAGCTCAGTTGGGTCAAGCACGCCACAGGCCCGGGTCTGCCCGGTGGGTATCAGGGACGGAGTGGTACGCCCCGGCGATGCCGACTCCGGAACCCCCGGGGTCTCCGTGGAAATCGACGGAGTGGGCGGCGGCGCTGTGGCCGTGCAGGCTGCAAGCCCAACGACGAGCAGCCCACAGGCGGAGACCGCCCGGAGGCCGCTCGTCCAGCGTTGGCTAGCGGAAGACATCTCCACCCACTCCCATGACAATCCGGTCGCCCGGCGCAGCAGACCTGATGTAGCGGGTGACGTCATCTTCCAGCAGCGAAATACAGCCCCAGGTCGGGACCCGGTTGGCGTGCAGGAAGATGGCGAAGCCAGCGTTCATCACGATGGGCGAATCCGGCGGCCGGTTGTAATTGATCACCACGCCCTGTCGGTAGTCGTGCGACGGGCGGGTGGCGTAGTACCACATGTTCTCGTCGGGGAAAACGTCTGCACTGGACTCAAAGTACTTGTTGTAGTTGCCGTTGAGCCTGCCGCCCCAGCGCGAGTAGGAGTTGAGCGTGAGGTAGTTCAGTTTAGTACCCGGGTTCCCCAGGCCGAAAGCGTCCGTGACAGTGAAGGATCCGGTAGGCGAGTACTTATTGATCGTCGGACCGGTCGGTACACCGGCCCACGCGAAGCCGCTCTCGCCGGCGTAGCCCGGCACGTTCCACTCCAGCGTGTAGCCGCTGTCGCCCTTGAGGCAGGTTGCGAAGGAGACGGGCGTGGCGACGTAGCGCTCTGCGATGGCGAAGGACACGCGCTGCGCGCCGGCCGTACCGTACTTAACGCCGCCGCGGTTGAGTGCCTCGCAATAGCCCACCGGGTTCAGGTGGAACATCACCCAGCCGGAGGGCTCCCAGTCGAGCCATCCCCACTGGAAGTACTGGCGGCAGCCGGAGGCGCTGCAGTATTCCGGCGAGTTCGGGTAGCCGAGGGCGCCCCCGCCGCTGCCGCGCTGCTGGAATTCACCGCGGATAGCTCCGCTGCTCGGCTGGGCGCCGGTTGCCGGGGACCAGTAGAACGTGGCTCGCTGGAACTCCTGCAGGCAGCCGTTGCCCGGGAGGCCACACGTTTCCCGCCCGACGGGGTATCCCATCCAGCTGTTCTCGTAGCCGTACTCGGCCCAGCGGGTCCGGATGGCGCCCCAGGTGGGCTGCGCGCCCGACGCCGGTGACCACATCATCGTTCCGCGCTGGAAGTTCTGGAAACAGCCGGACGCCGTCAGGCCACAGATCTCCCTGCTCGTGGGGTAGCCGAGGCCGCCGTCCTGCGCATTGAGCTCAAGCCAGCGCAAGCCGATTCCGCCGCCGACCTCCCAAGCACCCGCTGTTGCGGTCCAGCCAATCGATCCGCGCTCAAAGCGCTGGACGCACCCACCTTGGGCAAGTCCGCACACGAGCAGGCCCGCCGGGTAGCCAAGGCGGCTTGAAACGCCGCCAATCTGGTTCCACCGCTGGCCGATGCCGCCGCCGGTGGGGAACGCGCCGGTCCGCGGCGACCAATAGAGGGTGCCCGACTGGAAGTCTTGGGAGCAGCCATCGCCCGCCAGGCCACAGCGCTCGGCGGAAAGCGGGTACTTCAGCCAGGAGCCCTCGGCACCGAGCCTCTTCCACTGTCCGCCAATTGCACCGTTCCACACGGCAACGGCGCCGGTTGTTGCGGTCCAATAGATGGATCCGGAGGTGAAGTCACGTTTGCAGCCGTCGGCGGCGAGCCCACATTCAGCGGGAGCCAGCGCAGGCCCATAGGATCCCGTGGCCCCGCCCAGTGCCGCCCACTTATCATCGATGGCGGCAATGCCGGCGGACACGACAGCAGCGTTGACGGTCTTTGCCGGCGCCGTCGGTACGGTGGCAGTGGGCGCCGCGCTGGGCATGGGCGCCGTCGTCGCAGTCGGGGTCGCTACGGGGGACGTCGACGTCGACGTCGGAACCGGTGTGGCGCCGCCGGTGGCGCTCTCACTGGGGCTCGGTGTCGGCTGCGGAACGGCGACCGTGGTGGTCGGACTCGGAGCCGGAGTGCCATCGGCGGCTGATGCCGGTGCTATGGCACCGATGGCGAGAACACCTGCCAGGGCGGCAGCGGCGTAGATACGCCCAACGGATTTGCTAATCAATGAATCCCCCAAAATCACAAGCTGAAAAAGTAGTCTCCGGTATCGGGCGGGGACGGGACCGTAGCGCCGTCAATAGCCCGCCGGCGATTTCCATTCCCCAAAGCTATCCCACCCTAACTTCCCGGCCCCAGACATTCGCCAGCTCCCGCTATTTGTTTCCGGATCGTTGTGGTCGGCCCTTTCGCGGGGGCACCGCCATTGTTGCCGGCAGCCGGCGCTCCGGGTGCGTTTTGGGTGTTAAATGGCGCAGGCCCCGACACTGTGTGTCGGGGCCTGGCTGTAATGGTTGTCCGGCGGTGACCTACTCTCCCACACCCTCCCGGGTGCAGTACCATCGGCGCTGTGGGTCTTAGCTTCCGGGTTCGGAATGGGACCGGGCGTTTCCCCCACGCTATGACCGCCGTAACCCTGTGTCCGCGCCCTTGGGGTCTGTGAAAGCCGCCCCCTGGGTGGGAAATCTGTGGTTACAACATGTTTCCTGCAGTGACCTGCAGTTGTGGTGTTGTTATTTTGTTGTCGGTTCCTGTGCAACGTTTCGTCTGGTGACGGGTTTGTTGTTTGGGAACCACATAGTGGACGCAAGCAGTCTTGTTTCTTTGTACCCTCTTCCATGGTGTGAACGTCTTTTGAATCCGTTCACGGAAGGGGGTGTGTGGTGTAAGTTATCGGCCTATTAGTACCGGTCAGCTTCACGAGTCGTTAGTCCTCGCTTCCACATCCGGCCTATCAACCCAGTGGTCTGGCTGGGGGCCTCTCACACACAAGGTGTATGGAAATCTCATCTCGAAGCGAGCTTCCCGCTTAGATGCTTTCAGCGGTTATCCCATCCGAACGTAGCTAATCAGCGGTGCACTTGGCAGTACAACTGACACACCAGAGGTTCGTCCGTCCCGGTCCTCTCGTACTAAGGACAGCCCTTCTCAAATTTCCTGCGCGCGCAGCGGATAGGGACCGAACTGTCTCACGACGTTCTAAACCCAGCTCGCGTACCGCTTTAATGGGCGAACAGCCCAACCCTTGGGACCTACTCCAGCCCCAGGATGCGACGAGCCGACATCGAGGTGCCAAACCATGCCGTCGATATGGACTCTTGGGCAAGATCAGCCTGTTATCCCCGAGGTACCTTTTATCCGTTGAGCGACGGCCATTCCACAATGTACCGCCGGATCACTAGTCCCGACTTTCGTCCCTGCTCGAGATGTCTCTCTCACAGTCAAGCTCCCTTGTGCACTTACACTCGACACCTGATTGCCAACCAGGCTGAGGGAACCTTTGGGCGCCTCCGTTACTTTTTAGGAGGCAACCGCCCCAGTTAAACTACCCATCAGGCACTGTCCCTGACCCGGATTACGGGCCGAAGTTAGATGTCCAAAGTGACCAGAGTGGTATTTCAACGATGACTCCACCCGAACTGGCGTCCGGGCTTCAACGTCTCCCACCTATCCTACACAAGCCACTCCGAACACCAATACCAAACTATAGTAAAGGTCTCGGGGTCTTTCCGTCCTGCTGCGCGTAACGAGCATCTTTACTCGTACTGCAATTTCGCCGAGTTTATGGTTGAGACAGCGGGGAAGTCGTTACTCCATTCGTGCAGGTCGGAACTTACCCGACAAGGAATTTCGCTACCTTAGGATGGTTATAGTTACCACCGCCGTTTACTGGGGCTTAAATTCTCAGCTTCGCCTTGCGGCTAACCGGTCCTCTTAACCTTCCAGCACCGGGCAGGAGTCAGTCCGTATACATCGTCTTGCGACTTCGCACGGACCTGTGTTTTTAGTAAACAGTCGCTTCCCCCTGGTCTCTGCGGCCCCTGCACGCTCCGGACAGCTAGTGTCCATCACGATAGGGGCCCCCCTTCTCCCGAAGTTACGGGGGCATTTTGCCGAGTTCCTTAACCATAATTCTCTCGATCGCCTTAGTATTCTCTACCTGATCACCTGTGTCGGTTTGGGGTACGGGCGGCTAAAACCTCGCGTCGATGCTTTTCTAGGCAGCATAGGATCACCGAATCCCCCCATACGGGGGTCCCGTCGGGTCTCAGGCATCATGAACGGCGGATTTGCCTACCGTTCGCCCTACATCCTTAGACCGGGACAACCATCGCCCGGCTCGGCTACCTTCCTGCGTCACACCTGTTAATACGCTTGCCTCCCAGGATCAGGTCCCGCGCTCCACCAAAACCCTCACACCACAAGGGTGATCGGGCAGGTCTCGGGCGGTTAGTATCCCCTGTTCAGCATGGGCGGTTTTTCGCCGGTACGGGAATATCAACCCGTTGTCCATCGACTACGCCTGTCGGCCTCGCCTTAGGTCCCGACTTACCCAGGGCAGATTAGCTTGACCCTGGAACCCTTGATCATTCGGCGGACGGGTTTCTCACCCGTCTTTCGCTACTCATGCCTGCATTCTCACTCGTGTAGGCTCCACCGCTGGTTTCCACCGCGACTTCACTGCCCACACGACGCTCCCCTACCCATCCAGACGCCTGAACCACAAGGGCTTAGCTAATATCTGAATGCCACAACTTCGGCGGTGTACTTGAGCCCCGCTACATTGTCGGCGCGGAATCACTTGACCAGTGAGCTATTACGCACTCTTTTAAGGATGGCTGCTTCTAAGCCAACCTCCTGGTTGTCTTCGCAACTCCACATCCTTTCCCACTTAGCACACGCTTAGGGGCCTTAGTTGGTGGTCTGGGCTGTTTCCCTCTCGACTATGAAGCTTATCCCCCACAGTCTCACTGCTGCGCTCTCACTTACCGGCATTCGGAGTTTGGCTGACGTCAGTAACCTTGTAGGGCCCATTAGCCATCCAGTAGCTCTACCTCCGGTAAGAAACACGCAACGCTGCACCTAAATGCATTTCGGGGAGAACCAGCTATCACGAAGTTTGATTGGCCTTTCACCCCTACCCACAGCTCATCCCCTCCATTTTCAACTGAAGTGGGTTCGGTCCTCCACGACGTCTTACCGTCGCTTCAACCTGGCCATGGGTAGATCACTTCGCTTCGGGTCTAGATCACGCCACTGCAACGCCCTGTTCAGACTCGCTTTCGCTACGGCTTCCCCACACGGGTTAACCTCGCGACGTAACACTAACTCGCAGGCTCATTCTTCAAAAGGCACGCCGTCACAACTACAAGGCTGCTCCGACGGATTGTAAGCACACGGTTTCAGGTACTGTTTCACTCCCCTCCCGGGGTACTTTTCACCTTTCCCTCACGGTACTGGTCCGCTATCGGTCATTAGGGAGTATTTAGGCTTATCAGGTGGTCCTGACAGATTCGCACGGGATTTCTCGGGCCCCGTGCTACTTGGGATACTTCCCAGGCGGCACACTACATTTCGGTTACGGGGCTCACACCCTCTCTGGCCGGCCTTTCAAGACCGTTCACCTATGCACATGCTCTCACCCCACTGTCCCGGCAGAGACAGAACGGAAAGTCCCACAACCCCGACCATGCAACGCCCGCCGGCTATCACACATGGAACGGTTTAGCCTGATCCGCGTTCGCTCGCCACTACTGACGGAATCACTATTGTTTTCTCTTCCTGCGGGTACTGAGATGTTTCACTTCCCCGCGTTCCCTCCACGCACCCTATGTGTTCAGATGCGGGTCACCAGATCACTCGCGCGTCTGGCGGGGTTTCCCCATTCGGACACCCTGGGATCACAGTCCGGTTATCGACTCCCCCAGGCTTATCGCAGATTCCTACGTCCTTCTTCGGCTCCTAATGCCAAGGCATCCACCGTGTGCTCTTAAAAACTTGACCACAAAAGATCAAGGAGTAATTTCGAGAGAACCATGAAAACCACCCCCACACCCAAAGGCGCAAGGACAGATCCAGGTTCATATTCTTGGAAATTGCTTCTTATAAAAGATGCTCGCGTCCACTATGTAGTTCTCAAACAACAACCCCGTACCACACACCCCACACGCACCCACAAAAGGGCAAACCGTGTGCTCGCTGCAGCCGGGAAACCAGAAACACAAGTCCCGGGGAAAACCCCGGTCCTGTTGTCTCAGGACCCAACAGTGTGCCAAACACTAAACCGCTTATCCCCCGTCCGCACCGTTCCAGGACACGCCCCCTCAAGAGGGAACAGCATCCGTACTGGGTGCCGGCAGGAAACCGGCGGCCGCTATTTGTTGATATTCCACCCGTGAGCACCCGCCGCAGAACAATCGTCTGCGCAACGGGCGTACTCCTGACAACACCACCACACCCGCATACACGGGGTGAGGTTGTTGTAGGTGCTCCTTAGAAAGGAGGTGATCCAGCCGCACCTTCCGGTACGGCTACCTTGTTACGACTTAGTCCCAATCGCCAGTCCCACCTTCGACAGCTCCCTCCCACAAGGGGTTAGGCCACCGGCTTCGGGTGTTACCAACTTTCGTGACTTGACGGGCGGTGTGTACAAGGCCCGGGAACGTATTCACCGCAGCGTTGCTGATCTGCGATTACTAGCGACTCCGACTTCATGGGGTCGAGTTGCAGACCCCAATCCGAACTGAGACCGGCTTTTTGGGATTAGCTCCACCTCACAGTATCGCAACCCTTTGTACCGGCCATTGTAGCATGCGTGAAGCCCAAGACATAAGGGGCATGATGATTTGACGTCGTCCCCACCTTCCTCCGAGTTGACCCCGGCAGTCTCCCATGAGTCCCCGCCATTACGCGCTGGCAACATGGAACGAGGGTTGCGCTCGTTGCGGGACTTAACCCAACATCTCACGACACGAGCTGACGACAACCATGCACCACCTGTGAACCGGCCCCAAAGGGGAAGGACTGTTTCCAGCCCGGTCCGGCCCATGTCAAGCCTTGGTAAGGTTCTTCGCGTTGCATCGAATTAATCCGCATGCTCCGCCGCTTGTGCGGGCCCCCGTCAATTCCTTTGAGTTTTAGCCTTGCGGCCGTACTCCCCAGGCGGGGCACTTAATGCGTTAGCTACGGCGCGGAAAACGTGGAATGTCCCCCACACCTAGTGCCCAACGTTTACGGCATGGACTACCAGGGTATCTAATCCTGTTCGCTCCCCATGCTTTCGCTCCTCAGCGTCAGTTAATGCCCAGAGACCTGCCTTCGCCATCGGTGTTCCTCCTGATATCTGCGCATTTCACCGCTACACCAGGAATTCCAGTCTCCCCTACATCACTCTAGTCTGCCCGTACCCACCGCAGATCCGGAGTTGAGCCCCGGACTTTCACGGCAGACGCGACAAACCGCCTACGAGCTCTTTACGCCCAATAATTCCGGATAACGCTTGCGCCCTACGTATTACCGCGGCTGCTGGCACGTAGTTAGCCGGCGCTTCTTCTGCAGGTACCGTCACTTTCGCTTCTTCCCTACTGAAAGAGGTTTACAACCCGAAGGCCGTCATCCCTCACGCGGCGTCGCTGCATCAGGCTTGCGCCCATTGTGCAATATTCCCCACTGCTGCCTCCCGTAGGAGTCTGGGCCGTGTCTCAGTCCCAGTGTGGCCGGTCACCCTCTCAGGCCGGCTACCCGTCGTCGCCTTGGTGAGCCATTACCTCACCAACAAGCTGATAGGCCGCGAGTCCATCCAAAACCACAATAAAGCTTTCCACCCCCCACCATGCGATGAGGAGTCATATCCGGTATTAGACCCAGTTTCCCAGGCTTATCCCAGAGTTAAGGGCAGGTTACTCACGTGTTACTCACCCGTTCGCCACTAATCCCCGGTGCAAGCACCGGATCATCGTTCGACTTGCATGTGTTAAGCACGCCGCCAGCGTTCATCCTGAGCCAGGATCAAACTCTCCGTTGAAGTAAAACAGACACACCATGCGCCCCCGGGAAAACGGGATGCACACAATGCACAAAATTTGAAACCAGCTAAAAACACCGGACCCATCCACGGGGTGGCGGATCCGGCACAATCAACCAATTCAATACAATAAATTGGTATCAACAAACTTGGCACACTATTGAGTTCTCAAACAACAGACACATTCGAATACTTGCCGAAACAATTCACTTAGTGAATTTATTTGTCTCGTTTTTCTTCGTTGCGATGTATTTAGCTTATTTCATTCATTTCCACTTTGCAAACCCGGAAGTTTTTCCGGAATTCACCTCGTGGAAGCGAATCCGCCCAGCAAAATGCGAAGCAATTTCGATTTCCGACGACGAGCGACGAGCGACGGAAGAATTGCTTCTCTTGTTTGGGGGTTTGTCACCACTCAGCGGCGGCGACTCAGAAAACAATACACGCTCCTCTCCGGCCGTGCAAATCGGCTGGAGAGGAGCGTGCAGGAAGGGTCACGGGCGGCGCGGCAGACGCGCGGAGCAGCCGGCTAGACGCCGGAAACCTCCACGGTTGCCAGGTTCTTCTTGCCGCGGCGCAGCAGCAGGAACCGGCCGTGCAGAAGTTCCGCGGGGGCGATGACGGCGTCGGGGTCCGAGATCTTGGTGTTGTTCACGTAGGCGCCGCCCTCGCCGACGGTCCGCCGGGCAGCGGACTTACTTTCGGACAGCCCGGTGGCCACCAGCAGGTCGATGATGCCGAGGCTGGAGCCATCCACGGTGGCGGAGGGCAGCTCCGCCGTGGCGGCCTGCAGGCTCGCAGCATCGAGGACCGTCAGGTCTCCCCCGCCAAACACGGCAGCCGATGCCGCAATGACTTTCTCCGTAGCTTCCACGCCGTGCACCAGCGAGGTCACCTCGTACGCGAGTTTGCGCTGGCCCTCGCGGGCGAACGGCCGCTCAGCCACCGAGGTCTCAAGGGCTTCGATCTCGGCCCGGCTGAGGAAGGTGAAGACCTTGAGCCGGGCCGCGACGTCGGCGTCGGCAGTGTTGAGCCAGAACTGGTAGAAGGCATAGGGGCTGCACATGTCGGCGTCCAGCCAGATCGCGTTGCCCTCGCTCTTACCGAATTTGGTGCCGTCCGAGTTGGTGATCAGCGGCGTGCCCAGTGCGTGGACGTGCTTGCCCTCCACCTTGCGGATCAGGTCCGTGCCGCTGGTGAGGTTGCCCCACTGGTCCGAGCCGCCGGTCTGCAGGACGCAGCCGTAGTCGCGGAACAGCTGCAGGTAGTCCATGCCCTGCAGGATCTGGTAGCTGAACTCGGTGTAGCTGATGCCCTCGTCGGAATTCAGGCGGGTGGCCACGATGTCCTTTTTGATCATCGTGCCGACGCGGAAGTGCTTCCCGATGCCGCGCAGGAAATCGATGGCGCTCAGGGGGGCGGTCCAGTCGAGGTTGTTCACCATCCGGGCCGCGTTCTCGCCGTCGAAGCTGAGGAAGCGCTGGACCTGTCCCTGCAGCCTGCCGACCCATTCCGCCACCGTCTCCGGGGTGTTGAGCACGCGCTCGGCGGTCTGCCGCGGGTCTCCGATCAGCCCGGTGGAACCTCCCACCAGGCCCAGGGGCTTGTGCCCGGCCAGCTGGAGCCGGCGCATCAGCAGAAGTTGCACGAGGTTTCCGAGGTGGAGGCTGGGCGCGGTGGGGTCGAAGCCGCAGTAGTACGTCACGGGGTCGCCGGCGAGCAGTTTCTCCAGCTCGGCCTCATCCGTGGACACGTGGACAAGGCCGCGCCACTTCAGCTCCTGCCAGATGTTGGCGAAGCCGGGGTCGTTCTGCTGGGACTGAAGATCATTTAGCTGGGACACGGAATCTAAGTTAGCAGGAACGCCGGGGCCGGACGGCCCGTCCCCGGCACGTGACGGAACACCACGTGCCGGTCCCCGCCCGTCCCTAGCTCCGTGGTCCGCGGGCTTCCTCTTCGATGCCGGCCGGCACGCCGGCGGCCGCGATGAGGCGCAGCCGCTGGGTGGGGCGGGTCATTGCCACGTACAGATCCCCCACCTTGCCGTGCTCATGGTTGAGCATGGCAGACGGTTCCAGCACCACGACGCCGTCGAACTCCAGCCCCTTGGCCTCGCGGGGGCTGATCACCACGATGTCCTGCTCGTAGCTGCCGGCGCCGGTGCCGACGCGGCGGCCGTAGGCGCCGCGCAGCGCGGCGGTGGCTTCGGGCAGGAGTCCGCCGTCGGCAATCACCGCGAGCAGGCCGCCGTCGAGCGCGTCCAGCTCGTCGGGAAGGACCTCCAGGAGCCGGTCGACGATCGTGCCGGGCTCGACGCGGTCGATCACCGGCGACCAGCGGCCGTCCCGGACGGCCTTGGGGGCGGAGACGACGAGTCCGGCGGCGTTGGCCATCCGCGCTGCCGCCTCGGCGATCTGGGCGGGGGTGCGGTAGTTGACGGTGAGTTCCTCGAGCTGCCAGCGGTCCCCGAACATCGGGGCCAAGGCGCTCTGCCAGGATTTGGCCCCGGCCACCGAGCTCGTCTGGGCGATGTCGCCGACGATCGTGAAGGACTTCAGCGGGCAGCGGCGCACCAGCAGCCGCCACTGCATCGGCGAAAGCTCCTGCGCCTCGTCCACCACAATGTGCCCGAAGGCCCAGGTGCGGTCGCTGGTGGCGCGCTCGGCCGCGGTCAGCCGACCCTCGCGTTCCTGGTTCTGGTCCACCAGTTCCTCGGCCGAGATCAGCACATCGACACCGGCGGTTTCCATGTTGACCAGCGTCTGCTTGGCGTTGGCCAGGTCACGGGCACGGTCGTGCTCCTGCTGGGCCAGGCCGCGGCCGGCAGCCGGGTCCAGTTCACCAAGCAGTTCCGCGGCCTCGTCCAGCAGCGGCACGTCCGCCTCGGTCCACGGCGAACCGGCCGGCCGGAGCAGCAGGGCCCGCTCGGCCGGGCTGAGGCTGGGGGTGCAGGCCTCCAGGATGGCTGGCTTACTCAGCAGCTCCCCCACCAGCTTCTCCGGGGTCATCGGCATCCAGCACAGGTTCAGGGCCACGCGGACGTCCCGCGCCGAGCGGACGTCCTCGGCGAGGTAGGAGCGGTCGGCGTTGTTGCCGATGCTGCCCGCCTCGACCAGCTCGGTCATCTGCTCGGTCAGTTCGCGCAGCAGGATCTTGACGAAGGAGACCCGGGCCTCGTTGTGCGGTTTTCCGGTGGCACGTGCCTTGTCCCGGGCACGGCGCACCTGCCGGGGGGTCAGCACGAGTTTGCGGCCGTCCACCTCGAGGATCCGGTTTTCCGCCGGGATCCGCTGCCGGTTGGCGACTGCGTTGGCCACGACCTCGGCCATGTCGAGCCGGCCCTTGATCGCCGCGACATCGGCGTCGTCCTCGGCGACGGCGTGGATGCCGGGCATCAGCCGGCCCAGGCTGGCCATGACGACGCCGGTCTCACCCAGGGACGGCAGCACCCGTTCGATGTAGTTCATAAACGACGAGGACGGGCCCACCAGCAGCACGCCGGCTGTCTTGAGCCGGTCCCGGTGGGTGTAGAGCAGGTAGGCGGCACGGTGCAGGGCCACGGCGGTCTTGCCCGTGCCGGGGCCGCCCTGGACCACCAGCGCGCCGGAGATGGAGGAGCGGATGATCCGGTCCTGCTCGGACTGGATGGTGCCGACGATATCCGACATCCGGCCGGTGCGCTTGGAATTCAGCGCGGCGAGCAGCGCCCCTTCGCCCTGCAGGGAGTCGTTGTCCGCCAGCAGGTCGGCGTCGAGCACGTCGTCCTCGATGGCCTTGACCTCGCGGCCCTGCAGGATCAGGTGCCGGCGGCGGCGAACGCCTTGCCGGTCGAAGGCTGTGGCCTGGTAGAAGTGGCCGGCCTCGGGGGCGCGCCAGTCGACCATCAAGCGTTGCAGGTCCTCGGTGGTCAGGCCGATGCGCCCGATGTACTGGGCCTCACCGGAGTCCAGGTCGAGGCGTCCAAACACGAGGCGGTCGTCGACGGCATCGAGCTGGGCGAGGCGGTCCTCGTAGAGTGCGGCAAACGCGTCCCGCTCCGAGACGTTCTGCATGGTGCCCACGGCGCCGGCGCGGCGGACCTGGGCCAGCTGGGCGCGCTTTTCCGCCCGCAGCTCATCCAGCCGGGCGTACAGGCCGGCCACATAGTCGCGTTCATGGGCCAAATCAGCGTCGTGCATCGAGCGTTCCCCTATCGAAAAAGACAGACCAACCATTCTACAGCGATTTCGGTGATCTCTCCCGAAATATGTCGGTTTTCTTCCGGCCGCACTTTTTCAGGCATTCTACCGAGGCGGCCGCCAGGGTCCAGCCAGCGGTCCAGCCAGCGGTCCCGCCGCGCAGCCGGCGGGCGCCGCCGCCCGGCGTGCCCGGGTTAGAGGCTGAGCAGGGAGTGCACGCGGTGTCCGTCCAGGGCGTCCCGGCCCTTCAGTTCGCCAAGCTCCATCACCACGCCGACGCCGGCCACTTCTACGCCGCAGCGCGCGAACAGCCGTGCGGCGGCGCCCAGGGTGCCGCCGGTCGCGAGGACGTCGTCGAGGATAAGCACCCGGGTGCCTGGGGCCAGGTCCGCGCTATGCAGTTCCAGGGTGGCGGTGCCGTACTCCAGCGAGTAGTCCTCCGAGACGACCTCGCGGGGCAGCTTGCCGGCCTTGCGGACGGTGACGACGCCGGTGTCTGTGGCGTAGGCGGCCGCCGCAGCCAGCAGGAAGCCGCGCGCTTCCACCCCGGCGACGGCGTCGAACTGCCCGTGGAAGGGCTCCACCAGGGCATCCACCATGGCCTTGAGCGCGGCGCCGTCGGCGAAGACCGGGGTCAGGTCCTTGAAGACGATGCCCGGCTTGGGATAATCCGGGACGGTGGCGCACAGGCTGGCAATCAGCTCCTGCACCGGCACGCTGGTGGCGGCCTGCTGGGGGTGTTCTGCTGGATTGGCTTGGGGTTCGCGTCGGCTTGGATTCACCCGTCCACCTTACGCGGTGGCGCCAAACCGCAGGCGGGGGCCGGTCTGCACTGAGGCCACCCGGGCGTTGCCAACTGTTCATGCTGAGGGCCCCGTTTTTCCGTTACCCAGGGCCTGCCGCGGTGATTCAATACTGCAATGCAGCACGAAATCGCCTTGTCCGGACACGGCGTTTGCGCCGTACCGCTCTCGCCGCGGCACGCGTCGGCGCTCTTTGACTTTGTGGATCCGGAGATGTGGGCCGGCATGGCCGCGGCCCGGCCGCTCGACGCGGCGGGGCTGGCCGCTTTGTTCCGTGCGCGGCTGGAGGACCCGTCCGTGCTCCCGTTCGCAGTGGCGGACCAGCGGACCGGTGCGCTGCTGGGCACCACCTCGCTGTGCGACTACGTCCCCACGCAAGACCGCATCGAGATCGGCGGCACGTTCTTCGGCCGTCAGTTCTGGGGCAGCCACGTCAACGCGGCGACGAAGAACATGCTGCTTGGCTACGCCTTCGAGGTGCTCGGAGCGCACCGCGTGGGCTTCCGCTGCGATGCCACGAACCTGCGCAGCGCCGCCGCGATCGAGCGCCTGGGCGCCCAGTTCGAGGGGGTCCTGCGCGGACACCGGACCGCTCAGGACGGCGGGCGCTCGAACACCGCCGTCTTTTCGATCCTGGCCGGCGAGTGGCCCCGGGTACGGGACGGCCTGAGGTCCCGGCTGGCCCCTTTTGAAGTTCCTGCCGGCTACGCCGTTCGGACCTTCGCGGACTTGTAACGGGAGACCGTCGGGTCCCCGCTGAGCCAAAAGCGCCAGGGGTAGTCATCGGTGCCGCCTGCGCCGGAGACGCCGACCCGGGGCCCGGAGCTGATACCCGACGCCGGTTTGTCCGGCAGCTCGAGCCGGAACGGCGGCCCGAGCGCGTCACGGCCGCTGTCCGCCGTCGTGAGTCCCAGGGTGGTGGCGAAGCGGGCGGGGCCGCTGGCCAGGTCCTTCGGGGATTTCGACGTCGGCCTCCGGGCCAGGGCCAACTCCTCCCCCGCCACCACTTCGCCGGCGCGCAGCAGCAGGGCCGAAGCGACCCCCTCGGGGCCGCAGACGATGTTGGCGCAGTGGTGCATGCCGTAGGTGAAGTACACGTAGAGGTGGCCCGCCGGGCCGAACATCGGGGCGTTCCGCCTGGTCTGGCCGCGGAATGTGTGCGAGCCGGGATCTGGGTGGAGCGAGTCCTCCGGTCCCAGGTAGGCCTCGACCTCGGTGATCCGCACCGCCACGGGCCCGCCGTGGCTCTCGTGAGTGAGCACCGCGCCGAGCAGCAGCGGCGCCACGGTGCGGGCGTCGCCGGACAACAGCCCGCGCAGGGCCTCAGGGGTCAGGCGCGAATCCATCCTCCGACTTTAACAAACCCAAGGCGGCGGGCTGCGGCCAGGCCTCCACGGCCGTGTCCGATTTCCGCTAGCAGGGACTGGTTCGAAGCTGGCAGGATGGAGCCATGGACTTCTGGCAGCGCTACCGGGCAATCGACGCCCGGGATACCCGCTTCGACGGGCAGTTCTACACCGCTGTCCGGACCACCGGCATTTACTGCCGTCCTTCATGCCCAGCCCGGACACCCAAGGCGGACAACGTCACGTTCTATGAAACGTCCGCTGCCGCACACGACGCCGGCTACCGGGCCTGCAAACGTTGCCTGCCCGAGGCTGTGCCCGGCACGCCGGCGTGGAACGTGCGCTCGGACATCGCGGGCCGGGCCATGCGGTTGATCAACGACGGCGTGATCAACCGCGACGGCGTCGAAGGGCTGGCGTCCCGGCTGGGCTACTCCTCGCGCCAGCTCAACCGGATCCTCAGCCACGAACTCGGCGCCGGTCCACTGTCCCTGGCGCGGGCCAGCCGCGCCCAGACCGCCCGGACACTGCTGGTCTCCACCCCGATGAAGGCCGCCGACATCGCTTTCGCCTCGGGGTTCAGCAGCGTGCGCCAGTTCAACGAGACCATCGCCGAGGTCTTTGCCATGACCCCCTCGGAGCTGCGGGCCACGGCCCGGCACCAGCACCCCCCGGGCCGGGCCGCGGTGTCCTCCACGGCCCTGACGTTGAATCTGCCCTACCGGGAGCCGTTCGATCCCGGCGTCTTCGAGTTCCTGGCCGTCCGTGCCATCCCAGCCATCGAGGAAGGCACGTCGACCTCGTACGCCCGGACGCTTCGGCTGGCCCACGGGGACGCCCGATTCCGGGTGGAGTACTGCGCCGATGCTCCGGGACGCCCGATCAGGCTCAGCATCGGCGCGGTGGACCTGCGGGACCTGGCCTCGCTGCTGAGCCGGGTCCGCCGCCTCTTGGACCTCGACGCCGATCCCGTCGCCATCGACGGGGCGCTGGGGGCGGATTCCCGCCTGGCGGCCAGCGTTGCGGCTGCGCCGGGGATGCGGATGCCCGGCGCCGTGGATCCTCAGGAGCTGTTGATCCGCGCCATGATCGGCCAACAGATCACCGTGGCGGCTGCCAGGACAGCCCTGGTCCAGCTCTCCGAGTGCGGCAGCGGAAGCCTGGTTCCCACGGACGGACTGCACCGGATCTTCCCGACGCCGGCCGAAATCGCGGACACCGGATTCCAGTTGCTCCGCGGACCGCAGCGCAGGATCGATTCCATCCGCGGCGCAGCGGCGGCGATGGCCGCCGGCGAGCTGGATTTCGGCTACGGCGACGACCTGGCCGGGCTGCAGACCAAGCTCCTGCCGCTGCCCGGCGTCGGACCGTGGACGGTGGGATACCTCGCGATGCGGGTGATCGGCGCGCCGGACGTCTTCCTGGCCAACGACGCCGCGGTCCGCAACGGCATCCTTTCACTGGCCGAGGCGGCGGCCCCGGATTCCCTTTCGCCCGATTCGCTCTCCCCGGATTTTCGCGAGCTCAGCCCCTGGCGCTCCTACGCCACCATGCACCTGTGGCGCGCGGCTGCCGCGGCCCAGTCCAGAGCCCGGACCAGGGCGGTCCGCACCACATCAGCCCGTAACAGCACACTTGCCCCGAAGAAAGTGACGCAATGAACGCCCAGTTATTGACCATGGACACGCCCGACGGCCCGTTCACCATCATCGCCCGCGACGGCGCCGTCCTGGCCTCCGGCTGGACTGCGGTGCCCGGCGAACTCACCGGCCAGATCCACCCGGAGCTGCTGCCGGGCGGCTACGAACCGGTCGCGGGGCTGGGCGGGATCTCGGCTGCCGTCGAGGAGTTCTACGCGGGCAACCCCGGGGCCGCGATGGAGGTCCCCGTGCTGCAGAAATCCGGGCCGTTCCGCAGCCACGCATGGGACATGCTGCGGACCGTTGCCGCGGGACATCCGGTGACCTACACCGAGTACGCGGAACTGTCGGGCAACGCCAAGGCTGTCCGGGCGGCGGCAAGTGCCTGCGCCTTCAATGCGGCCGCGTTGTTTGTGCCGTGCCACCGGGTGATCCGGACCGACGGGAGCTTGGGCGGTTTCCGCTGGGGACTGGCGATCAAGGAGAGCCTGCTGGACCGCGAGCGGCAGCTGGCCCTGGCCGCGCAGGCCTAATCAAGCACGCCTAATCAAGCACGCCTCGTTCCAGCGGCCCTACTTGGTCACGGGGACACCCGCGGGCCAGGGCAGCAGCGCCGGCAGCTCGACGCCGTCGGCCGCGGCCGTGGCGCGCAGGCTGCCCAGGGTGGGCGTCCGCCCGGCGAGCCACGCCGCGATGTCGGTGAGCATGCCGTTGATCACGGTCGAGCGCCCACCCGCTGCGCCGAGGGCGACGGACGGCAGGCCGAGCGGCTGCAGCACGAATCTCTCCCCCTCGGGCACCCGGGCGGCGAGGAATTCGAAGAGGTGCTCGCAGAACGGCCGGCTCCAGGTTTCCGGGCCCCGGCCCGTGCCGAGGTCGGTGGCGTGGATGGTGAGTTCGCGCCAGAGTGCCAGGCCGCCGTCGAACACCACGCCGTCGCGGAAGGTGATGGGCGCCTGCCAGCCTTCCTCGTCGAGGGAGCCGAAGGCGGCCAGGGCGCGGTCGATGGCAGCTCCCACGGCGGCGCGGTGCTGCTCCGCGCCGTGGCCGGCGGCCAGCTCGATGGCGCGGTTGCGGCCTTCGAAGCCGCCGTCGTAGAGCTCGATGCGTTCCCCGCGGGTGGAGTACTCCACCTGGCGGGCCATGGCGTTGGCGATCCCGGTCACGTGGGCCAGGACGTGCCCGCGGGTCCAGCCGGGCAGTTCCGACGGCGCGGCCACCGCGGCGTCGTCGAGGCTGGCGGCGATTCCGGTCACGACGTCGGCGGCGCGGCGGAGTTCTGCCAGTAGATATTCGGGCGTGATTGAAGTCATGGCGCCCATCCTAACGGAGCCGTTTGATTAATCCGGATTAACCGGCGCCCCGCGCCGCGGACGCCGGGAGTTCCGCTTATTGCGGCCCGTAGCGGTGCCGGATGTGCCGGCGGTCGTGCCGTGCCTGCCAGAATTCGAGCTCCCTCGGACGCAGCGCGTAAAGCTGCCAGGCTGAGTTCTCACTCCCGTCGGCGCCGGGCCGGGCATGCCAGTCGGCCGCGGAGGCCGCGGAGGAGAGCTCCACGACGTCCCCGGCCACGCGGACCTGCCGGCCCTGCTGCTGCCAGAAGAAGTTCAACGCGGCGTTCGGGTTGGCCCTCAGCTCCCGGCCCTTGCGGGACTCACGGGAGGTGGCGAAATGCCAGCCGTCGGCGTCAATGTCCTTGAGGATCAGCATCCGCGAGGACGGCCGGCCGTGTTCATCGGCCGTGGCGAGGCTGCAGGCGTTGGGCTGCGGGACCCCGGCGGCCAGCGCTTCGCCGAGCCACTGCCGGAACAGTTCCGCGGGGTCCGCGGGCGCCGCCGCAGGGTCGAAGTCCGGGAGCACGTCCGGGAAATCGGGCAGGGCACGCAGGAACTGGCGGAACGATTCGCTCATGCCGTAATGCTACCGAGGAGTGGTCGGCGGCCAACGCACAACGCTCCCTCACCTTTGGCAGGAATCGGTGCCAAAGGTGAGGGAGCGTCTGGTTGCTACCCGGCGTACCCACGCACTGCGTCGAGCTCCGCCTCGAGCGCCAGCAGCTGGCGTTCGACGGCGGCCGGCGCGGTGCCGCCCTGCGAGTTCCGGCTGTTGAGCGAGCCCTCGGTGGACAGGACCGTGCGGACCTCCGGGGTCAGGTGCTCCGAGATGGCAGCGTATTCCTCATCCGTCAGGTCCCAGAGTTCGACGTCGCGGCTTTCGGCCTGCTTGACCGCGGCACCGGAGAGCTCGTGCGCCTCGCGGAACGGCACGCCCTGGCGGACCAGCCATTCGGCGATGTCCGTGGCCAGCGCGAAGCCCTGGGGTGCCAGCGATTCCATTCGCTCGGTGTTGAACTTCAGCGTCGCGATCATGCCGGACACGGCCGGAAGCAGCAGCTCCAGGGTGTCGGCGGCGTCGAAGACCGGTTCCTTGTCCTCCTGCAGGTCGCGGTTGTACGCGAGCGGCAGGCCCTTGAGGGTGGCGAGCAGTCCGGTCAGGTCGCCGATCAGCCGGCCGGCCTTGCCGCGGGCCAGCTCGGCCACGTCCGGGTTCTTCTTCTGCGGCATGATCGAGGAGCCGGTGGAGTAGGAATCGTGCAGGGTCACGAAGGAGAACTCCTTGGTGGCCCACAGGATCACTTCCTCGGAAACCCGGGACAGGTCCACGCCGATCATGGCCGAGACCCAGGCGAACTCGGCGAAGACATCGCGGGAGGCGGTGCCGTCGATCGAGTTGTGCGTGGCCGAGTTGAAGCCCAGGTCCGCCGCGACGGCCTCCGGGTCCAAGCCGAGCGAGGAACCGGCGAGGGCGCCGGAGCCATAGGGAGACACCGCCGCCCGCTTGTCCCAGTCCGCCAGCCGCTGCACATCGCGCAGCAGCGCCCAGGCGTGGGCCAGCAGGTGGTGGCTGAGCAGGACCGGCTGGGCGTGCTGCAGGTGGGTGCGGCCGGGCATGGCCACGCCCTGGTGTGCCTTGGCCTGGCCGATCAGGGCGTCGATAGTGGCGAGCACGCCGCGGGCGATGATCCGGGCATGGTCGCGCAGGAACATCCGGCCCAGGGTGGCCACCTGGTCGTTGCGCGACCGGCCGGCGCGGAGCTTGCCGCCGAGCTGGGTGCCGGCGCGCTCGATCAGGCCGCGCTCCAGCGAGCCGTGCACGTCCTCGTCCGACTCGGCCGGGGTGTACGCCCCCGATGCCACGTCCGCGTCCAGCCGGTCCAGGGCGTCGAGCATGCCCGCCAGTTCGGCGTCGTCCAGCAGGCCGGACGTGTGCAGCACGCGGGCGTGCGCCTTTGACCCGGCGATGTCGTAGCGGGCCAGCCGCCAGTCGAAATGCGTGGACTTGCTAAGCGCGGCGAGGGCGTCCGCGGGGCCGCCGGCGAACCGGCCGCCCCACAGCGCGCCTGTGTTCGTCGCCTCCGATTTTTGCTCAGCCACAGAGACTACTTCCCCGCGACGCGGATGTCGCGGCCGGAGGCGACCTTGGCGGACATGCCCCACAGCTCGATGAAGCCGCGGGCCATCGACTGGTCGAAGGTGTCGCCGGTGTCGTAGGTGGCGAGATCGAAGTCGTAGAGCGAGGTCTCCGAGCGGCGCCCGTTGACGATCGCCTGGCCGCCGTGCAGGACCATGCGGATGTCGCCGGAGACGTAGCGCTGCGTGTCCATGATGAAGGCGTCAAGGGAGCGCTTGAGCGGGGAGAACCACTGGCCGTCGTAGACCAGTTCGGCCCAGCGCTGGCCGACGGTCGCCTTGAAGCGGGCCTGCTCGCGCTCGATCGTGATGTCCTCGAGGTGCTTGTGCGCGGTGATCAGCGCCATCGCGCCGGGGGCCTCGTAGATTTCGCGGGACTTGATGCCGACGAGGCGGTCCTCGACGACGTCGATCCGGCCGACGCCCTGGGCGCCGGCGCGGCGGTTCAGTTCCTTGATGGCCTGCAGCGGGGTGACCTTGACGCCGTCGATCGCGACCGGGATGCCGGCTTCGAAGGAGATGGTGACTTCATCCGGGGCCGGCGGGAATTCCGGGGTGGCGGTGTAGTCGTAGATGTCCTTGGTGGGGGCATTCCAGATGTCCTCGAGGTAGCCGGTTTCGACGGCGCGGCCCCAGACGTTCTGGTCGATCGAGTACGGGTTCTTCTTGGTGGTCTCGATCGGCAATCCCTTTTCCTCGGCGAAGGCAATGGCCTTGTCGCGGGTCAGGGCGAGGTCGCGGACCGGGGCGATGCACTTCAGGTCCGGGCCTAGGGTCTGGATGCCGACCTCGAAGCGGACCTGGTCGTTGCCCTTGCCGGTGCAGCCGTGCGCCACGGTGGTGGCGCCGAATTCGCGGGCGGCCTTGACCAGGTGCTTGACGATCACCGGGCGGGAGATGGCGGAGACCAAGGGGTAGTGGCCCTGGTAGAGGGCGTTGGCCTGCAGCGTGGGCATGCAGTATTCATTGGCGAACTCGTCGGAGGCGTCGGCCACGTAGGCCTCGACGGCGCCGCAGCCCAGGGCACGCTGACGGATGGTCTCCAGCGACTCGCCGCCCTGTCCGACGTCGACCGCCACGGCAATGACCTCGGCGCCGGTCGCTTCACCGATCCAGCCGATGGCTACGGAAGTATCCAGGCCACCGGAGTAGGCCAGCACAATACGCTCAGTCACTTCAAATGCTCCTTAGTTGTTTGGGTTCTTGGTTGTCTGGTGAAAGTTCACGGGTAAAGCTCATTGGCCGGCCTCTTCGGCCAGCTGCAGGAAGCGGGCGGCGACGGCGGCGCCACCGGCCGGGTCGCGGGTGACCAGCAGCACGGTGTCGTCCCCGGCGATGGTGCCCAGGATCGAGGGCATCACCGAGTGGTCGATCGCGAGGGCCAGGAAGTTCGCGGCCCCCGGCGGGGTCCGGAGCACCACGAGGTTCGCGGACGCCTCGGCCGTGACGAGCAGTTCGCCGCAGAGCCGCGCGAGGCGGGCGTCGAGGATTTCCTGGGTCACCCCGCTCTTGGCGCCGCGTTCGCCGCCCTCCCCCGGCACGGCGTAGACGAGCACGCCATCCTTGCCGCGGACCCGGACGGCGCCGAGCTCCACGAGGTCGCGGGACAGCGTCGCCTGGGTGACCTGGACGCCGTCGTCCGCGAGCAGCGCCGCGAGCTCCGCCTGCGAGCGGACGGACTCGCCGGTGAGGATCGCGGTGATCCGCGCCTGCCGGGCCGTTTTGGTGGCCGGACTGGCCCCCTGGGCGGCGGGCTGGACGGACATCAGTCCAGCCCGTCCACCGGCGCCAGCCCCTCGACTGGCGCGAGCCCGTCAACAACGGCCAGGCCGGAGCGGTGCATGAGCCACGCCATCAGGGCCTTTTGGGCATGGAGCCGGTTCTCGGCCTCGTCCCAGACCACGGACTGCGGGCCGTCGATCACGCCGGCGGCAATTTCGTAGCCGCGGTAGGCGGGCAGGCAGTGCAGCACGACGGCGTCGGGAGCGGCGAGCTTCATCGCGGCCTCGTCGACGGAGTAGTCGCGGAACAGCTGCAGCCGCGCTTCCTTCTCGTCCTCCTGGCCCATCGACACCCAGGTGTCGGTGGCGACGACGTCGGCACCCCGGAGCGCCTCGGCGGCGTCGACCGTGACGAGCACCGAGCCGCCGGTCTGGGCGGCACGCTCCTCGGCGGCGGCGACGATCTCGGCGGCGGGCAGGTAGCCCTGCGGGCCGGCGATGCGCACGTGCATGCCGGCCGTGACGCCGGCCAGCAGGTAGGAGTTGGCCATGTTGTTGGCCGCGTCGCCGAGGTAGCTCATGGTCAGGCCCGCCAGCCCGCCCTTGTGCTCCTTGACGGTCAGCAGGTCGGCCAGGAGCTGGCAGGGGTGGTAGTCGTCGCAGAGGGCGTTGATGACCGGGACACGGGAGTTTTCCGCCATCGCGACGAGGCCGGCGTGCGCGCCGGTCCGCCACACGATGGTGGAGACCATGCGCTCGAGGACCTTGGCAGTGTCCTCGACCGATTCCTTGTGGCCGATCTGGGCCTCGCCCGGGTTGATGATGAGGGCGTTGCCGCCCATGTCCGCGATGCCGGTGGCGAAGGAGACGCGGGTGCGGGTGGATGTTTTGTCGAAGATCACCGCCACCGTCTTGCGCCCGCTGCCCTCCGCGGCAAAGGGCTGGACGCTGTACGGCGCGGCCTTCATCCGGACGGCGAGGTTCAGGACCTCGGCCTGCTCGGCCGGGGTGAGGTCCGTGTCCTTGAGGAAGTGGCGGGTGGTCACAGGTGCAGTCACTGGGCGTCCTTTGCGGTCTGGAGGAGAGCGGGCAGCGCGGCGAGGAAGCGGTCGGCCTGCTCCTTGGAAAGGATCAGCGGCGGCGCGAGCCGGATGGTGTGCGGTCCGGGGCTGTTGACGATGAACCCGGCGTCGAGCCCCGCGGTGACGACCGCGGGGGCGACGTCGGCGTCGAGGTCGAAACCGATCAGCAGTCCTTCGCCGCGGACCTCGGTGACGCCGTCGATCGCGGCGAGGCCGGAGCGCAGGTGCTCCCCCACCTTCCGGACGTGGGCCAGCACCTGCTGGCTTTCCAGCACGTGCAGGGTGGCCAGGGCCGCCGCGGTGGCCACCGGGTTTCCGCCAAAGGTCGTCCCGTGCTGGCCGGCGGACAGCAGGGCGGACACCTCCGGGCCGAAGGTGAGCAGTGCGCCGATCGGGAAACCGCCGCCGAGGCCCTTGGCAAGGGTCACCGCGTCGGGGACGATCCCGGCGTCCTCACTGGCCAGCCACTTGCCGGTACGTCCGATGCCGGTCTGGACCTCGTCCAGGATCAGCAGCGCGCCGGCCGCGGTAGTGGCCTCGCGGGCCGCCAGCAGGTAACCGGCGGGCAGCGGGCGGACGCCCGCTTCGCCCTGGATCGGTTCGAGGAAGACGGCGGCGGTGGTGTCGTCGATCGCGGCGCGCAGGGCCTCGATGTCGCCGAACGGCACGTGCACGACGCCGCCGGGCAACGGCGCGAACGGTGCCCGGTAGGCCTCCTTGGCGGTCAGCGCCAGGGCGCCCATGGTGCGGCCGTGGAAGGCGCCCTCGAGGGCGATGATTTTAGTGCGCGGCGCGTCCGGCGAGCCGGCGTTCCGCCGGGCCAGCTTGAAGGCCGCCTCGACGGCCTCGGTGCCGGAGTTGGCGAAGAACACCTTGGACCCGGCCGGCGCTTTGCTGATCTCCAGCAGCTTCTCGGCGAGGGCCACCTGCGTGGGGCTGGTGAAGAAGTTGGAGACGTGGCCCAGGGTGGCGAGCTGGCTGGAGATCACGGAGGTGACGAACGGGTGTGCGTGGCCGAGCGCGTTCACTGCGATCCCGCCGAGCAGGTCCAGGTACTCCTTGCCGTCGGCGTCCCAGACCAGGCATCCGGCGCCGCGCACCAGGACCCGCTGCGGGGTGCCGAATACGCCGAGCAGCGCCGAGGAATAGCGGGACAGCCACTGCGCGCCGGTGGCGTGCGAAGCGACGAGCTCGCCGACCGGGGAGTGGTCGAGGTCCGTGGATGGTGCAGTTTCAATCTGGTTCATTTGCTTTCCTCATCCGGGACGACCTGGGTGCCGATGCCGGCGGTCGTGAAGGTTTCCAGCAGCATTGAGTGCGGCAGGCGGCCGTCCACGATGTGCGCGCGTTCAACGCCGTCGTCGATGGCTTTCAGGCAGGCCGCCATTTTCGGGATCATGCCCGACTCCAGCCGGGGTAGCATCTCGCGCAGCTCCGAGGCCGTCAGGGAGGAGATCAGCGAGGAGCGGTCCGGCCAGTTGGCGTAGAGGCCTTCGACGTCGGTCAGGATAACCAGTTTGGAGGCGCCCAGGGCGGACGCGACGGCGGCGGCGGCAGTGTCCGCGTTGACGTTGAGCACCTGGCCGGTGGTGGAGCCGTCGTCGTGGATTTCCGGCGCGACGGTCGAGATCACCGGGATCCGGCCGGCCGCGATGATGTCCAGGATGCCTTCGGGGTTCACGCCGACGACTTCGCCGACGAGGCCCAGGTCCACTTCTTCACCGTCGACCACGGTGCCGGTCCGGACCGCGCGCAGCAGCCCGCCGTCCTCGCCGGACATGCCGACGGCGTAGGGGCCGTGCGAGTTGATCAGGCCTACCAGTTCGCGGCCCACCTGGCCGGTAAGGACCATGCGGACCACGTCCATCGCTTCGGGCGTGGTGACGCGCAGGCCGCCCTTGAACTCGGATTCGATGCCGAGCCTGCTGAGCATGGCGTTGATCTGCGGACCGCCGCCGTGCACCACGACCGGGTGGATGCCAACGTGGTGCAGGAAGACGACGTCCTCGGCGAAGGCGCGGCGGAGCTCGTCGTTGACCATGGCGTTGCCGCCATACTTGATCACCATGGTGGTCCCGGCGAAGCGCTGGATCCAGGGCAGCGCCTCGATCAGGGTGCCGGCCTTGCCCCGGGCATCTGCCATGGAGGTGGTTTCGCGGGTCTGCGTGTTCATGCTGTTCGTCCCAACTGTTGTTTGTCCCTCCCGGGCCGGCCTAGCTGGAGTAGGCGCTGTTTTCGTGGACGTAGTCGTGCGTGAGGTCGTTGGTCCAGATCGTCGCCTCGGCGGCCCCGGCCTGCAGGTCGATCTCGACGAGGACTTCGCGCGGTTCCAGGTCCACGAGGTTCCGGTCGTCGCCGATGCTGCCGTTGCGGCAGATCTGCACGCCGTTCATCGACACATTGAGCTGGTCCGGTTCGAAGGCCGCGTCGGTGGTGCCGACGGCGGAGAGCACCCGGCCCCAGTTGGGGTCCTTGCCGAAGATCGCCGTCTTGAAGAGGTTGGAGCGGGCCACGGCCCGGCTGACCACTTCGGCGTCCTTTTCGCTGGCGGCGTTGAAGGTGCGGATGGCAATGTCATGGCTGGCGCCCTCGGCGTCGCCGATCAGCTTGCGGGCCAGGTCGGCGCAGACCTGGGTGAGGCCCTTGCCGAAGTCGGCGGCGGATGGCACGGACCCCGAGGCGCCGGAGGCGAGCAGCACCACGGTGTCGTTGGTGGACATGCAACCGTCCGAGTCGGCCCGGTCGAAGGTGACGCGGGTGGCGTCGCGGAGGGCAACGTCGAGCAGTTCGGGCTGGACGTCCGCGTCCGTGGTCAGGACGACGAGCATGGTGGCCAGGCCCGGGGCGAGCATGCCTGCGCCCTTGGCCATGCCGCCGATGGTGAACTCCCGGCCCTCGGCGTCGGTGCCGGTGAAGAGCGCCTGCTTGGAGACCGAGTCGGTGGTCATGATGGCGGTGGCGGCGGCCGGGCCGCCGTCGGCGCTCAGCTCCCCGGCCGCGACGCTGATGGCCGGGACCAGCTTGTCCATCGGAAGCTGCTCGCCGATCAGGCCGGTGGAGCAGACGAAAATGTCCGTCGCGGAAGCGCCAAGGGCCTCTGCGGCCTTTTCCGCGGTGGTGTGCGTGTTTTGGAAGCCCTGCGGTCCGGTGCAGGCGTTGGCGCCGCCGGAGTTGAGGATGACGGCGTCCACGCGGCCGTCCTTGATGACCTCGCGGGACCAGTGCACGGGGGCCGCGGCCACCCGGTTGGAGGTGAAGACGGCGGCGGCGGCCTTGTTGGGGCCGTCGTTGACCACAAGGGCCAGGTCCGGGTTTCCGGAGGCCTTCAGGCCGGCCTTGACGCCGGCGGCGCGGAATCCCTGGGGGGCGGTGATGCTCACGGTGCGACTCCCTGCAGTTCGAGGCCGGCGGTTTCCGCCAGGCCGAGGGCAATGTTCATGGACTGCACGGCGCCGCCGGCGGTCCCCTTGGTGAGGTTGTCGATGGCGCAGGTGACGATCACCCGGCCGGCGCGGGCGTCGAGGGCCAGCTGCATCACGGCGTGGTTGGAACCCTGCACGGACTTGGTGGAGGGCCACTGGCCTTCCGGCAGCAGGTGGACGAACGGTTCCTCGTCGTAGGCCTCGGCCCAGGCGCGCCGCAGTTCCTCGGCCGTCACGCCCGGGCGTACCTTCGCCGTGGCGGTCGTGAGGATGCCGCGGCTCATCGGAGCCAGGGTGGGGGTGAAGGAGACGGTAACCGGGGCATTCAGTGCCTTGGAGAGACCCTGCTCGATCTCCGGGGTGTGCCGGTGCCCGCCGCCGACGCCGTAGGGGCTCATCGAGCCCATCACCTCGGCGCCGATGAGGTTCACCTTCGCGGCTTTGCCGGCCCCGGAGGTGCCGGACGCGGAAACGATCACGACGTCGTCGGCCTGGAGCAGGTGGTTGCTGAAGCCCGGGGTGAGGGCCAGCAGTGCCGACGTCGGGTAGCAGCCGGGCACGGCGATCCGCTTGGCGCCGCGGAGGGCCTCACGCTGGCCCGGAAGTTCGGGCAGGCCGTAGGGCCAGGTGCCGGCGTGCGGCGAGCCGTAGAACTTCTCCCACGCCGCCGGGTCCTCCAGCCGGTGGTCCGCGCCGGCGTCGATCACCACGGTGCCTTCCGGCAGCTGCGCTGCGATCGCCGCGGACGCGCCGTGCGGCAGCGCGAGGAACACCACGTCGTGCCCGGCGAGGTTCTCCACGGTGGTGTCCTCGAGGATCCGGTCCGCCAGACCGTGGAGATGCGGCTGCAATTCCCCTAGTCTGGAACCGGCGTTGCTGTGCGCGGTGATGGCGCCGATGGTGACGTCGGGATGACCGGCCAGGAGCCTCAGGACTTCGCCGCCGGCGTAGCCGCTCGCACCGGAGACGGCAACAGAAATAGTCATAGCCCCGAGTATACAGCAAGACTATGCATAGAACCCGATATTTATGCATCTAGTTGGCCGTGCCCTGCGCCTCGGCCCCACCGCGCCAACCTCCCGCGTATGCTGGGTAGAGGGTGATCCAGACCGTGCCGCTGCAAATGTCAGCTGCAGCGTTGCCCGTAACAGTTACGAGGCATGCGTTCCATGACCCCCACCACCACACTTTCCGCCGAAAAACCGGCGCGCCCGCAGCCGCGGGTCCGGCAACCGAACACCGTCGTCCTGAGCTATTCCGAGCTGCTGAAGCGCGTCAAGGCCGAAGGCCTGCTGGAACGCCGCACCGGGTTCTACCTCACGGTGTTTTCCGTTTTGGTCCTGCTGATGACCGCCACCTGGTTCGGGTTCGCCCTGATCGGTGACAGCTGGTTCCAGCTCCTTATCGCCGCCGCCCTGGGCATTCTCTGCACCCAGCTGAGCTTCCTGGCCCACGAGGCCGGGCACCGGCAGATCTTCGCCTCGCGCCGCGCCAACGACTGGGCCGCGCGGCTGCTCGCCACCTCCGTGGCCGGCATCAGCTACTCCTGGTGGGAGCAAAAGCACGGCGCGCACCACAACCACCCCAACGTCATCTCCAAGGACCCGGACATCGCCACCGGCGCGATCGCCTTCTTCCCGGAAGCCGCCGCAACCCGGCAGGGGCGGTTCTCCTTCCTGACCCGCAAGCAGGGCTGGTTCTTCTTCCCGCTGCTGTTCCTGGTCGGCCTTGGCCTGCAGATCGATTCGGTCAAGTTCATCTTCCAGCGCGCCAAGGTCACGCACCGCTGGGTGGAGATCCCCATCCTGGTGGCCCGCCTGAGCGTGCTGCCGGTCCTCGCCTTCACGTTCCTGCCCTTGGGCATGGCGTTTGCCTTCATCGGTGTGCAACTCGCCGTCTTCGGCTTCTACATGGGCGCCTCCTTCGCACCAAACCACAAGGGCATGCCGGTGCTGCCTGCAGACAGCCGGGTGGACTTCTTCAGCCGCCAGGTCCTGACCTCGCGAAACATCTCCGGCGGCCGCTTTATGGACATCCTGCTCGGTGGCCTCAACCGCCAGGCCGAGCATCACCTCTTCCCGGACATGGCGCGCCCGCAGCTGGACAAGGCGGCAGTGATCGTTCGCGAGTTCTGCGCCAAGCACCAGGTCCCGTATACCGAAACCACGCTGCTTCAGTCCTACGGCATCATCGTGCGCTACCTCAACGACGTCGGCCTCGCCGCGGGCCGCCACTTCGAATGCCCGATGGCCACCGTTACCCGCCGTTACTAGCCTCCGGCCGGGCATGCTTCGCCCGGCGCGGCCCTGTCCCTAGGATGGTCTCAGGATCCGGGCCGAGAAACCCTTCTCCCCCGGTGCGCTGATAATTCGGTGCGCTGATGAATCGCAGCGCTGCACTTCAGAAGGAGACACATGACGCACGCAATTGTGGCCCGGCAGTCCGGCGGACCCGAGGTCCTCGAACTGGCAGAAGTCGACCGTCCGGTTCCGGGCCCCGGCCAGCTGCTGATCAAGGTCGCCGCCGTGGGCGTGAACTTCATCGACACCTACAAGCGCAGCGGCGTCTACAAGGTGCAGTACCCCTTCACCCCGGGTTCCGAGGCCTCCGGAACCGTGGAGGAAACCGGCGACGGCGTGACCGGCTTCTCCGCCGGTGACCGGGTGGCGACGGCCGAGGGCGTCAACTGCTACGCCGGGTACGCCCTCGTGGACGCGGACAAGGCGCTGCCGGTGCCGCGCGGCGTCGACGACTTCACCGCTGCCGCGCTCCCCCTGCAGGGCATCACCGCGCACTACCTGATCAACTCCTCCTTCAAGGTGGAACCGGGCCACACGGTGCTGCTGCACGCCGGCGCCGGCGGCGTCGGCCTGCTCCTGATCCAGCTGCTCAAGGCCCGGGGCGCGAACGTCATCACCACGGTCTCCACCGACGAGAAGGAAGCGCTGGCCCGCGAAGCCGGCGCCGACCACGTGCTGCGTTACGACGGCTTCGCCGCCAGGGTGCGCGAACTGACCGGCGGCGCCGGCGCGCACGTGGTGTACGACGGCGTCGGGAAGGACACCTTCGACGGATCGCTGGCTGCCCTCCGGATCCGCGGCACGCTGGTGCTCTTCGGCGCGGCATCGGGTCCGGTGCCGCCGTTCGACCCGCAACGTTTGAACGCCGGAGGCTCGCTGTACCTGACCCGGCCGACGATCACGCACTTCCTCCAGGACGCACAGGAACGCCGCTGGCGCTCCGACGAGCTCTTCGCCGCCGTGGCGGACGGCAGCCTCAAGGTCCGGATCGGCGCCCGCTACGACCTCGCCGACGCCGCCACGGCCCACACCGACCTGGAGCAGCGGCGCACCACCGGCAAAGTCATCCTGGTTCCCTGATCCCGCACGGGAGCGACGCCGAATTCTCCCGTTCATCTGCCCCGAGGAGAATCACGCTGTGATCGAGCAGCTACCGCCCGCCGGCGGCACTCCCCCGGCCAGCCCCACCTACCAGCCGCAGCTGGCGGGTGCCTTCGCTGCACCGCCGGAACGGACGCTGATCGATGTCCTGCAGGACACCGCCGCCCGCTTCCCGGATGCCTCCGCGCTCGACGACGGTCACCGTTCCCTCAGCTATGCCCAGCTGATGGACGAGGTCCGTGCCGCCGCGAGGAAGCTGCACCTCGCCGGGCTCGGCGCCGGCGACAAGATCGGCGTCCGGATCCCCTCGGGCACCAACGAGCTCTACATCTCCATCCTGGCCGTGATGTTCGTCGGGGCCGCCTACGTTCCGGTGGACGCTGACGACCCCGACGAGCGCGCCAAACTGGTGTTCGGCGAGGCCCGCGTCTCCGGAATCATGCGCGCCGGCGGCACCATCGTCGCGGACACCGCCCGCCCCCGGCCGTTCCCGGCCGCCAGGCAGCCGGTCCCCGCCGACGACGCCTGGGTCATTTTCACCTCCGGATCCACCGGCACCCCCAAAGGCGTCGCGGTGCGGCACAGCTCGGCAGCCGCGTTCGTCGACGCCGAGGCGCGGATCTTCCTGCAGGCCGAGCCGGTGGGACCCCAGGACCGGGTGCTGGCCGGACTCTCGGTCGCCTTCGACGCCTCCTGCGAGGAAATGTGGCTCGCGTGGCGGAACGGGGCATGCCTGGTCCCGGCGCCCCGGGCCTTGGTCCGGACCGGCATGGACCTCGGCCCGTGGCTCATCAACCATGGCATCACGGTGGTGTCCACGGTGCCCACGCTCGCCGCGCTGTGGCCCGTCGAGTCGCTGGAAAGTGTCCGGCTGCTGATCTTCGGCGGCGAGGCCTGCCCGCCCGAACTTGCCGAGCGCCTCGCCGTGGACGGACGCGAGGTCTGGAACACCTACGGGCCCACCGAGACCACCGTCGTCGCCTGCGCCGCGCCGCTGGGCGGGCCGGGACCGGTCCGGATCGGACTGCCACTGGACGGCTGGGACCTCGCCGTCGTCGGCTCCGACGGGGTGCCGGTCGCCGAGGGCGGCATCGGGGAGCTGATCATCGGCGGCGTCGGGCTTGCCCGCTACCTCGATCCGGCCAAGGACGCGGAAAAATACGCTCCGCTGCCGGCCCTGGGCTGGTCCCGGGCCTACCGCTCCGGGGATCTGGTCCGCTACGAACGGGCGGGCCTGCTCTTCGTGGGCCGTGCCGACGAACAGGTCAAACTCGGCGGCCGCCGGATCGAGCTCGGCGAGATCGACGCCGCGCTCCAGTCCCTGCCCGACGTCGCCGGCGCGGCGGCGGCGGTCCGCACGACGGCGGCCGGGAACCAGGTGCTGGTCGGTTACCTCTCCCCGGTCGACGGCCGCGAGCTGGACCTGGCGGCCGCGCGGGCCCTGCTCGCCTCCAGCCTGCCCGCCCCGCTGATCCCGCTGCTTACCGTCGTGGACGCCCTGCCGACCAAAACCAGCGGCAAGGTGGACCGGCATGCCCTGCCGTGGCCGCTGGCCGGCGCAGGGGCCGCGGACGCCGCGTCGGCGCCGTTGAACCTGCCTGACGACGCCCGCTGGATCGTCGAACAGTGGAGTGCCGTGCTGGGCGGGACCGTTGCGGACCTGGACGCCGACTTCTTCGCCTTCGGCGGCGGTTCCCTGGCCGCGGCCCAACTTGTCTCCGCCCTGCGGGTGCGCTACCCGACGATCACGGTGGCGGACATCTACGCGACACCCCGGATCGGCGCCTTGATCGACGCCGCCCGCCAGTCCCTGCCGGAGGGCGGAGCCGCCGCCGCCGGCGAGCGATCCGTGCGTCCCACCTCCCGCCGCGCCCAATGGGCCCAGACGCTGCTGGGGGTTCCGCTGCATATCCTCGTCGGCATGCGCTGGCTGACGTACCTGATGGTGGCAAACAACCTGCTGTCGTCCCTGGCCGGTTTCACCGCGGCGCCGACGCTGTCCTGGTGGTGGGTGGCCGCATCCTGGCTGGTGTTCGTGAGCCCGGCCGGGCGGATGGCGATCTCGGTCGCCGCGGCCCGGCTCCTGCTGCGCAACGTCGCCGAGGGACGCTACCCCCGCTCGGGCAAGGTGCACCTGCGCCTGTGGCTGGCCGAGCAGATCCAGGACCTGGCCGGCGCCATCAGCCTGGCCAGCGCGCCGTGGGTGCCGTACTACGCACGGGCCCTCGGCGCCACCATTGGCGCCAACGTCCAACTCCACTCGCTGCCGCCGGTCACGGGAATGCTGTCGCTGGGCAACGGCTGCAACATCGAACCCGAGGTCGATCTGTCCGGCTGGTGGATCGACGGCGACTCTGTCCACATCGGCGCGATCCGCATCGGCGCCGGGGCCGTCGTCGGCGCCCGCAGCACCCTCATGCCCGGTGCGAGCATCGGGGCCGGGGCGCAGGTGGAACCAGGCTCCGCCGTCCTCGGTCGGGTCAAGGCCGGTCACTTGGTGGCCGGGTCCCCGGCGGAACGCCGCGGCAAGGCCAAACAAGGCTGGCCGGACGCCCCGCCGGAGCACCACCTGATCGGCCGGCTCTGGTTTGCCGGCTTCGCCTCCGCCTCGGCCGTGCTGGCCCTGATCCCCTACCTGTCCGCCGCGGCCGCCGCGCTGGTGATGTTCGGCTTCATCCAGGGCCGGGACTCACTGGCCGAGGCCCTGCCGCAGCTGGCTGTGTCGCTCCCGCTGGCCGCCTTGGCGTGGTTCGGCACAAACCTGGCGCTGGTCCTCGCCAGCACGCGGCTCCTCGGGATCGGCCTGCGCGCCGGCTATTACCGGGTGCGCAGCCGGATGGGCTGGCAGGTCTGGGCGACTGAGCGGGTCCTCGACTTGGCCCGCGACCTGCTGTTTCCGGTCTATGCCAGCCTGTTCACCCCCGTCTGGCTGCGGCTGCTCGGGGCCAGGGTCGGCAGGAACGTGGAGGCGTCCACGGTGTTGCTGATCCCGAAAATGACGACCGTGGGCGAAGGCGCCTTCCTCGCCGATGACACGTTGATCGCGTCCTACGAGCTCGGCGGCGGCTGGATGCGGATCGCGCCCGCGAAAGTGGGGAAACGCTCCTTCCTCGGCAACTCCGGGATGACCGCCGCGGGACGGAACGTCCCCAAGAACTCCCTCGTGGCCGTGCTCTCGGCCACCCCTGCGAAGGCGAAGTCCGGCACGTCCTGGCTGGGCAGCCCGCCGGTGCGGCTGCGACGGACCGCCATCGCCTCGGACGACACCCGCACCTTCCAGCCGCCCCGGCGGCTCAAGCTGGCGCGTGCCCTGTGGGAGCTCTGCCGCTTTGTCCCGCTGGTGCTCACCGTCGCCGTCGCCGCCGGCGTGCTGGTGGCCCTCGACTGGCTGGCCGGCACCTTCAACTACGCCGTGGCGGCGCTGCTGGGCGGTATGGTGGTCCTGCTGGCCGGCGCCGTCGCCGCCGGAAGCGCCGTCGTCGCCAAGTGGCTTCTGGTGGGACGCATCCGCCCCGGCGAGCACCCGCTCTGGAGCTCCTTCATCTGGCGGAATGAGGTGGTGGACACCTTCATCGAAATGGTCAGCGCCCCGTGGTTCGCGCGGGCCGCGTCCGGCACCCCGGCGCTGGTGTGGTGGCTGCGCGCCCTCGGCGCCAAGATCGGAGCCGGAACGTGGTGCGAAAGCTACTGGCTCCCCGAGGCGGACCTTGTCACCCTGGGCCGCAGCGCCACGGTCAACCGCGGCTGCGTGGTCCAGACCCATCTGTTCCACGACCGGGTGATGAGCATTGACACTGTTACCCTCGAAGACGGGGCCACGATGGGCCCGCACGGAGTGATCCTGCCGCGCGCCCGGATCGGCAAGGGTGGCACGGTCGGCCCGGCATCACTCGTGATGAGGGGTGAAACGGTGCCGGCCGCCACCTACTGGATGGGAAATCCGGTCAGTCCGTGGGGCGGCCCGGACGTTCCGGCGCCCAAGCCGAAGTAGCCCCGCCCCGTCCGTGCAGGACACACCGAGAGCACCACGCCCACCGCAACCACTAAGGCCAACTGATGAGTCCAACCGCTTCAGCCGCCGAGGAATTTCCCGCTGAATTGCCTCCCGAACTGCCCGCCGAGGCCCCGGACCCGTACATGCCCGGCCACGGCACCGAGGTCTACCGGGTGACCCGCTACGAGCTCGAGCTCGACTACCGGATCAACAGCAACCACCTCGCCGGCAGGGCGACGCTGCACGCGGTCGCGCGGCGCCAGAGCTCGGCGATTGTCCTGGACCTGACGGGGCTCCGGGCCACCAAGGTGCTGATGCCGGGCCGGAAAGTGCGCAAGTTCACCCAGCGGGCCGAACGCCTCGTTGTGGTGCCGGACGCGGCGCTGCTGCCCGGCGACGAATTCACCCTCGACATCCGCTACGAGGGCAATCCGGCCCCGCGCCGCGGGCTCTGGGGGGAGGTGGGCTGGGAGGAGCTGACCGACGGCGTCCTGGTCGCCGGGCAGCCCAACGGCGCGGCGTCCTGGTTCCCCTGCAACGACCACCCGCGGGATAAGGCCAGCTACCGGATCGCGGTCACCACGGATGCGAACTACCGGGCCGTCTGCAACGGTGTGCTGGTCTCCCACCAGGCCCGGTCCAGCCGCGAAACCTGGGTTTACGAGCAGTCCGAACCGATGGCAAGCTACCTCGCCACGGTCCAGATCGGCCGGTACGAACTGCTTCCCCTCAACCCGGAGCGGCCTGCCGGCGACGTCGCCCAGGTGGCAGCGGTGCCGGCGGAGCTCTCGGCCGAGGCGCGCACCGGGCTCGCCCGCCAGCCGGAGATGATGCGCACCTTCACCAGCTGCTTTGGGCCGTATCCCTTCGCCGGCTACACCGTGGTGGTCACAGAAGATGCCCTGGAAATCCCGCTGGAGGCGCAGTCCCTGTCCATTTTCGGCCGCAACCACCTGGGGCAGGACTGGGAATCGCAGCGGCTGATCGCCCACGAACTGTCCCACCAGTGGTTCGGGAATTCACTGACCGCGGCCTCGTGGAGGGATATCTGGCTGCACGAAGGTTTCGCCTGCTACGCCGAATGGATATGGTCCGAGGAGGCCCGGGTCATGACCGTGGCCGACCGGGCCCGGGCGGCCTGGCGGATGCTCAGGGCGGAGGACCAGGACCTGCTGGTGGGTGATCCCGGGCCGGAACTGATGTTCGACGACCGTGTCTACAAACGCGGCGCCCTCGCCCTGCACGCGATCCGCCTCAGTTGCGGCGATCTGGCATTCTTCGCACTGCTGCACGACTGGACCGGGGGCCGCCGCCACGGCTCGGTCACGACGGAGGACTTTATCCTGGCAGCGCACCGCGTCACCGGGATCGACGCCGAGGCCGTGCTCCACCCCTGGCTCTATGAAGAGGCACTCCCGCCGCTGCCCGCCGGCTGACCCCCGCTGACGGCCGTTGGCGCGCCGGTGGTCCCGGCGGTTGTCCCGGTGGGAGGCCGTCCGGGGTGCCGGCCAGGGCGACAGCGGCGGCAAAATGCGCGGGGAGCCCGGATTCGGCGGGCGGCAGGTCCCTGATGCCGGGGTGCCCAAGCACCTCCACGCTGTCCGGCGCGGTCCGCAGCCCGGTACCGCACAGCTTGAGCCAGGCCTCCTTACGGGCCCAGAGCCGGGCACGTTCGGCCAACAGCTCGGCGCCGGCCAGGCTGCGCAGGCTCGCGCGTTCGGCCGGGCCGAGCACCAGCTCGTCGAAGCCGGCAAAGTCCGTGCCCGCAGGGTCCTGCACGTCGACGCCGAGCCGGAGTCCCGGCGCAGGATCCGGCACCGCTGCCAGCAGGACCCAGCCCGCGCTCCGCGAGAGGCTCAGCAGCAGCGGCACCGGCACGCCATGCAGCGTGTAGCCGGGCCGGCCGTGCGGACTACCGGGGCCGCACTGCGGACAGTTATAGGCCGCCCGGAGGTCCGCCGCCGGCACACCCAGCAGTTCCGCCGCAAAGCGCCGCAGCGCCAGCCGGCCGGCCAGGAAGTCCTGCCGCGGACGGGGTTCCAGCGCCCGCGCACGGCCGAGTTCGACGTCGTCCAACAGCCCATGGGCTGCCGCCTCCAGGGACCCCGTGGCGCCGGGAACTTCCGCGGCGCCGGGAACGCGGAAGGGCGGGACCGACCGCACCATCAGCTGCGACGTCATATCCCGCCCTCCTATGTTTACCGCCGGTGTTTAGCTCCGGAGGCTATGTGCCGTTAGCGCTGGACCGCACCGAACCGCTCATGGGCGGCGGCAACCGCGCTGTCCCGGGCCGCCGAGGCCTCGTCCGCGGTCAGCGTCCGGTCATCGGCGCGGAAGCGCAGGTTGAAGGCCAGCGACTTCTTGCCCTCTTCGATGCCCTTTCCCGCATATACGTCGAACAGTGCGACGTCCTCGAGCAGCTCCCCTGCACCGTCACGCAGGGCGGCCAGCACCTCGTCCGCGGCAACCTCGGCCGCCACCACGAGGGCGACGTCCTGGGTGGCCACCGGGTAGGTGGAGATGTGCCGGGCGACGATCACGTCGGCGGCGGCTTCGAACAGTGCGTCGGCGTTCAGTTCCAGCGCCACTGAGCGGGCCGGCATGTCGTGCGCCGCGAGCAGCTTCGGGTGCAGTTCGCCGGCGTAGCCCAGGACCTCGCCGTTGCGGAGCGCCAGCTGCGCGGCCCGTCCCGGGTGGAAGGCCTGGTGCTGGCCCTGGCTGATGACGATCTCGACGCCGAGGACGTCGCCGGCGAGCCGGGCGATGTCCAGCGCGTCAGCCCAGTCCCAGGCGCGGGGCGCATGCGCCGGTGCGGCAGGCGAATCGTGGCCGGTCAGCACCGCGGCGAGGTACAACGGCTGGTCCGGGACGCCGTCGTACAGTCCGTCCAGCACCTCGTCGGCGGGCTTGGCGCCCAGCGGCGGGATGGAGGCCGTGCCCAGCGTGTCCCCGGGCAGGAAGACGAGCCCGGACTCGAACAGCGCGAGGTCGCGGAAGCCACGGGAGTGGTTGCGCTTGGCGACCTCGATCAGGCCCGGCAGGATGGAGGTCCGCAGGTAGCCGTGCTCTTCGCTGATCGGGTTGGCCAGCTTGAGCGCTTTTCGCTCCGCGCCGGCCTCGGGGGTCCCGAAGGTGTCGTTGGCGGCCTTGGAGACAAACGGGTAGGCCAGCACTTCGGTGAGGCCGGCGTCCGCCAGGGCCTGGACGAGCCGGCGGCGCTGCTGCTGCACGCGGGTCAGTCCGCGGCCCGGAGGGGCCACGGGCAGGGTGGCGGGGATCTTGTCATAGCCGACCAGGCGGGCGATCTCCTCGGAGAGGTCCTCCTTGGTTTCCAGGTCGGTGCGCCAGCTCGGGGCCGTCACGGCGTAGCCGGTGCCGGTCTTCTCGACGACGGCGCCGAGATCCTGCAGCGAGGTCAGGATCTGGTCCTCGGTGAAGTCGATGCCGATCCGCTCCGCGGCGAAGGCCGCGGGCAGTTCGACGGCGACGGCGTCCGGTGCGGTGCCGACGTCGGTCCCCTCGGCCACGGCGGTGCCGCCGGCGAGCTCGACCAGGAGGTCGACGACCCGCTGGGCGGCCACCGGGGCGATGTGCCAGTCGACGCCGCGTTCGAAGCGCTTGGAGGCCTCGGACGGCAGTTTGTGGCGGCGGCGGGAGCGTGCGATCGACACTTCGTCGAAGTGCGCGGCCTCGATCAGGACGTTGGTGGTGGCGTCGGACACCTCGGTGGCGGCGCCGCCCATCACACCGGCGATGCCGATCGCGCCGGAACCGTCGGTGATGAGGAGGTCCTCGGCGTCGAGGGTGCGTTCCTTGGCGTCCAGCGTGGTGATCTTCTCCCCGGCCACCGCACGCCGCACCACAATGTCGCCGGACAGCGTGTCGAGGTCGTAGCAGTGGGTGGGCTGCCCGAGTTCCAGCATGACGTAGTTGGAGATGTCCACCGGCAACGAGATGGACCGGATGCCGGCGAGCCGGAGCCGGGAGCTCATCCACGGCGGGGTCGGCCGGGTGGCGTCGACTCCGCGGACGGTGCGTGCCACGAAACGGTCACAGCCGGGCTTGCCGTAGATCGGCGCGTCGTCGTTGAGCTTGACGCCGTAGCCGCCGGTGAGGTCCGCGGGCGCCTGCACCTTGGACGCCGGGTCGGTGAAGGGCGTGCCGGTGGCGTGGGCGTACTCCCGGGCCACGCCGCGGATCGAGAACGCGTAGCCGCGGTCCGGGGTGACGTTGATTTCGGCGGCCTGGTCGTAGAGGCCCAGCAGTTCCATGGCGTCGGTGCCGATTTCCGGGTCTAGTCCGATCCGGGAGAGCACCAGGATGCCGTCGTGGTCCTCGCCGATGCCGAGCTCGCGCACGGAGGCGATCATGCCGGCGGAGAGGTGCCCGTAGGTTTTGCGGGCGGAGATGCGGAAGTCCCCGGGCAGCACGGCGCCGGGAAGGGTGACCACCACCTTGTCCCCCTCCACGAAGTTATGGGCGCCGCAGATGATGCCCTGGACGCCCGAGGGGTCGATGCCCTCGCCCGTCAGGGTCTGCTGCTGGCCTTCCGGGACGACCCGGACCTGGCACCAGTTGATGGTCTTGCCGTTGGTCTGGGGTTCCTTGACGATGCTCAGCACCTGGCCCACCACCACGGGGCCCTGGAGGGCGTCGGTGGGGCGGTGGACTGCCTCTTCTTCAAAGCCGACCTTGACGAGGTCCGCCATCACGTCTTCGGCCGTCGCTCCGGCCGGTACGGCTGCAAATTCACGCAGCCAGGAAAGTGGGATACGCACTGTTAGATCTCCATCCCGAAGTGCTGGCTGAAACGTACATCGCCTTCGATCATGTCGCGCATGTCGCCGACCTCATTGCGGAACATGAGGGTGCGTTCGATGCCCATGCCGAAGGCAAAACCTGAATAGACGTCCGGATCGATGCCGGCTGCGCGCAGCACGTTGGGGTTGACCATGCCGCAGCCGCCCCACTCGATCCAGCGCGGGCCGCCCTTGGCGCCCGGGTGCCAGATGTCCAGTTCCGCGGACGGCTCGGTGAACGGGAAGTAGTTGGGGCGCAGCCGGATCTGGGCCTCGTCGCCGAACATCTGGCGGGCGAAGTGCTCCAGGGTGCCGCGCAGGTCGGCCATGCTGAGCTTCTTGTCGATGGCCAGGCCCTCGAACTGGTGGAACACCGGGGTGTGCGTGGCGTCGAGTTCGTCGGTGCGGAAGACCTTGCCCGGGCACAGCACGTAGATAGGGACCTCGCGCTCCAGCATGGAGCGGACCTGCACCGGGGAGGTGTGGGTGCGCATCAGCAGGTGCGCCTCGGGCGGCTCCACGAAGAAGGTGTCCTGCATTTCGCGGGCAGGGTGGTCCGGCTTGAAGTTCAGCGCATCGAAGTTGAACCACTCCGACTCGACCTCGGGACCCTCGGCGATTTCCCAGCCCATGCCCACGAAGATGTCCGCGACGCGGTCCTGCAGCGTCGACAGCGGGTGGCGTGCACCGGCACGACGGCGGCGCGGGGCGGCGGTGACGTCCACCGTCTCCTCCACCAGGATGCGGGCGTCGTTCTCCGCTTCGAGCTCGGCGGTACGGTCCGCGAGCGCCTTGTTGACGCGTCCGCGGGAGGCGCCCATGAGCTTGCCGGCTGCGGCCTTCTGGTCCTTGGGCAGCCCGCCGATTTCCCGGTTGGCGAGGCTCAGCGCGGATTTTTCGCCGGTGTGGGCGAGCCGCACGGCCTTAAGTTCATCGAGCGTCGAGGCCGCGGCAATGGCGGCGACGGCCTGGTCTACGGCGGCGGTGATGGCGGCTTCATCCAGAGGGTTCGGGACGGCTGCGCCCGGCAAAGTTTCAGTCATCTACTGTTCTTAGCTACGAGTCGGTTCATGCCAACGGCACAGGACCTTCAACAGGAGCAGGGACCAGTGCGTTGACAAAGGGCAGGGCTCGCCAAAATCGTTCCGGCGGGCGCTCCCCCTCAGTCTAGTTGAAGGCACTCAGGTGCCCGAACGTGACGGCGCTGCGCCCACCGGCCTCCCGCACTGCGTCATATCCCGCGCGCGGGTGCCCCGCTAGCATGGCCTCATGACTCCCGGACAGCGGCTGCGGCAGCTTGCCAACGTGGTGAATGCATCGACCCCGCTGGGGCTGTTGCTGGCGGCCTGCGCACGGACCAGGCTCCGCCGCGGCCCGCGCGGCCTGCTCCTGGCCACCGGCTACCGCTGGCGCCTGCCGTTCGCGGCGGCGTTTACCGTGGGGAATGTGGTGCTCTTCCGCGCCGGGCCGGACGAGGCTGTGGGCAACCCGGCACTGCTGGGTCATGAAGAGCGGCACGCCACCCAGTACGCCTGGTGCCTCGGGGTGCCGTTCCTGCCGCTGTACTTCCTGGCGGCGGCCTGGTCCTTGATCCGGACGGGCAACCCCGGATCCGCCAATTTCTTCGAGCGGCACGCCGGACTGCAGGCCGGCGGCTACCCTCCGGCACTCCCGACCCACGAACGGAACGAGGCATAACATGACGGAAAATCCCAGGTCCATTTCGGTGACCGGCTCGGCCACTGCGGAGGCGGCGCCGGACCTGCTCATGCTCTCCCTCGGCGTCGAATGCAGGCGCCCGGGCGTGGACGCGGCTTACCGGGACGCCGCCCGCGCCTCGTCCGCGATCACGGCCGTGCTCCGGGATCACGGCGTCGGAAATCCGGACATCACCACCTCGGGGCTGAACGTCCGGGCCGAGGTCAGCTGGCAGGAGGGACGGGGCCACATTGTCTCCGGCTACCTGGCCTCCAGCATGCTCACCGTCCGGCTTCGCGACCTGGCGGCCTCCTCCGGGCTCATTGCGGCCGCCGTCGAGGCCGCCGGGGACGACGCCCGCCTCAACGGACTCGAACTGGGCTTCTCGGATCCTGCTGCGGTCGAAGCCCGGGCCCGTGAGGCCGCGTGGAACAATGCCCGGGCGGCCGCGGAACATTTCGCCGCACTGGCCGGGACGCGGCTGGGCAAGGCCATCTCCGTTACCCAGCAGCCGGGGACCGCTCCGCCGCTGCCGCTGGCCGCCATGCAGCGCGCCGTGGCGTCCGAGCCGCTGACCGTCGAGGCGGGCGCGGCCGGTATCACCGCGGCCGTCGGCGTTGTCTGGGAACTGCTGGACTGATCGGTTCCGGCGCGGTTCCGGCGCCGGGGGCCGGCGCTAGTGGGTGGCGCCTGCTGCGAGCTTGAGGTCCGCCGCCGTCGCCAGCGCGGTGCGGACCACGACGGCGAGCGCCTGCGTCATCTGCTCCAGCGGCAGCGAGGCCAGGCCGCTCCCCGGCGGAACCTGGTCCGGTGCGTACGGGACGTGGACGAAGCCGCCCCGGGTGCCGGGGGTGAGTCGCAGGGCGTGCATCAGGGCGTAGAAGACGTGGTTGCAGACGTAGGTCCCCGCGGTCTGGGACACCTCCGCCGGAATGCCGGCCGAGCCCAGCGCCGCCAGGGCCGCCTTGACCGGCAGGGTGCTGAAGTAGGCCGCCGGTCCGCCGGGGACCACGGGCTCGTCGACTGGGGCGTTCCCGGCGTTGTCCGGGATCCGCGCGTCGTCGCAGTTGATCGCGATCCGTTCCAGCGAGATTCGGGCCCTGCCCCCGGCCTGGCCCGCGCAAATGACGAGCTCCGGCCCGTGCTCGGCGATGGCGCCCTGCAGGACGGCGATGGCGTCGCGGAAGACGCAGGGCAGCTCCACCGCCGCGACCTCGAGCCCTTCGGCTTGAAGCAGGGCGGCGGCTCCGCGCGCCGCGGTCCACGACGGATTGGTGGTTTCGCCGCCAAACGGTTCGAACCCGGTCAGGAGAATCATGGGCCCAGCCTAGCAACGTCAGGACGCCGCCGATTCTTTGGCCCCTGCCTATTTCGACGCGGTGACCCCCAGCGTCGCCGCGTTCGCAGCAGCCGTCCGGCGGATCTCCTTGACCTTGGCGATCTGCGGGGCGAGCTCCTGCATGCGCGTTGTCAGGTACTTGTCCAAAACCTTGTCGAGCGCGGCGTGGAACCCGGTCTTGTCCCGGCAGACCGCGTCGGTCACGGCGATTCTGAACTCTTCCTGCCCGCCGGCCCGCCTTCCCGCATCGGCGGCCTGCTGCGGGTTGGTGAACGTGGCGAAAGGGGTGTCCTTCATGCACGCTTCCCAGTCCTTGATGGCCTTGGCCGTTCCCGGGTCCTGAGATGCCGACCCGCTGGCGGGGAACAATGCGTTGGCCGCCACGCCCGTGGCCAGCATGTAGTTTTCGGCGCTGCCGTAGATCTGTGTCATGGACTCGCCCCGGCAACCGCCGGAGGAGGTTCCCATGCCGCCCACCGTCGTCATTGAGGCGGTGTCCGCGGGGCCGGTGAGTGCCTTCGTGAAGGCCGGATTAGCGAAGAGCCTGCCATCGGTTGACTCGGGAGCCGGCTCGCGGGGTCCAAGAGATCCGGTGCTGGCATAGCCGCTGGCCTTCGCGGCGTCGACCGTGAGCCGTTTGAATCCGATCGCTCCGTTGAGGTCCAAGGTCATCGCGGCGGTGGGCGGCGTGTAGTCGAAGCCGGCCTTGGCCATGCAGAGCCGGACAGCCTCCTGCATGCCCTTTTCGGCGATCGGATCCGCTGCGGCGTAGGCCTCCGCCTGCCGGATAATCCCTGGGATGGGCTCCGGGGACGCGGTAACTGACCCGGCCGGGATCGCAGCCGCGCCGAGAGCGGCGCCCGTGCCTACGATCAGGACGGCAGCGCCGAAGACTCTCTTGTTCATGATGGCTCCTTCTGTTGTGGGCAATGCTGTTTTGGGCAATGCTGTGGCGGGCCTTCGCTGCGCGCGAAGGTCTCGGTGGGTAGGACGGTGCTGCTGCGGGGGCTAGTTGAGGACGTTGTTTTCGTAAGCGAAGGCGACGAGCTGGATCCGGTTCTTCAGCTTCAACTTCGCCAGGATGCTGCCGACGTGGGATTTCACCGTGGCCTCGCTGAGCACCAGTGAGGCCGCGATCTCGGCGTTTCCGAGCCCTTTGGCCGTTAGCAAAAACACGTCGCGTTCCCTCCCGGACAGGTCTGCCAGTGCGGCGTCGTTCCCGGAGGACGGCGTGGTGTAGTCGCGCAACAGCTCGTTGGTGATGGCCGGGGCGATGACCGAGTGCCCCGAGTGCACTGTTCGGATGGCGGCCAACAGGAAGTCCGGTGTGGTGTCCTTGGTCAGGAAACCGGCAGCACCGGCCTGGATCGCCCGGACGACGGCCTCGTCGTGCTGGATCGTGGTCAAAACGATGATCTTGGTGCCGGCGTTGCCGGGAGTTGCCACAATCTTCTTTGTCGCAGTGATTCCGTCCATAACAGGCATCCGGATATCCATCAGGAGCACGTCGGGGCAGGTCGCCTGGACGAGTTCGACGGCGGCCTCTCCATTGACTGCTTCGCCGACAAGGTCCAGGTCCGCCTGGCTGCGCAGGATCATTTTGAGTCCGGCGCTGAACAGCGGCTGGTCGTCGGCCAGCGCAATCCGGATCGGCATGCCGGTCACAGCAGCGCTCCGTCCAGGACCGGAAGGTCAGCTGCCGCGGGGGCGGATTCCGGGCACCTGTCCGGACCCGTCGCGGGCAGGAACGCCAGTACTTCGAACGTCTCTTCGCCCCGGACCGTTTCGATCCACCCGCCGACGGCGGCGGCGCGGGCCCTCATGCCTGCCAGTCCGCGACCGGAGGGAGGCGTCGACGTCGCGGTGTGGCCGGTGGTCAGCGACGATCCGCACCGGAGTTCGAGGGACGCCGCGGTCCAGATGAGGTGCAGGTGCGCGCCTTGCTTTCGATCCCCGTGCTTGAAGGCGTTGGTCAAGCTCTCCTGCGCCAGGCGGTAGACCGTCAGCTGCTGCGCGGCGGTCAAGGCCCACGGCTCGCCGGTTGTTTCGATCGTGACGGGCATGCCGCTGGAGCGCAGACGCTCGGCAAGCAGCGCGAGGTCCTCCACCTCGTGATTTGGATGGTCGCTGAGCGCCGCGGAGAAGCCTTCGATCAGCCGGCGGGTTTCGATCAGTGCGGTCCTGGCTGATTCGGCGATGACCGTGGAGGCGCCCTCGACGGCGTCCGGTTCGGTGCGGTGGATGAAGCGTATGCCGTCGGCCTGGGCCACGATGACTGTCAGTGAATGCGCCAGGACGTCGTGAAGCTCCATGGCGATCCTGTTGCGTTCCTGTTCGACGGCCAGTTCAGTCGCTGTCTCCCGGTACCGGGTTTCCGCCGCAAGCTGCGCCCTTCGGCTTCTCGATACGTTGTTCACTGCCACACCGACGGCCCAGGCGGCGAGATTCAGCGCGGCGAACGCCCCGAAGACCAGAAAAGCATAGGTGAGGGTCCGCAATGGTCCACGGCCATACAACTGGTTGCCGAAGATGAAATTGATCCACGTCTGGTCGGTGAACCAGCTGGCGGTCGTGATGCCGGCAAAGATGACAGCGGCCACGGGTGCAATCCACCGGTTGCCGGCTTTCCACCCGATCACCGCGAAGAAGATGGCCACCGGAACGGCTGCGTAGCTCAGCACGCCGGACAGCAGGACCAACGGAAAGAACCTGACGCTCTGCAGGACCAGGGCGACGAAAACCAGCCCCAAGGCGGCGGCCGGAAGGAGCTCAGCCACAGCGATGCCGGTGAGCAGCGCCAGCAGCAGCGCGCTGTTCTGGTCGAAATGGCGCTCCTCGAGGACAAAGAGGGCCCCCGTAAGCAGCACGGCGGCGGCCGGGGCCGCGAGGAGCCGCAGGGACTGGATCGGTTTGAACATGCCTTCACCCTATGCGGGCTCCGTCACCACAGAGGCGCCATTCGGGTAAGTTCCAACCCGATGATGAGGAAGTTCCCCCGAGGGGATGACTGCTCCGTCGACCCAAGGCCGGCGCTGCTGACCAGTGACGCCACGTGCGATGCGACATCCTTGACTTAAGATCGAACATATATTCGAATGTAGTCATGAGATGGGACGCGCAGGCACTCAGGCCGGCTGACACCACAGCCGATGGTCGGGTATCCGGGGATGCCGCCCCCGGCGCGGGCCCGGCCGCTCCGGCGTTGCTGCCGCTGGCCGGGTTGGTGCGCTCCGTCTCCACCCCTGAGTTTGCCGGGGTCACTTTCCATGAGGTCACTGCCAAATCGGTGCTCAACAAGGTGGCCGCCGGTTCCCGGATGCCCTTCGAGTGGACGGTGAACCCGTACCGCGGTTGCAGCCACGCCTGCGTGTACTGCTTCGCCCGCAAGACCCACACCTATCTGGACTTCGACGCCGGCCTGGACTTCGACAGCCAAGTGGTGGTCAAGATCAACGCCGCCGAGGTCCTGCGCAAGGAGCTCGCCAAGCCGTCCTGGCAGCGCCATCACGTCGCCCTCGGCACCAACACGGACCCGTACCAGCGCGCCGAGGGCCGGTACCAGCTGATGCCCGGCATCATCAGCGCCCTGGCCGACTCCGGCACTCCCCTGTCCATCCTGACCAAGGGCACACTGCTGGCCCGAGATATTCCGCTGCTGAAGCACGCGGCCGCCCAGGTCCCCGTGGGTGTGGGGATATCGCTGGCGATGACTGACGAAGGGCTCTCCGAGGCGGTGGAGCCGGGGACTCCCGGACCGCGGGCCCGGCTGAAGCTGGTATCCCGGCTGCGTGAGGCGGGTCTTCCCTGCGGTGTGATGGCGATGCCGATCCTGCCGTGGCTCTCCGACTCGGACGAAGCATTGGATTCCCTCTTCGGCTCGCTTGCCGCTGCCGGCGCCACCGGTGTTACAGCCGGGGCGCTCTACCTCAAGCCTGGCACCCGCGAATGGTTCATGCAGTGGATTGCCAAGGAACACCCGCAGCTCGCCGGCAAGTACCGCCGGTTGTACGGCGGCGGGTCCTACGCCTCGAGGGAATACCGGGCCTGGCTGGCCGCGCGGATCCGGTACTTCAAGTCCCGGCACGGCTTCCTCGGTTCCTCGGGGTTCAGCCACCGGGACCTCGACGACGATCCACGGGAAGAGGAAGCCCAGTACCCGGCCGGCAGCATCCCCGACCCGGCGGCGCAGCGCGCGTTCGCGGCAGGAACGCCTCCGCGCCATGCCGCTGCCAGCGCCGGGGCCGCTCAGCCCACCTTGTTCTGAGCAGCGCGGTTGGGCCCGGCCCCTGGCCGGATCCTGCCTCGGCCCCTAGAGGATCTTGACCGCGCCGAGGACCTTGGAGAGCGAATCCTTGGCGTCGCCAAACAACAGGGTGGTCTTCGGATCGTGCAGCAGCTCATTCTCGATGCCGGCAAAACCCGGGCGCATCGAGCGTTTGAGGAACACCACCTGCTGGGCCTGGACCACCTCCAGGATGGGCATCCCGAAGATCGGTGACCCCGGGGAGGTCTTTGCGGCCGGGTTGACGACGTCGTTCGCGCCCACCACGAGGACGATATCCGTGCTCGCGAACTCCGGATTGACTTCTTCGAGTTCCCGCAGCGACTCGTAGGGCACGTTCGCCTCGGCCAGCAGCACATTCATGTGCCCGGGCATCCGGCCGGCGACGGGATGGATGGCGAAGACGACGTCGACTCCCCGGGCGGTCAGGGCGGTCGCCAGTTCGGCCACCGTGTGCTGGCCCTGCGCGACGGCCAGGCCGTAGCCGGGCACGATCACGACGCGCTGGGCATACCCGAGCTGGACGGCGACGTCCTCAGGCGAGGATGAGCGCACCGGCCGGTCGCTGAGCGTGGTCGAGCCTGCCGTGGACCCGCCCCGGAAGGCGCCGAACATGATGCCGGCTACGCCGCGGCCCATCGCGGAGGCCATCACCTTGGTCAGGATGGTGCCGCTGGCGCCGACGAGCGTCCCGGCGACGAGCAACAGCACGTTGCCCAGCACGATCCCGGACGCCGCGACGGCGAGGCCGGTGAAGGCGTTCAGCAGCGAGATCACGATGGGGACGTCGGCACCGCCGACCGGGAGCACGAGCAGCAGCCCCGCGGCCAGTCCGAGCACCAGCAACGCACCGGCCCAGCCGGGCGAGCCCGTCCCCACAATGAAGCCACCGGCGGTGAGCGCGCCGGCCAGCACGACCACCATCACGGCGGGCATGCCCGGGAACAACAGCGGCCGGGTGCTGATCAGCTCCTGCAGCTTCCCGACCGTGACGGCCGAGCCGGCGAAGGACACGGCACCGACCAGCATGGTGAAGACGACTGCCAGCCGGACCCAGGAATCCCCGCTGTGCCCGAGTTCCAGCACCGCGACGAGCGCGGCCGCGCCGCCGCCGACGCCGTTGAACAAGGCAACCAGTTGGGGCATCTGCGTCATCTGCACGCGCCGGGCGACCGGAACTGCGAGGGCGGTTCCGACCGCAATGGCGGCCAGGATCAGCGGGATGTTCTCCAGCCGCGCCGAGAGGAACACGGTTACGACGGCCACCGCGGCACCGGCTGCTCCGATGACGTTTCCGCGCCGGGCGGTCCGGGGGGAGCTGAGGCCCTTCAGCGCCAGGATGAAGCACACGGCCGCCACGAGGTAGAGCAGGGCGGTCCAGGCGGGGGCGAGGATGCTCACGGGCGCTCCTCCCCCGCCCGACCGGCGGCTTCCGACGTCCCCGCCGGGGTGCCGGCACCGTCCGCCGGGTGTGCGGCGGCTGCTTTCCGCGGGCCGAACATTTCCAGCATCCGGTCAGTGACCACAAAGCCGCCCACCAGGTTGACGGTCGCGAGGGCCACCGCCAGCAGGGCGACGGCCAGCAGCCAGGGGTCGTCGGCCTGGCCCGCCACGATGATCGCGCCGACCAGAATGATCCCGTGGATTGCATTGGCCCCGGACATCAGCGGCGTGTGCAGCTTGCTGGTGACCTTGGAGACGACTTCAAAGCCGACGAAAACGGCGAGTACCACCACCGTGAGTAACGTGACCGCGTCCATTAGTTATGCGCCTCCATAGCCGCGGCCGTCCCGGCGTGCCGGACGGCGCCGTCGCGGGTCAAGCAGGCTCCGGCGACGACGTCGTCGTCGAAGTCGGGTGCCACCGTGCCGTCAGTGGTCATCAGGGCGAGCAGGTTGGCGACGTTTTTGGCGTAGAGGCGGGACGCGTCGGAGGCGACGGCGGATGCCGCGTCCTGCATCCCCACCAGAGTCACGGCGCCGCCGGGGACCGGCACCAGGACGTCCCGGCCGGCGATGACGCCCTCGACGTTGCCGCCGGACTCGGCGGCCAGGTCCACGACGACGGACCCGGCCCGCATGCCGGCCACCATGTCGGCGGTGACGAGCAACGGGGCGGCCCTGCCCGGGATCGCCGCCGTTGTGATGAGCACGTCCGCGGCGGCGACGTGCGGCGCCAAGAGCGCGCGCTGCCGGGCGGCGCGGTCCTCGCCGAGTTCCCGGGCGTAGCCGCCGGTGCCCTCAGCGGACGTGTCTGCGGCCCGAGTGTCGAGGTCCAGGTTGATGAAGGTGCCGCCCATCGACGCGACCTCGTCCGCGGAGGCCGCCCGGATGTCGTTGGCGGAGACGCGGGCACCGAGCCGTTTGGCGGTGCCGATCGCCTGCAGGCCCGCGACGCCGGCGCCCAGGACCAGCACGCGGGCCGGCGGGATTGTGCCGGCGGCGGTCATGTAGAGCGGGAAAAACCGCGGGTACCGCAGGGCCGCTTCCAGGACGGCGCGGTAGCCGGCGACGAGGGACTGGGAGCTGAGGGCGTCCATCGACTGGGCGCGGGAAATCCGGGGAACGAGTTCCAGGGCGAAGGACGTCACCCCGGCGGCGGCCAGGGCGCCGACCGCAGGCAGCTCCGAGGCCGGCGAACCGAAGCCGATGGTAACGGCGCCCGGCCTCAGAGCGGCGGCGATCTCAGGGGTGAGCGGTCGGACGTGCAGCAGGACATCCAGCGCCCGGAGCGGTAGGTGCGGAACAAGGGCAGCCCCGGCCGCCTCATAGTCGGCGTCGCCGTAGCCGGATTCGAGCCCGGCACCGCATTCCACCAGCAGCGCCAGGCCGAGGCCCGCCAGTTGCCGCACCGTCTCCGGTGTCGCCGCAACCCGGCGTTCCCCCGCACGCTGTTCCCGTCTGACCCCGACCTGCACGCCCAGCTCCTCCCAGTTGGGCCCAGCGTAGACACACGGAGCTCAGTTTGGCGAGGGCTCGCCCGCGACGGCCGCCAGCAGGGCCTCGACGATCGGAAGGTCCGCCGGGATCCACGGCAGGCCCAGTACCTCCGCCGGGTCCGCCAGCGCGACCCAGCGCAGCTCGTCGTGGTCCTCCAATGGCTGGGGGGTGCCTGCCGCCAGCTCGGCGAACCAGACCCGCATTGCCGCCCTACCGTTGAGCGGCCAGCCCGTCGGGGATTCGGCGGGCAGTTCCGGCCCCAGCCGGACCTCCACCCCGAGTTCCTCGTACAGCTCGCGGTGCAGGGCACGCTCCGGGGCCTCGCCGGGATCCACCTTGCCGCCGGGGAACTCCCACATGCCCGCGAACTGGGGCGGCGCCGTCCGCCGTGCCACCAGGAGGGTCCGGGGTGCGGCCAGGGAATCCACTACTGCGCCGCCGACGACGCTGATGAGTTCAGTCACGTCCACCAGTCTAGGGGCGCGCCGCCGGCGCTGCCGGGGGACAATGGTGGGACGCACCACGTCAGGCGCCGGAATACCAGGCCCCGCGCCCCGCGTTGCCCCACTGACAGCAAGAGCCGATCCACCACGCCGCATTCTCCCGGCCCCGGCCGGGATTGTTACCGAAAAGCAGACGGATGACCATCACTAAAGACGCCCCCGCGACGCCCAAAACCGGCACCCGCCACCTCGCCCTCGCCATCATCTCGCTCGCCATGGGCGGGTTCGGCATCGGCACCACGGAGTTCACCATGATGGGCCTGCTCAAGGAGGTGGAGCAGGGCCTGGGCATCGGCACCCCGGAGGCCGGGCACCTGATCTCCGCCTACGCCCTGGGCGTGGTGGTCGGCGCCCCGGTGCTGGCCGCGGTCGGCGCCAAGCTGCCGCGCAAGTACCTCGCGCTGGGGCTCATGCTGTTTTTCAGCCTCGCCAACCTCAGCTCCTTCATTGCGCCGGACTACGGCACCATGCTGGTGTCCCGTTTCGCTGCGGGGCTGCCGCACGGCGCCTTCTTCGGGGTTGCCGCGGTCATCGCCTCGTCGCTCGTGGCCCCGACCCGGCGCGGCTGGGCGATCTCGATGGTGATGGCCGGCCTGACCGTGTCCAACGTGATCGGTGTGCCGTTCGGGACCTGGCTGGGCCAGAACTTCGGCTGGCGCCTGCTCTTCCTGCTCGTGGGCCTGATCGGCATTGCCACGATGGCGATGCTGTGGAAGTTCGTGCCGTTCCAGAAACCGCATGCCGACGCCAGCATTCGGCGCGAACTCGGTGCGCTGAAGCGTCTGCAGGTCTGGCTGGCCATCCTGATCGGCATTGTCGGTTTCGGCGGTTTCTTCGCCACGTACACCTACATTGCCCACACCATGACCTCGGTGGCCGGCATCCCCGCCCAATGGCTGCCGCTCGTCGTCGCGCTGTACGGTGTGGGCATGGTGGCCGGCAACATCATCGGCGGCCGCATCGCGGACAGGTCGGTCATGGGCACCATCTACTGGGTCCTGCCCGGCGTGGCCGTGGCGCTCGTGGTCTACGCGGTGGCCGTGCACTGGCCCTGGTCCGCCTACGTAATGGTCTTCGTGGTGGGCGCGGCCGGTTCCATGCTCGTTCCGGCGCTGCAGACCCGCCTCCTCGATGCCTCCCCCGATGCGCCGTCGCTGGCGTCCTCGTTGAACCATGCCGCACTGAATGTGGCCAACGCCCTGGGCGCGTTCCTCGGCGGCCTCGTCATCGCGTGGGGCTGGGGCTACGTGGCCCCGGCCCTGGTGGGAGCTGTGCTGGCCATCCTGGGCCTCGGCGTCGCGGTGCTCAGCGGTGCGGTGGAACGCAAGAGACCGCTGGTCCGGTAGCCCGCGAAATGCGGCCCCGGCCCAGCGGCCTCGGTGCGACGCCCGGCCCTAGCCGGCGTTGACGCGCTCCAGGTCCGGCTCCAGGTAGATGACCCGCGCCGTCGGCACGGCGTCCCGGATCCGGGTCTCGGCGGCGTCGATTGCCGCCGCGACTGCCCGGCCCGTATCGGAGTGGCCGACACCGATCTTGGCCGCCACCAGCAGTTCCTCGGGGCCCAGGTGCATGGTCTTGAGGTGGATGATGCGGGTGCCGTCCGCTTCGATGGCGCCGCGGATCTTCGCGACGTCGGCCTTCGTGGCGGACTCGCCGAGGAGCAGGGACTTGGTTTCCACGGCCAGCACCCCGGCGATCGCCACCAGCAGCAGACCGATCATGGCAGTGCCCAGCGCGTCCCAGATGCCGTTGCCGGTGACCAGCGTCAGGCTCACGCCGAACAGTGCGAAGGCCAGGCCCAGCAGGGCGCCGAAGTCCTCCAGCAGGATCACCGGCAGCTCGGGCTGCTTGGCGTTGCGGATGAAGTGCACCCAGCTCTGCTTGCCGCGGATGTGGTTGGATTCAATGATTGCCGTCCGGAACGAGAACGACTCGGCGATGATGGCGCCGACGAGGACCGCGAGCGGCACCCACCAGAAGTCGCCCTCGATGCCGTGGGGGTGCTGCAGCTTGCCCCACGCCTCGTAGAGGGCAAAGAGGCCGCCGACGCTGAACAGCACAATCGAGACGATGAACGCGTAGATGTACCGCTCGCGCCCGTAGCCGAAGGGATGCTCGGGGCTTGCTTCCTTCTTGGCGCGCTTGCCGCCGATCAGGAGCAGCAACTGGTTGCCGGAGTCGGCGAGGGAGTGGATCGCCTCGGCCAGCATCGATGAGGAGAACGTCAGGATGTACGCGACGAACTTCAGGACGGCGATCGTCAGGTTGGCGGCCAGCGCCGCGACAATCGCCTTGGTACCGCCATTTGCAGCCAAGAGAGCTTCTCCTTTGGAGGTTTTTTGAGGGAATCGCGGACGCCGGGAAGGGCCTGCATCCGCAAGCAACACCGTACCCGTTCCGGGCCCGCTCCCGCACCGCGGCGGGGCATCCGGAAGCACGTAACGATTGGGGGTGATGTTGCTGACATGGGATGAGGCCGTGTGTTAGCTTGAAGCCATAATCGGGATTCCTAAGGTGAATGCCGACGAATATGTAGGAGGAGAAATGGGCTTTCTAGGCTGGATCATTCTCGGACTCATTGTAGGTGCAATCGTTAAGGCAGTTATGCCTGGCAAGGTCGGCGGCGGCTGGGTCACCAGCCTCGTGCTCGGCGTCGTCGGAGCCATTGTCGGCGGCTGGATCGGCGACCTGCTGTTCGGCGGCGGCAAGATGGAATTCTGGAATCTCGGTTCCTGGCTCCTGGCCATTGTCGGCGGCCTCCTTGTTGCCGGCATCTACGGCGCAGTCACCGGCCGCAACCGGACCACATAATCTCTCAAGCCACCGCCCCGGCAGCAGTGCCGCAGCGGTGAAAGGACGACGGCGGGGGCCCACCTACTGGTGGGCCCCCGCCGTCGTTGTTTCTGGGGACGCGCGCTATGAAGAGGCCGTCGGCTGCTGGGACCGCGCGCTGGCGTACAGGCACACGGTCGCCGCGGTGCCGAGGTTGAGGCTTTCGGCGGCCCCGTAGACGGGCACGGCCACCCGGTGGTCAGCCAGCGCGAGTTCCTCCTCGGACAGTCCCTGCGCCTCGTTGCCGAAGAGCCAGGCGGTGGGCTGTTCCAGCGCGAAGGCCGACTCTGCGGCGGAGGCGCCCAGGCGCCGGGCCGCGTTCTCGTCCTGGAGGCGGTCCAGGTTCAGCTGGCCCTGGCCGTCCGCCGCGAGGATTCCGATGCCGCGTTCCTTGCAGCGGGCCACCAGCTCCTCGACGTCGGCGCCGAGCACCACGGGCAGGTGGAAGAGCGATCCAGCCGTCGAGCGGACGGCCTTGGGGTTGTAGATGTCGACGCTGGAGGCAGTCAGGATGACGGCGTCCGCGCCGGCGGCGTCGGCCGCCCGGAGCACGGTTCCGGCGTTGCCGGGATCGCGGACCTGACACAGCACCGCGATCAGCTGCGGGGCCGCGTCCAGGACCTGGTCGAGCCCGACGTCCAGGAAACCGCAGACCGCGAGGATGCCCTGCGGGGTGACCGTGTCCGCCATCGCGGCCAGCACTTCGTCGGTGGCGAGGTATGCGGCGGTACCCTCCGCCAGGGCCTCCAGGTCGGGGTGCCGGTCGAGGCAGGCCTCGCTGGCGTAGACCTCATAGACGAGCCCGGGTTCTCCCGCGGCGATCCTCTTCTGGTGCAGGACCAGTGCCTCCCGGACAGCCTGGGGGCCCTCAGCCAGGAACTCGCTGCGCTTTAAACGGGCCGGGCGCCCGGCAAGCTGTGCCACCTTCCTCACTCGATCGGCTCGAGGATTGGAAAGTGGAAAGTCTTGCGGGCGCCCGGTTTCGTTCATATAAGAACCTTAGTTGCTTTCGCAGCCGGTCCTTGAACTGCGCTGTCTTTCGACGGCGGCAGGGACTACTTTGCGGCCTCGGCATCAGCCTTCTTGGCAGCAGGCTTCTTCGCGGGAGCCTTCTTGGCGGCCTTCGGAGCCGGAGCGGCTTCAGCCTGGACGGCCGGAGCGGAGGTGTCTGCCGGCAGCGAGTCCTTGGCGACCTTGACCAGTGCGGCGAAGGCGTTGGCGTCGGAGACGGCCAGCTCGGCCAGCATACGGCGGTCAACCTCGACCTCAGCGGCCTTGAGGCCCTGGATCAGACGGTTGTAGGTGAGGCCGTTGGCGCGGGACGCAGCGTTGATGCGCTGGATCCACAGGCGGCGGAAGTCGCCCTTCTTCTTCTTGCGGTCGCCGTAGCTGTACACAAACGAGTGCAGCAGCTGCTCTTTGGCCTTGCGGTACAGGCGTGAACGCTGTCCACGGTAGCCCTTTGCGCGTTCGAGGATAACCCGGCGCTTCTTGTGGGCGTTGACCGCCCTCTTCACACGTGCCACGTGCGTACTCCTTCAGAATTCTGATCCCAAGCGTCTACTGCCGGAAAACCGGCTGGCCTGAGAAGCCTTTTTGGTAGTGGACCGCTGCCAGGTGGCAATCGATCCGAGAACTTGGAACTTAGATGCCGAGCATCTTCCGGATGACCTTGGCGTCGCCCTTGAAGACGATCTTGTCGCCGGCGAGGCGGCGGGTCAGCCTGGAGGACTTGTGCTCGAGGTAGTGGCGGCGGTTGGCCTGCTGGCGGCGCAGCTTGCCGCTACCGGTCAGCTTGAAGCGCTTCTTAGCACCGCTGTGGGTCTTCATCTTCGGCATGGGAACCGATCTCCTTACGTATCCGCAGACTGGGTCTGCAGTCTTTCGTGCAGCCACCCCTGCGGGCGGCGTGCTGGTTGCTTGCTGCCGGACATTGCTGTCCGGCAGCCGTGAACTAGTTGGTCTTCTTGCTGCCCGGCTTCGGGGCGGCCTTGGGGGCTGCCGGCCGTGCCGCAGGCTTCGGCGCCGCAGGCCGGGCCACCGGCTTCGGAGCCGCGGCCGGCTTCGGAGCAGGCTTCTCGGCGGCCGGCGTCGCGGCGGCGGGGGTCGCAGCAGCGGGCGCCTTCGGTGCAGCCTTGGGGGCCGCGGCCTTAGGAGCAGCCGGTGCCTTGCTTACTGCCGGCTTCGCGTCGGCCTTGGGAGCCGCCTGCTTCGGAGCTGCCGCCGGGGCCTTGGGGGCCTCCTGCTTCGGCTCTTCCGGGGCGGGAGCTTCAACAGCCGGAGCCTTCTCGGCAGCGGCTTCCTCGGCCTTCGGCACCTCGACGGCGGGAGCTTCCGTTGCCGGAGCCTCCGTCGCGGCTTCCTCAGCCTCAGGTGCCTCTGTCCGGACCTGGTAGCCCTCCGGAAGGAGATCAGCCAGGGACTGTGTCAGGGGTGCCTCGGGGCCGGACGTGTCAACGCGGCCTCCACCGGACGCCTTGGCTTCGTTCTCGGCCTTGGCTTCTGCGCGCTGCGTTGCACGGCGGGCTTCTGCCTTCGCCTCGGCCTTGTTCTTCAGCGGACCAACCACCATGACCATGTTGCGGCCATCGATACGCGGGCTGGACTCCACGACGCCCACTTCGGCAACGTCGTCGGCGAAACGCTGGAGCAGGCGGATGCCCATCTCGGGGCGCTGCTGCTCACGGCCGCGGAACTGGATCATGGCCTTGACCTTGTCACCGGCGCCGAGGAACCGGAGCGCGTGGCCGCGCTTCGTCTCGTAGTCGTGGGTGTCGATCTTGAGCCGGAACCGGATTTCCTTCAGAACCGTGTTGGTCTGGTTCTTCCGGGCCTCGCGTGCCTTGACGGCGGCTTCGTACTTGTACTTGCCGAAGTCCATCAGCTTGCACACCGGAGGCTTCGCCTGCGGTGCAACTTCAACGAGATCAAGATCGGACTCGGCAGCCAAACGCAGGGCATCCTCAATACGGACGACTCCTACCTGTTCACCTGCAGGGCCGACCAGCCGCACCTCGGGGACGCGGATACGCTCATTGATTCTTGGCTCGCTAATGTTAAAGCTCCTGTGATCGTGGGGGTACTTCGCCGGCAAATGAAGAAGGCCTCCAATTGCCGGAGCAATCGAAGGCCTCGAAGATCGGAACTGCCCTCCCCTTGAGGAGACGGCATGCGTCCCCCGCCAGGCGTAACGCCCAGGAAGGATGCCCGACCAGGTACCCGGCAACCTTGATTCCGTGAAGAATACGCGCGGCTGGCGCGGGTGGGAGAGAACTCCGCTTGCAAACTGAAAGCCATTCTACAGAAAGGCACCCGGTCAACGCACTTATGCGCCGGCGGGTTCCACGTGGTGTGTCTCAACCGGTGTTTCCTAACCGGTGTTTCTCAACCGGCGTTTCTCAACCCTGCAGAAATAACGACATTCAGTCGGTCTGTGACAAGCTTACCAGCATGAGCACTTCAGATAGTAATTCACACGTTTACCAGCCGGCCGACGCGCAGGCCGACGTCTCCCAGCAGATCCGCGACATCTCCGAGGTCCCCGCGATCGAGGTCATTACCACCGCCGCCGTTCACCTGATGAGCGCCGCCGCCGTGAAGCTCGGCCTGGCCGCCGAGGACAACGCCGAAGAGCTCAAGGACCTCGACGAAGCGCGCAAGCTGATCACGGCCCTGGCCGGACTCGTCACGTCCGCGGCACCCGAAATCGGTTCCCAGCACGCCGGGCCCTTGCGCGACGGGCTGCGCTCCCTGCAGCTCGCTTTCCGCGAGGAATCCGTCATCCCGGACGCGCCGGGCAAAGGCCCGGGCGAGAAGTACACCGGCCCGGTCAACTAAGGCAACGGGCTGCGAACCAGCAGCCCACAGCGACGGCGGCGGGAGGACCAGAACGGTCCGCCCGCCGTCGTCGTTTAACCGGCTGGCCGGCAGGAGCGGCCTGCGGGATCGGAGCGAGCCGGTCAGGCCGGGGCGAGCCGCCGCCGCCGGCGGTGCTGCAGGACCAGTCCCACCAGGCACAACACGACGCCGGCCACCCCCACCGCGACGAACCCCGCGCCCGGGCCCACGCCGTCGATAAAGAGCCCGGCCAGCGGAGCGCCGAGTGCCACGCCGCCGGTGAGGGCAGAGCCGTACCAGCCCATCGCCTCGCCGCGGCGGCCCTCCTCGACCAGTTCTGCCACCTTCTCCGACGCGGCGGAGAGCACCGGCGCGCAGAGCAGGCCCGGCAGCAGCGACAGCACCGCGAGTGTCCAGGTGTCGTGCGCGAAGGCCATCGGAATCGTCAGTGCGGACATGCCCAGCAGCAGCAGGACCGGGGACACCGGCCGGTGCATGGCGCCGTAGACCAGTCCGCCCAGCACGGATGCCGCGCACCAGAGGAGGAAAACGATGCCGATTTCGGCCTGGTGCCCTCCCCTCTCGAGGGCCGCGACGATGCCGACGTCGGTGCCGCTGAGCACCATGCCGGCGCCGGCCGCGACGGCGAAGACCGCCGCCACGCCAGCCGTGAACCAGGCGAAATTGCGGACGACCTTGTGCCGCAGGCCGGGGCGGCCCTGCCGCCGCTGCTCCGCGGCGGCCAGTGGTGCCAGTTCGGCAGCGGCTTCCTGGACGTGGGGTGCCGCGGCCACCAGGGCCGTTTCCGCGCCTTCCTGCTGGGCCGCCTCGAACGCTGTGTCCGGCTCAGCCCCGGAGTCGGCGCTGCGGGTGGGCGGGTTGATCCACATCAGGAACAGGCCGGACAGGGAGGTGGCGATGCCCACCACGGTCAGGCCCAGCGCGGAGTATCCTGCGGTGGCGACGACGGCGCCGGCCGCGGGGCCGATCATAAAGACCAGTTCGGTGCTGATCGCGTCCAGGGCGAAGGCCGTCCGGCGTTGCTCGCCGCCGGCGAGGATGCCCAGCGATTGGCGCACGACGCTGAAGATCGGCAGCGTCAGCAGGCCTCCCACGAAGACCAGGGGCAGCAGCAGTTCGTAGCCGACGTGCGGCACGATCGACCAGATGACGGTCTCCGAGACGACGGACGGGATCAGCGCCCGGCGCAGGCCCACGGTGTCCACCCGGCGTCCGCGCCACGGGGCTCCGACGGCGATGCCGATCGTCATGACGGCCGCGGCAGCCCCGGCGGCCGCGTAGCCCTGTCCCAGGGTGAGGACGATGTGCAGCGTCAGCAGCACCCCGGCCGCGGAGTGCGGGATGCGGGCGACCATGCCAACGAGCAGGAGGTTCCTGACGGGCCTCACGGCCAGCAGGTCCCGGTAGAGCGCGAAATTCACGAAACTGCTTTCCTTTGTGTACTGCCGTTGGCAGCACCCGGAGGCCCTCGTGCCGGCTTTCGGCTAGGGTGCTGCGCGCTGCAACTTGATGTCGATCGAGTCAACCCGCTCGGCAAATGTTTCATTCCGGGCCAGAGCGTTGTTCAGCCCGGCCACGAGGGACTGCACCGCGGCGGCGTCGAGCCCGTCTTCAAGGTACAGCACCATCCGCAGCTCCGGACCGGCGCCCCCGCCGGGGAGCTGGCCGCCGCCGGCCTGCGCCGATGCCACTCCCCCGCCGGGAAGGATCTCAACGCGCCGGAGCGCCGGAAGACCAGCCGCCGCGCTGGCGACAGCCTCGGCCACCGCCGGATCGCTGTAGCTCGGCGTCCAGCCGTGCTGCCGGGCCAGGGCCCAGACGGCGGGCCGGCGCACCACAAAGGTGGCAGCCGAGCCGGGGTCGAGGACCAGCAGTTCGGCCCCCTCGGCGACGGCGGAGAGCGCGGCCCGCGCCGCGTAGACCGCCACGGGCCTCGCCTCCGCGTGCCAGGCCGCCAGGGCCCGGGCAGAGGTGAAGACCGGCAGCGCGGTCCGGCCGTCGGGGGCCTGCAGGGTCACGAGGGCCATGTCCGCCTGTTTGTCGCCCTGCAGTTCCTCCCCGTGCTGTTTCTTGCCCTCCTGGCCGGCCACGCCCTCGCCTTCTTCGGCAAGCCGGGCCACGATCGGCACGAAGACGCGCGCGGTAGCCAGCGATGCCACCACTGCTGCCTCGTCCCCGGTGCCGGCGGCGAGGGCGTCCAGCGCGGCCAGGTAGCCGGCGTCGGCGGCGCCGTCGTCGTCCTCGAAGTTGTGGATCTTGGCGTCGTCACCGCTGAGGCTGCGGCCGGCCCAGGGCTGGCCGGCGGAGTCCGTCGCGCCCCCGGTGCCGGCGAGGGCGGCGGCGATGTGGCCGGGCAAGGGGCGTCCGCCGGGCTGGCGGTGCTCGGGCAATGTTCCCTTAGACAGGGGGTTGTGCTCCATGGCCCGGACTTCCCTAGCGGCGGCCGGCGATGTCGAGGGCTTCGGGCAGCGTGAAGTTGCCGTTGTAGAGGGCCTTGCCGATGATGGCGCCCTCGACCCCGAGCGGTACCAGGGAGCGCAGGACTTTGAGGTCCTCGAGGCTGGAGATGCCGCCGGAGGCTACAACAGGCTTGCCGGTCCTCTCCACCATTTGGCGCAGCAGCTCGACGTTGGGGCCCTGCAGGGTGCCGTCCTTGGTGACGTCGGTGACGACGTAGCGGGCGCAGCCGGCTTCCTCGAGGCGGCCGAGCACGTCCCAGAGGTCGCCGCCCTCTTTGGTCCAGCCGCGGCCGGCGAGGGTGGTGCCGCGGACGTCGAGGCCGACGGCGATCTTGTCGCCGAAACGCTCGATCACACGGGACGTCCACTCGGGATTCTCCAGCGCGGCGGTGCCGAGGTTCACCCGGGCCACACCGAGGTCGAGGGCCTTTTCCAGCGACTCGTCGTCGCGCAGGCCGCCGGAGAGTTCGACTTTGATGTCCAGCCGCCCGACGACCTCGCGCAGCAGTTCGGCGTTGGAGCCACGGCCGAAGGCTGCATCGAGGTCCACCAGGTGGACCCATTCGGCGCCCTGTTCCTGCCAGTTGAGCGCTGCCTCCAGCGGAGTGCCGTAGCTGGTTTCGCTGCCGGCTTCGCCCTGGACCAGGCGCACGGCCTGGCCGTTGACGACGTCGACGGCGGGGAGCAGCTCGAGTACCGGCAGCGGGGTTTCGGTGGTCATCGTTGGGTCCTCACGTATTGGGGTGGCGGTCGGGGCGGGCGGGGACGTGGTGGTCAGGTGCCCGGGAGGGTCAGTTCCCCGGCAGGGTTAATAGCCAGGCGGCCAGCAGCGACATGCCGGCCAGGATGTAGAACACGATCTGGACCCAGAGAGGGCTTTTCTGCTGCCGGAAGGACAGGGCGCCGCCCACCAGCAATCCGGCGAGGCCCATCAGGACTATGGACCACATCTAGGCGGTCTGTTCCGGGGTGCCAGGCTGGGCTGTTCCGGCCTCGGCGGCACTGGTGGTGGCGCTGCTGCGCAGACCGTCCACCCAGTTGCGGAGCAGGCGCGCGCCGGCGTCGCCGGACTTTTCGGGGTGGAACTGGGTGGCGCAGAGCGGACCGTTTTCCACCGCTGCGATGAACGGGGCACCGTGTTCGGACCAGGTGACGAGCGGCGCCTTCATGCGCGGCTGGATCACGTCGAAATCCCAGTGCTGCACACCGTAGGAGTGCACGAAGTAGAAGCGCTCGTTCTCGACGCCGGCAAAGAGCCGGGAGCCCTCCGGCACGGTGACGGTATTCCAGCCCATGTGCGGCACCACGTCGGCCGGCAGCAGCTCGACCTTGCCGGGCCACTCCCCCATGCCCTCGGCGACGGTGCCGTGTTCGACGCCGGCCTCAAACAAGACCTGGAGTCCGACGCAGATCGCCAGCACGGGCCGGCCGCCGGCGACCCGGCGTCCGATCATCCGGACGGCGTCGACGGCCTTGAGCTCGTTCATGACGGTTTCGAAGGCCCCGACGCCGGGGACGACGAGCCCGTCGGCGTTGAGCACATCTTCCGGCTTGGCGCTGAGGATGACCTCGGCGCCGGCACGCTCGAGGGCGCGCACGGCCGATCGGACGTTACCCGAACCGTAGTCCAGCACGGTGACCGTGGGCTTACCGTCGGGCGACGCGGGCTTCCGGTGGGCGTCAGGGTCGATGATCGCGCCGTCCTGGAGAACTTTGCCGCTCACAGCGCACCCTTGGTGGAGGGAATGCCCTCGACCCGGGGATCCGGCTCAACAGCCGCGCGGAGGGCCCGGGCAAAGGCCTTGAACTGCGCCTCGACGATGTGGTGCGGATCCCGGCCGGCGGTGACGTTCATGTGCAGGCAGATGCCGGCGTGCAGGGTGATCGCCTCGAAAACGTGCCGGGTCAGGGACCCGGTGAAGTGGCCGCCGATGAGGTGGTATTCCTGGCCCGCCGGTTCTCCGGCGTGCACGAGGTAGGGCCGGCCGGAGACGTCGACGACGGCGTGTGCGAGCGCCTCGTCGAGCGGCACCGTGGCCTCGCCGAAGCGGCGGATGCCGGCCTTGTTCCCCAGGGCGGTGCGCAGGACCTCGCCGAAGGTGATGGCGACGTCTTCCACGGTGTGGTGGACATCAATGTGGGTGTCACCGGTGGCCTTGACCGTCATGTCGATCAGGGAGTGCTTGCTCAGCGCCGTCAGCATGTGGTCGTAGAACGGCACCGACGTGCTGATGTCCGAGACGCCGGTGCCGTCGAGGTCGATCTCGACCAGCACGGACGACTCGCTGGTGGTCCGTTCGAGGCGTGCGGTCCGGGCCTCGGCAGCGGCAGTTCCGGTGTTGCTCATGTGGGGTGTCCTTTGGATGAGGCGGGCGCCCGGCGAACGCCGGTGGTGTGCGTGGGTCCTGGCTTAAGTCTAGGCGGACTGTGCTTCGTGGCCGGTCAGGATGCGTTCGAGCGCGTGCAGAAACGCTGTGGTTTCCGTCTCAGTACCGGCGGTCACGCGCAGGTGGCCGGGGATTCCGACGTCGCGGATCAGCACACCGGCGTCCAGCAGCCCCTGCCAGGTCTCGTGCGGGTTGTCGAGGCCGCCGAAGAACACGTAGTTCGAATCCGAAGCGGCCGGTTTCAGTCCCATCCGGGTCAGCTCCGAGACGATTCGGTCCCGCTGGCGCTTGATGTCTTCAACATCGGCCATCAGGGCCACGCGGTGGCGCAGCGCGGCCAGCGCAGTGGCCTGCGTGATGGCGGACAGGTGGTATGGCAGCCGGACCAGGCGCAGGGCATCGGTGACCTCCGGCGCGGCCGCCATGTAGCCCAGCCGCGCGCCGGCCAGGGCAAAGGCCTTGCTCATGGTCCGGGACACGATCAGCCGCTCGCGTCCGGGCAGCAACGTCAGGGCGCTGGGCGTACCGTCGTGGGCGAACTCGTGGTAGGCCTCGTCGACGATCACGATGGTCTGGCTGGCTTCCCCGGCCTCGTAGACGGCCTCGACGACGTCGAGACCCAGACCGGTGCCCGTGGGGTTGTTCGGAGAGCAGAGGAAGACAACGTTGGGTTTCAGCTCCCGTACCTGCCGGGCGGCCGATTCGGCACTGAGCCCGTAGTCGTCGGCACGCACCCCCACGATGTACTCGGTGTCCGTGCCGGCGGCCAGCAGCGGGTACATGGAGTACGTGGGAGGGAACCCGAGCGCAGTGCGGCCCGGACCGCCGAAGGCCTGGAGGATTTGCTGGAGGACTTCGTTGGAGCCGTTGGCGGCCCAGATGTTGGCGGCGTCGAGGCCGTGGCCGAGATACTCGGCCAGCCCTTCCCGCAATTCGGTGAACTCGCGGTCAGGGTACCGGTTCAGCCCGGCGGCAGCCTCGGTCACTGCCTCTGCGATGGCCGCGCGGACGTCGTCCGGGACGCCATGGGTGTTTTCGTTGACGTTCAGCAAGATCGGAACATCCAGCTGGGGCGCGCCGTAAGGCCGCAACCCCCGCAGATTGGTCCGGAGGGGCAGTCGGTTGAGGCGCTCTAGCTGGTCAGTCACGTGCCTAGTTTAAGTGAGACCACGCCCGGCCCCGAAACTGTGACCTCCAGAGGGCGGCCGGGGATTACCTGGAGGGCACGTAGAGCTGCTGGCCGGGGATAACGCGGGCGGCATCGAGGTTGTTGAGCTGCACAATGTCGGCGACCACGTCGCGGGGGTCGCGCTCCGGTGCCACTGCGCCGGCGATGGCCCACAGCGACTCCCCCGGCTGGACCGTCACGGTGACCGTAGGGGTGAGCGAGAGCTCCGCGGTCGAGTCGGCGGCTTTGGCCGGCGCATTCAGGAAACCGGCGAGCGAAAGGACGAGGGCAGCCAGCAGAATCAACGGCAGGCCGAAGAAGACGAAGCGGCCCCGGCGGGTCAGCCGCAGCGGCGCCTGCCTGGGCGCAACGGCAGGCACAGCCCGCTGCCCGCGGCTGGCTTCCTGCCCGTCGAAGATGCCGTGCGGGCCGAAAGCCTCGAACCGTGACGCCTGCACGGGAACGGAAACCTGTGAACCGGAAATAGCGCTTACTGCTGACATGAACTGAGCCCTCCTGGACTTATCTGTGCCGCCCGGCGTACTCCACGTACTCGCCGCCAACCGGCCGAACCATCTAACGCAAACCTGGACCGCAAATCTTGATCACTACGTTCGAACACAGAACCGAACCGAAAGATCCCGTCCCGGCGACTAACTTCGAACACATATTCGAACGTTGTAGTTCCTGTTTTAGCACTTATGAACGAACAATGTCGAGACTCGCTAGAACAAATGTTTGAAAAAGCGTGTCTGCTGGCCTACTTTTGAACCAGCAGAACCACTTGTGGTGATCAACAGCAGTTGATCAGCGGGGTCTGACATTTTCAGACCAGTTGGTCCCGGCAGCCCAGGCGGCCGGGCGGAACGGAAAGGCGTGGCGAACATGGCAGCACAAGCCGCCGGCGGGAGGGCCGCCCAGCGGAGCCCCCAGGCCGGCCGGGCGCCGAAGGGCCTCACCGTCCGGCAAAAGAAGATCCTGGAGACCATCCAGCGGTCCGTGACCGACAACGGCTACCCGCCCTCGATGCGCGAGATCGGCGACACCGTCGGCCTCGCCAGCCTCTCCAGCGTCACCCATCAGCTCTCGCAGTTGGAAAAGCTCGGTTACCTGCGGAGGGACCCCAAACGGCCCCGCGCCATGGAAGTCCTTTTGCCCCTGACGCTCGACGAGGGTGCCACCAAGGTCTCCGGGGTGGCGAAGTCCACCGGCCTGCGGGCCGTCGGCGGCGTTGCGGTCTCGGAACTCGCCAGTGCCACCGACACCGCAATGGTGCCCTTCGTGGGCCGGATCGCCGCCGGCGGCCCGATCCTGGCCGACCAGGTGGTGGAGGACGTGATGCCGCTGCCGCGCCAGCTGGTGGGCCACGGCGAATTGTTCATGCTTCGGGTGGCCGGCGACTCGATGATCGACGCCGCCATCTGCGACGGCGACTGGGTGGTCGTCCGCCGCCAGAACGACGCCGTCAACGGCGACATCGTGGCTGCCTTGCTCGACGACGAGGCAACGGTCAAGACGTTCCGCCAGCGCGACGGCCACACCTGGCTGCTCCCGCAGAACACCCAGTACGAGCCGATCCTCGGCGACCATGCCGTCATCATGGGAAAAGTCGTCTCGGTGCTTCGCTCCCTCTAGCGCCGCCGGCACGTACTGCGCCCGGCATAGAAAGGCCCCGTCCGGGTTTTCCGGACGGGGCCTTCGTCGTTGGGTGAGCGGCCTAGGTGGCCGTCTCCTTTGCTGGGCTTTCCTTGGCCAGCCGTGCGAGGGCGGCCAGGGCCACCGCCGGGTCGGTGGTGGGCCAGAACGGCGGCAGCGCGGCGCGCAGGAACCCGCCGTAGCGCTCGGTAGACAGCCGGGAGTCCAGGACAGCCACTACGCCCTTGTCCGACGTCGAGCGGATCAGCCGGCCGGCGCCCTGGGCGAGCCGGATGGCCGCGTGGGTTGCAGAGACGCTCATGAAGCCGTTACCGCCGGCTCGGGCCACAGCACGGGAGCGGGCGGTCATGAGCGGGTCATCCGGCCGCGGGAACGGAATCCTGTCGATCACCACCAGCCGGCAGGAGTTTCCGGGCACATCGACGCCCTGCCAGAGCGACATCGTGCCAAAGAGGCAAGTGTCAGGCTCGTCGGCGAACTGCTTAACGAGTGCCGTCATGGTCGACTCGCCCTGGCAAAGGATACTCAGGCCCAGCCGTGGCCGCATGGCTTCGGCGGCTTCTTCAGCGGCACGCCGGGAGGAGAAGAGGCACAGGGCGCCGCCGCCGGAGGCCCGGATCAGCTTTTCGAGCTCGTCGAGGGCTTCCGGGGAGGTCCCGCGGCCCGGCTTGGGCAGGTGCTTGGCGACGTAGAGGATGCCCTGCTTCGGATACTCGAACGGGGACCCGACATCGACGCCGGTCCAGCTCGGTGCGCCGGGGCCGACCAGGCCCAGGCCTCCGGCCGCCGGTTCGAAGGCCGAGCCGATGGCGAGGGTTGCCGAGGTCAGCACGACGGTGTGGTCGGCGAACAATCCCTCGCGCAGCCGCCCGGCGACGCTGAGCGGGGCGATGTTGATCAGGGCCGGCGCGGAGTCATCAGGCTGCGAATAGCCCTGCTGCGGGTCGAAGCTGCTGTTGCGGGAGAACCAGACCACCTCGCGGTTCTCCTTGGCCGCCAGGAGCCGTTCGCAGAGTTCCAGGATCACCATCAGTCGGGACCGGGCGAGCTGCCGTCCGCCGTCGGCGGTGTTGGCGCTGTCCCCCTTGGAGTCCGAAAGCGCGGCGCGGCAGGCGTCACGCAACTGGTCCACGCAATCGAGTTGTTCGCTGTTCAGTCCGTTCGGCATCAAACCGCTGGGAACGCCCTCAATGGCGAGTTCGAGGTTGGACGCGGCATTGTTCAGCGCATCCACGGTGATTCCGGCGTGCTTGCGGGCGCCCGACGCGGCAGCGTGCACCATGGCGACGGACAGCTGTCCGGACACGGCGCCGGTCACCCGGTCCTGCAGTTCGTGGGCCTCGTCCACCACCACGACGTCGTACTCCGGGAGGACCGCGAGGCCTTCGAAGGCGCTGACGGCCAGCATCGCGTGGTTGGTGACCACGACGTCGGCGTCGGCGGCGTTCTGGCGGGCAAGTTCGCTGAAGCATTCGGCGGCGAGCGGACACTTCTGCGCGCCCAGGCACTCCATGGAGGTGACGGAGACCTGCCGCCAGGCGCGGTCGGTCACCCCGGGCATCAGTTCGTCGCGGTCCCCCGTCTGGGTGTCCTCAGCCCAGTCGCGGAGCCGGACCACTTCCTTGCCGAGCTGGGACGACGGTCCGCCCATCGCCGCGGCGAAGTGCGGCACGGACGTGTCCTCGCCGAGGGAGAACAACTGGCCCTCGGACGGTTCCTCGGAAGGGAAGCCGCCCTCGAGCTTGTGGCGGCACACGTAATTGGAGCGGCCCTTGACCAGGGCGACCTTCACCGGCCGGTCCAGGGCCGGGGTGATGGTCTTGAGCAGCCGGGGCAGGTCGCGGCCAACAATCTGGGTCTGCAGCGCCAGGGTGGCGGTGGAAACCAGGGTGGGCTTGTCGCTGACCAGCGAGTGGGCGATCAGTGGAATCAGGTAGGCCAGGGACTTGCCGGTGCCGGTGCCAGCCTGGACCAGCAGGTGGTCGCCGGTCTCGATCGCGCGGGCCACCTGTCGTGCCATTTCGTGCTGGCCGTCGCGGCTCTGGCCGCCCATGCCGGCGACCGCCCGGTCGAGCAGTTCAACCACGAACTGCTCGCCGGACGGGCGGCTGCCGGACGGGCGGCTCTCGGACGGCGCGGCCTCCCCCTCGGCCACCGCTGGTTCAGTCATTGCTGACGAAGGAATCCAGTTCGGCGGCGAGCCCCTCGCGCACCATCACCACGGCACGGGTACCGGTCTCCCCGTGGTCGAGGCTGATGATCTCCGCGTCGGTCTCATGCAGCTTGCTGAGCAGGTCCCCACGGTTGTACGGGATCATCAGTTCCAGCTTCACGCTGGGCCGCGGGATGCCCTCGCTGATGGCCTTGAGCAGTTCCGGGATGCCTTCGCCGGTGCGGGCGGAGACCACCACGTGGCGGGGCTCGCGCTGCTTGAGCCGCTCAATCACAAACGGGTCGGCGGCGTCGGCCTTGTTCAGGACGATGATCTCGGGCACCTTGCGCGCGTCGACTTCGCTGAACACCGCGCGGACGGCCGCGATCTGGCCCTCCGGGTCGGGGTGGGAGACGTCGACGACGTGCAGGATCAGGTCCGAATCCGCGACCTCCTCCAGGGTGGAGCGGAAGGCCTCCACCAGCTGGGTGGGCAACGAGCGGACGAATCCGACGGTGTCGGCGAGCGTGTAGCCCAGCCCGTCCGAGGTTTCGGCCTTGCGGACGGTCGGATCCAGCGTGGCGAACAGGGCATTCTCCACCAGGACGCCGGCGTCGGTCAGCCGGTTCAGCAGCGAGGACTTGCCGGCGTTGGTGTACCCGGCGATGGCCACCGACGGAACGGCGTTGCGGCGGCGGTTGGCCCGCTTCGTCTCCCGGGCCGGCTTCATCGCGGCAATTTCCCGCCGCAGCTTGGCCATCCGGGTGCGGATTCGCCGGCGGTCCAGCTCGATCTTGGTCTCACCGGGGCCGCGTGAACCCATGCCCGCTCCGGCGCCGCCCACCTGGCCACCGGCCTGGCGGGACATCGATTCACCCCAGCCGCGCAGGCGCGGAAGCAGGTATTCGAGCTGGGCCAGTTCCACCTGGGCCTTGCCTTCGCGGCTCTTGGCGTGCTGGGCGAAGATATCCAGGATCAGGGCCGTGCGGTCGATGACCTTGACCTTGACGATGTCTTCGAGGCCACGGCGCTGGGAAGGAGCCAGTTCCGCGTCGACCACGACGGTGTCGGCGCCGGTGGACATCACGATGTCCTTGAGCTCCTGGGCCTTGCCGGAGCCGAGGAACGTGCCCGGGTCCGGCTTGGCGCGGCGCTGGACGAGCCCGTCGAGAACCTCGGAACCGGCGGTTTCGGCCAGGGCCGCGAGCTCGCGCAGGGAGTTCTCGGCGTCGGCGAGGGTGCCTTCGGTCCAGAGCCCTGCCAGCACGACGCGTTCAAGGCGCAGCTGGCGGTATTCGACTTCGGTGACGTCTTCGAGTTCCGTCGACAGGCCGGCGGTTCGGCGGAGCGCGTGGCGCTCCTCGAGGTCCTGCTGGTCGCCGTCGTAGCTGCCGTGTTCCTCATCCAGCCGCGAGATTGCTTGCGCCTTGCCGAACACCGCCTTCGACTCGCCGGGGTGTCCGGTGCCGGGACCGGCCTTGGGGGCGGGGGCGTCTTTGGAGAGGATCCGGTCGATGACAGCCTGAATTTCCGCAGGGGTCATGTCCTGGGAGGCTGAATCGGGTCCGGTGTTGGGCTGACTGGTCATGGTCTCCTTTGAAGGGTTTGCCCTTCCAGAATAGTGCTGTTCGGCGTCTTGTGGCGCAGTATTCGCGCTGGGCTGACGGCTGGGGGTCATGCGTGCCTCCTGGCGTGCCTGCGGCGGCGGCGCTGCAGGCTGGGGCGGGCTCCGAGAAGGAGCGCCGGGAAAGGGAAAGGAACAGGCGTGGTGGCGCCGTGGGGAGGGAGAGACTGTCCGCCCGGCCGGGCTCGGGTGAGCACTGCCAAACTCCAAGGTTCGGGCGCCGGCGGTGGGTCCAGTTGAGGACGATCATGGGGGCGCACAGAGCGGAAGGTAACTACCTGCGTCGCTGCGGGGACGGGACCTCTACGAAGACGGGAGGCCCGTGCCGGCTACTTGAAGTTCAAGAACATGTCTTTAACGTTAGCAGACCATGCCCGCGCCCCGGACGGGTCGGGCCGCGGGTGACCGGCGTGTCCCGGCGGGTCCGGGCCGGTTTCCCATACCGCCGGAGGGCCAACTAATCTGGCCAGTTATGGAGTCTGCACATTATTTCAGCGCCCAGCCGGCCGGGCCGTTCACCCGCAAGCCCTTGACCGTGGAGCTGGCCGGCGCGCGGCGGACGTTGCAGACGTCCTCCGGAATTTTCAGCCCGGACGGCATCGACAAGGGAACGGCGGTCCTGCTCGCGGACGTCCCGGCCCCCGCGCCGCAGGGGAACCTGCTGGACATCGGGTGCGGCTGGGGTCCGATCGCGCTGACTATGGCGCTGAGGGCACCGCATGCCCGGGTCTTCGCGGTGGATGTGAACGAACGCTGTGTCACCCTGACGAATGAGAATGCCGCCCTGTTGGGGCTGGAGAACGTCACCGCCTGCGCCCCCGCGGATGTGGACCCGGAGCTGCGCTTCGACACCATCTGGTCCAACCCGCCCATCCGCATCGGCAAGGACGAACTCCACGCCCTGCTGCTCCTGTGGCTGCCGCGGCTGGCGCCGGGCGGTTCAGCGTGGCTGGTGGTGCAGAAGAACCTTGGTTCGGATTCGCTTCAGCGCTGGCTCGCTGCCGAGCTGGACAGCAGCTTCACCGTCACCCGCGAGAGCACCTCAAAGTCCTTCCGCATCCTGCGGGTCAGGAAAGCATCCCGCTAGCGACGATCACGGCGGGGCCGCTAAGTTCCACGTGCTCATGGCCGTCCGCGGCCATGAAGAACTTCACGCCGACGACGCCGCCGGGAACCTTAACGTTCCAGGCGTCCGGAGCGCCCGAGCCGGCCCAGTGCCGGATCGCGACGGCGGCGGCGCAGGCGCCGGTGCCGCAGGACAGGGTCTCCCCCACTCCCCTTTCGTGCACGCGCATGGTGATGGTCCCGACGCCGTCGTGGACGAGCGGTTCGGACGGGACAACGAACTCCACGTTGGTGCCGTGCGGCGGCGCGGGATCGACCCGGGGCGCCCTGAACAGTTCCGTCGAGTCGAGCTCGGCCAGCTCGGCCAGTGCGACGACGGTGTGCGGGTTGCCCATGCTCACGGACAGCGCGGGCCTGGCGACTTCCAGTCCGTCTGCGCTGACCAGTGAGTCCATGGCGCGCGCGGTGGCCTCGCCCGGGAATATGAATTCCCAGGGTCCCATGTCCACGGCGTAGCGGGACGCGGTGCGCACCACGGTCTTGACGCCGCCGCGGGTTCCGATGGTCAGCGACTCCCCCGCCGGCAGGTCCACGAGGCCCTCATGGATGAGGAAGTGGACGAAGACGCGCACGCCGTTGCCGCACATTTCCGAGAGTGAGCCGTCACCGTTGCGGTAATCCATGAACCACTCCGCCGCGGGGTGCTGGCCGAGCAGCTCCCGTCCTTCCGGAAGCAACCGGGAGGGCACCGCGCGGATGAGGCCGTCCGCGCCGATGCCGCGGTGGCGGTCGCAGATGGCGGCAACCTGCTCCGGGGTGACGGAAAGGGCGCCGTGCGGATCCGCAATCAGGACAAAGTCGTTGCCCGTTCCGTGGCCTTTCGAGAACTTCAGGCCGCCGAGTCCGGCGGTGTCTCCGGCGGCAGGGTGGTCAGCGGCCGCGGCAAGGGTTTCGTCCATGCTCCAAGGTTACCGGTCCGGCCGTACCGGAACGGAAACGGCGGCGCCGGGCTCAGCGGCAGAGCGCCACGGACTTGGCCAGCAGTTCGGGGTCCTGCCAGTCCAGCCAATTGATCCGCGGGTCGGCGCGGAACCAGGTGAGCTGGCGGCGGGCGAACTGCCGTGTCGCGACGATGGTTTCCTCCGCGGCCTGTGCCACGTCCGACTCGCCGTCGACGACCTTGAGGAACTGCGCGTAGCCCAGGGCCCGGGAGGCGGTCTTGCCGCGGCGCAGGCCTTCGGCGTCCAGCCGCTGCACTTCCGCCAGGAGCCCTTGGGCCACCATGGTGTGGACGCGGGCGGCGAGGCGCTCGCGCAGCTGGTCGCGGTCCACCTCGAGCCCGAGCTGCACGGCGGGCTGGAAGTACTCGCGGGAGGGCATAAAAGAGCTGAAGGGCCGCCCGGTGAGTTCGAAGACCTCCAGGGCACGGATCACGCGGCGGGCGTCACCCAGTCGGCCCGCGGAGACCGGATCCACGTGTTCCAGCCGGGACCGCAGGGGTGCGAGACCGGCCGTGGCCTCTTCTTCCTCGAGGCGGCGCCGGATGGCCGGGTCGGTGCCCGGGAACTCGAGCACGTCGAGGGCGGCACGGACATACAGGCCGGAGCCGCCGGCGAGGACGGCCCGTTTGCCCCGGGCGTGGATGTCCGCGATCACGTCACGGGCGCGCTGCTGGAAGTCCGAGACGCTGGCCTCTTCGGTCACGTCGAGGATGTCCAGGAGGTGGTGGGGCACGCCCCTGCGCTCAGCTTCGGTGATCTTCGCGGTTCCGATGTCCATACCGCGGTAGAACTGCATGGCGTCGGCGTTGACCACTTCCCCGTCCAGGGCGAGGGCCAGCGACACGGCGAGATCCGATTTTCCGGATCCCGTGGGTCCGACGACGGCGATGACCGGAGGTGTGGAAGTGTCCACGGACTAGCGGGCGCGCAGCGGCAGGCTTGGCATGCCCAGGGAAACGCCGGAGGTGCCATTGGCCCTGCCACCGGCTCCGGCTCCGCCTCCGCCGGGTGCCGGGGCGCCGCAGGAGTCGGCCTGGGACCTGTCCCAGGCGTCGCCGGCGCGGGAGCGGCGGAGGCTGTAGTCCTCTGCCGACGCCGGGTCGGCGACGAGGTGGAACGCCGCGGCCTCGGTGATGGTCACGGTGACGAGGTCCCCGGGGCGGGGCGTTTCGGCGCCGGCCGGCACGGAGAAGTGCACGAGGCGCTGGTCCCGGGCGCGGCCGGAGAGCCGGTGGGTTTCCCCCGCCTTGCGGCCGGGCTGCGCGGTGACCATCACCTCGACGCGGCGACCGAGCTGGCGGGCGTTCTCCTCGGCGGCGATCCGGTCCTGCAGCGCGGTGAGCCGTTCGAAGCGTTCCTGCACCACGGCCTTGGGCAGCTGGTCCGGGAGCTCAGCGGCGGGGGTGCCGGGCCGCTTGGAGTACTGGAAGGTGAAGGCGGTGGCGAAGCGGGACTTTTCCACGACGTCGAGCGTGGCCTGGAAGTCTTCCTCGGTTTCGCCGGGGAATCCGACGATGATGTCGGTGGAGATCGCCGCGTGCGGGATCTTCTCCCGGACCTTGTCCAGGATGCCAAGGAACTTGGTGGACCGGTAGGACCGCTTCATCTCGCGGAGCACCTTGTCCGAGCCGGACTGGAGCGGCATGTGCAACTGCGGCATGACGTTCGGAGTTTCGGCCATGGCGTCGATGACGTCGTCGGTGAAGGCCGCCGGGTGCGGGCTGGTGAACCGGACGCGTTCCAGGCCGGGGATCTCGCCGCAGGCGCGCAGCAGCTTGGAGAACGCCTGCCGGTCGCCGAACTCGACGCCGTAGGAGTTCACGTTCTGGCCCAGCAGCGTGACTTCGATGGCGCCGTCGTCGACGAGGGCCTGGATCTCGGCGAGGATGTCGCCGGGCCGGCGGTCCTTTTCCTTACCGCGCAGCGCCGGAACGATGCAGAAGGTGCAGGTGTTGTTGCAGCCGACCGAGATCGAGACCCAGCCCGCGTAGACCGAGTCGCGCTTGGTGGGCAGCGTGGAGGGGAACACGTCGAGCGATTCGAGGATTTCCAGCTGTGCCTCGTTGTTGTGGCGTGCCCGTTCCAGCAGGGCCGGCAGGGCCCCGACGTTGTGGGTTCCGAAGACCGCGTCGACCCAGGGCGCCTTCCGGAGGATCGTCTCGCGGTCCTTCTGCGCGAGGCATCCCCCGACGGCGATCTGCATTCCCGGGTTGGCTTCCTTGACCGGGCGGAGAATGCCGAGGTTGCCGTAGAGCTTGTTGTCGGCGTTTTCCCGCACCGCGCAGGTGTTGAAGACGACGACGTCGGCCAGCTCGCCGTCGGAGCGCACGTAGCCGGCGGCCTCGAGCATGCCGGACATTCGCTCGGAATCGTGAACGTTCATCTGGCAGCCGAAGGTCCGCACCTGGTAGCTGCGGGCCGGGGCAGTCTCATCCGGGAAGGGGTTTCCGCCGGGGGCTGGGGTAGGAATGGTCAAACTCACCTGTTAAGGGTAACGGGTCGGTGTGGCCGCTTTCGCGGGCCATGCTGCCGCCGGCCCCCTCAGGCCTTGCCGTCCGGTTTTTCGAGGGACGCGTCCACGGCCTCACCGACGATGCGGAAGGCCTGGGAAGGCTGGTAGCCCTTGCGTGCGAGCATCGAGGCCAGCCGACGGACGGCCTTGTCCCGCTCCGCACGGTCTTCCAGGCCCCGGGCGTTGCGCAGCTTGCGCTCCACGAGCTCCCGGGCCGAGGCTTCCTCGTCCTCATCGCTGAGCTGCTCGAGTGCGCCGGCAGCGGTCTCCTGGTCGATGCCCTTCTCCGCCAGCTCGCGCCGCAGCGCACCCTTGGCAAGCTTGCGCGTCTGGGCACGGCTGCGGACCCACATGTCGGCAAACTCGGCGTCGTCGATCAGGCGGACTTCCTCGAAACGGTCAAGGACAGCCTCGGCGACATCTTCGGGGATGTTGCGCTCGGCCAGCTTGCGGGAGAGCTGCAGCCGGCTCTTGGGCGAGTTGGTCAGCTGCCGCAGCACGACGGCTCGGGCGACGGCGGCGGGGTCCGCGTCCGCATCCCGCTCCGGTACCGGCGGAGCCGCCGGGGCGAACGGGCCGTGGTCGCCGGGGCCGTCAACGACGCCGGGGCCAGGATTCCGGGAAGGGAATCCTGACCCCTTGCGGCGTCGTGTGGCGGAGGCCCGGCTGTTAGAAGCCGTCAACGGCCTTCAGCTTCGGTGATTCCTCCGGGTCCGCGGCCTTGACCCCGACGCCGAGCTTTTCCTTGATCAGGCGCTCGAGTTCGGCGGCGAGCTCCGGGTTGTCGCGCAGGAAGCGGCGGGAGTTCTCCATGCCCTGGCCCAGCTGGTCCCCGTCGTAGGTGAACCACGAGCCGGACTTCTTGATCAGGCCGTGCTCGACACCCATGTCGATAATGCCGCCCTCGCGGGAGATGCCCTGGCCGTAGATGATGTCGAATTCGGCGATCTTGAAGGGCGGAGCCATCTTGTTCTTGACGATCTTGGCCTTGGTGCGGTTGCCGACCGAGTCCGCGCCCTCCTTGAGGGTCTGGATACGGCGGACGTCGATGCGGATCGAGGCGTAGAACTTCAGCGCTTTACCACCGGTGGTGGTTTCCGGCGAGCCGAAGAAGACACCGATCTTTTCGCGGAGCTGGTTGATGAAGATCGCGGTGGTCTTGGTCTGGCTCAGCCGGCCGGTGATCTTACGCAGCGCCTGGCTCATCAGCCGTGCCTGCAGGCCGACGTGGCTGTCGCCCATGTCGCCTTCGATTTCGGCGCGGGGCACCAGGGCCGCCACGGAGTCGATGACGATGACGTCCAGCGAGCCGGAGCCGATCAGCATGTCCATGATTTCAAGCGCCTGCTCACCGGTGTCCGGCTGGGAGACGAGGAGCGCGTCGGTGTCGACGCCGAGCTTGGCGGCGTATTCCGGGTCGAGCGCGTGTTCGGCGTCGATGAAGGCAGCGATGCCGCCCTGGCGCTGCGCGTTGGCCACGGCGTGCAGGGCGACTGTGGTCTTACCGGAGGATTCGGGGCCGTAGATCTCAACGACGCGGCCGCGGGGCAGGCCGCCAATTCCGAGGGCCACGTCCAGCGCGATGGAGCCGGTAGGGATGACCTCGATGGGCGCACGGACTTCATCGCCCAGCCGCATGACCGAACCTTTGCCGAACTGCTTGTCAATCTGGGCAAGCGCTGCGTCGAGCGCCTTCTGGCGATCCGGGGCTGCGGCCATGATTCACACCTCTAATACTTTCTCGCTGGAGAGTGGCCGTCGTGGCCGTTGCTATGTCATCACTGACGCTAGTGGCAGCCACTGACAAAGTTGCCGCCGTCGTCGCGTATGTGGAAAACGCTCTGAAAAAAGCATAGCCGGACCCGAACAGATATTCGAACAATCCGGCGGCGTGTCAGGCGGGAACCCGGGCGGGACCGGACCTAGCCGCGCGGCTTGACGTCGCGGCCGAGCCGCCGCTCGGCAGGGACGTCCTGGACGTCGCAGAGCGCCAGCCAGACCTGCCGGGGCGGCACCCCGTCGCTGAGGGCCTGGTCCGCGGTGCGTCCACCGACGCCGGCGAGCACCAGGGAGCTGCTCAGGACACGGGAATATCCCGCCCCGAACTCGTCGTCCATCAGCCGCCAGAAGTCACTCAATCTCACCGGTCAAGTCTCTCACGGGCGCGGACCCTAGAATGGTTGCTATGAGCACCCCACGCGACGCCGCCCCGGACCCGGCGCGAATTTCCGGGACCGGCGAGGCCTCCCCCGAGGAGGCCCTGGCTGCCGTCGAACACCAGTTGAGCCTGCTCTGGAGGCGCGCCCGTTCCATGTCGCAGCAGCTCTCCCGGCAGGTCCACCCCGAGATGGAGCCCGCCGCCTACGGCCTGCTCTCCGTGCTGCGCACCAAGGGGCCGATCCGGTTGACCGAGCTGGCGTCCTGCATCGGCGTCGGCAAGCCTTCGGTGAGCCGCCAGGTCGCGTTCCTTGAAGGCCTCGGGCTGGTCTCGAAGCAAGCCGATCCGCTGGACGGCCGGGCCCAGGCCATCAGCCTGACGGCCAAGGGCGAGGAAAAGATGCACCTGGTCCAGGATGCCCGCCGCGAGGTCTTCCGCGAGCGGCTGGCGGAGTGGCCCGCCGGGGAACTTGAAGCCTTTGCCGGCTACATGGCGAAGCTGAACGCCACCTACGAGCGCGACGGCTTCCCGCGGGACGAAGCCCTGTAAACAGCTCCGCCACTCCGGCTCTCTAAAAGCACCCGGCCCGTCTCCGACAAACCGGCGACAACACGGAAAAGGTCCCCGGCACACCGCCGGGGACCTTCCGTTTGAAACTAATGGACTGGGGCTACCGCGCCCCGGAGAGCAGGCCGGTGGCCAGCTCGTCGTTCAGCTCGGTGTTGAGCTCACGGTCGAGGTCACGGCCATAGCGCTGCGCAAATTCCTGGGGCACGGTGTCCGGTACGGCGACACCCTCGGCCACGGCAACGCGGTCGCTGACTTCGCGGAGCATGCTGGACAACGGGACGTCGAGGGCCGAGCAGATCGAGGAGAGCAGCTCCGAGGAGGCTTCCTTCTGGCCGCGTTCCACTTCACTCAGGTAGCCCAGGGATACACGGGCACTGTGCGAGACTTCGCGGAGGGTACGGCCTTGGCGTTGGCGGACATCGCGCAGGACATCACCGATTTCGTGACGAAGTACAACCATCTTGCGCTCCTTCTGTTCGCTCTTAGCCTGATCGGCGAGGCCCACATCCTTCCAGCGGACAACGCCGTTTACGGATACGGGCTGCTTTACCATCTGTATCGCCTTGCTCCCTCGTATGTTTGGTTCGCTGTTGAGGGCGAACATTGTAATGACTTCATCCTAGGCGCCACCCTTATTCCGGGGCGACACAATGTAACAACTATTCGGAATCAACTTTTGTTCCCGGCAACTTTACCCGCGGTAGCTTGCCGGGGACAGGGCTTCGAGCAGGCGTTCCAGGGCGGCGCCACACGCCAGCGCCCGGATCTCCTGCCGGGATCCCTCGAAGCGGTACGCGAACGACGTCGCGCCCTCAGCCGTGGCGAGGCCGATGTAGACGGTGCCCACGTCCTTGCCGTCGTGCGGCTCCGGGCCCGCCACGCCGGTGGTTGCGATCCCGACGTCGGCTCCGCACGCGGTGCGCGCGCCGGAGGCCATCGCCGCGGCGACCTGTCCGTCTACCGAGCCGGCGGTGTCGAGGACCTCGCGGGAGACGCCCAGGACGTCGGCCTTGACCGAGTTCGCGTAGGCGACAACGCCGCCCTGGAGCATGGCGGACGCGCCGGGCGTGTCGGCCAGCACGGCGGCCACCATGCCGGCGGTCAGGGACTCCGCCGTGGCCACCGTCAGTCCGTGCTCAATCGCGCCGGCCACTGCCTGCCCGGCCAGGCGGTGGAGGTTCGGGTGGAGCCCCGGGTGGGGGCTCGGCTGCGGAGTGCTCATGGCGTTCCCTCCTGAACCTGCTGTTTCCGGGCCCGGATGCCACTGGCACGCAGCTTGAGGGCCTCGATGACATATTCGCCGCCGGTCCAGACCGTGATCGCCAGGGCCGCCATCATGACCGCGAAGGCCACGAATCCCAGCCAGGGCGCGATTGCGGCGAGCGGCATGACGTAGAGGAAGATCGCGGCGGTCTGGACCACGGTCTTGAGCTTCCCGCCGCGGGAGGCGGGGATGACGCCGTAGCGGATGACGAAGAAACGCAGCGCCGTGACGCCCCACTCGCGGACCAGGATCAGGACCGTGACCCACCACGGCAGTTCGCCCAGCAGGGACAGCATCACCAGGGCCGAGCCGATCAGCAGTTTGTCCGCGATCGGGTCGGCGATCTTTCCAAAGTCGGTGACGAGGCCGCGGCTGCGGGCGATGTCGCCGTCGAGCTTGTCGGTGTAGATCGCCACCGCGAAGGCGACGACGGCGGCCCAGCGCCACGGTCCGTTCTGGGCAGTCAGGCCCGGAGCGTCGGCGACGAGGAACCAGACGAAAAAGGGCACCAGCGCGATCCGCAGCATCGTGAGGATGTTGGGCAGGTTCCAGATCCGCGGGGCGGACCCGGCGTTGGTTTCGGCGCTAGTCACCTTCCTAGGCTACCGTCTCCGCCGGTTACCGTCCGGTGAGCGACCAGGCATCCTCGGAGCCGTCCTGGTCATCGGAGCCGCCGTCGGCGCCGTCGTGATATTCGATCGACTGGGTACGGTTGTCCAGGTCCGCGGCGACCAGGTCCTCCGCGTAGCCGCCCTGCGCGATGTTGGCGTTGGCGTTATCGCTCAGCGCGGCCGTCTGGGAATCGGCGGCGACCGGTCCGTCCTGGCCCTTCATGGCGGCCAGGACCGCGGCCAGGTCGTCCGGTTTGACCAGGACGTCGCGGGCCTTGGAGCCCTCGGAGGGTCCCACCACTCCCCTGGACTCCAGCAGGTCCATCAGGCGGCCGGCCTTGGCAAAGCCGACGCGCAGCTTGCGCTGCAGCATCGACGTCGAGCCGAACTGGGTCGTGACCACCAGCTCGGTGGCCTGCAGCAGCACCTCGAGGTCGTCCCCGATGTCATCGTCGATCTGCTTCTGCTGCGCCTCGGGGGCGACGTCGTCGCGGTAGACGGCCTTGAGCTGGCCCTTGACGTGCTCGACTACCTTGTGGATTTCGGACTCGGTGACCCAGGCGCCCTGCACGCGCATCGCCTTGGAGGCGCCCATCGGCAGGAAGAGCGCGTCGCCCTGGCCGATCAGCTTCTCGGCACCCGGCTGGTCCAGGACCACGCGGGAGTCGGTCACGGAAGACGTCGCGAACGCCATCCGGGACGGCACGTTGGCCTTGATCAGGCCGGTGACGACGTCCACGGAGGGCCGCTGCGTGGCGAGCACCAGGTGGATGCCGGCGGCGCGGGCCAGCTGGGTAATGCGGACGATGGAGTCTTCGACGTCGCGCGGGGCCACCATCATGAGGTCGGCGAGTTCGTCCACGATCACCAGCAGGTACGGGTACGGCCGGATGACGCGCTTGGATCCCTCCGGCGGGTGGACCTTTCCGGCCCGGACCGCCTTGTTGAAGTCGTCGATGTGCTTGAAACCGTAGTTCGCGAGGTCGTCGTAGCGGGCGTCCATTTCGCGGACCACCCATTGGAGGGCCTCGGCGGCCTTCTTGGGGTTGGTGATGATCGGGGTGATCAAGTGCGGGACACCCTCGTAGGCGGTCAGCTCCACCCGTTTGGGGTCCACCATGACCATGCGGACCTCGTCCGGCGTGGCGCGCATCAGGATCGAGGTGATCATCGAGTTCACGAACGAGGATTTGCCGGCGCCCGTGGCGCCGGCGACGAGCAGGTGCGGCATCTTGGCGAGGTTGGCCACAACGTAGCCGCCCTCGACGTCCTTGCCGACGCCCATGACCATGGGGTGGTCGGTGCGGCGGGCGTTCTGGCTGCGGAGGACGTCGCCGAGCGAGACGGTTTCGCGGTCCGTGTTGGGGATCTCGATGCCGATGGCGGACTTGCCCGGGATGGGGCTGAGGATCCGCACGTCGGAGCTCGCCACGGCGTAGGAGATGTTCTTGGACAGGGCGGTGACGCGTTCCACCTTGGTGCCCGGGGAGAGTTCGATCTCGTACCGGGTGACGGTGGGGCCGCGGCTGAAGCCGGTGACCTGCGCGTCCACGTTGAACTGGTTCAGCGTCTCGGTCAGCGAGGCGACGATCGCGTCATTGGCCTCGGTGCGTTCCTTGGGGATGGAGCCGGGCGTGAGGATGTCCGACGCCGGCAGGGTGTAGGTGACGTCGCCGGCGAGCGAGAGCTGTTCGGTGCGCTGCGGGATCGGGGTCGGCAGCGGGGCGGGCGCGACGGGGTTCGCCGGGACCTTCGGGGCGGCGGCGGAAGCGGCGCCGGCGTTTGCGGAAGGGTTCAGGGAGCCGGCGGCAATCATGCCCGGGGTGACAAGGGGTATCGCCTCGGTGGCGTCCCCCACGGCGCCGGCGGCGGTGGCTGCTGCACTGCCGAGCCCCTGGGCCGCCTTGATCTTCTCGACGGCGATCTCGGCCTGGGTGGGCCGCCGCACGCCCGGCGCCACGGCCTTGGCGCCCTTGCCGGGCCCCTTGGCACCGCTGCCGCCGCCCTTCGCGTCGCCGGGCTCGTCGCCGTCGACGACGGCGTGTTCGAAGGCTTCGTCGCCGACGTAGCCTTCCAGCCTGGCGTCGGCGTCGCCGTCCTTGCCGAAGAGGCGCCTGCGCTTCTTTTTGGGCGCGGGAGCGTCGTTTTCGTACAGGTAGCTGCGGTCGTGGCCGTCCTGGTCGTCGTCGTACTCCTGCAGGTCGATGCCCATCAGGTGCTCGTAGGCGCCGCGGATGCGGGACGGAATGGCCCCGAACGGGGTAGCCGTAACGATCAGCAGCGAAGTGAAGGCCAGCAGGGCGTAGAGGGCCAGCGGCACCGCGGCGTGGATGGTGGCCAGCGGCGCGGCGGCGAGGTAGCCGAGCATGCCGCCGGCCCGGCGCAGGCCGTCAAAGCCGTCGGCGACGGTCGGCTGGCCGCCGATGACGTGCGCCAGGCCGCAGCCCGCGAAGGTCATGATGAGGAAGCCGATGCCTATCCGGTTGTTGCCGCGGCCGTCGACCGGCTGGCGGAAGAGCCGGAAGGCGCAGACGAAGAGCATCAGCGGCAGCAGCAGGGACATCCAGCCGAAGGTGCCGTTGACGATCCCGAAGACCGCGTCGGGGAACCAGCCCTTCAAGCCCCACCAGGCGAAGGTCGCGATAAACGCGCCGAGGGCGAGGTTGAACAGCGCGGCGCCGTCGCGGCGGTCCGCGGGGTCGAGGTCGCTGACATCGTGGCCGATCCGGCGGACGCCGGCGCCCACCACGTGGCCAATCCCCAGCCAGGCCCCGGCCACCACCCGCACCAGCCAGGGCTGCCGCGGTTCGACGGCGGCCATCTGCCGGGTGCGCGCGGTCCCCTGCGTGCGGCCGGTCTTGTACGCAGCTGCGCCGGAGCTCCGGCCGGAAGAGCTGCCAGTGTTGCCCTTTGAGCTGCCGCTTGAGTTGCCTCTAGGCGCGGAGGATGTGCGTGTCGCCATACCCGCAACGGTACCGGACACCGGGCGGAAAACCGCGGATTTCCGGGGCGGGCGGGGATCATGTTGAACCCCCGGGGCGCCGGGATCCTCGCCGCGGGGCCGGGGCCTACAACGGAAACGGCCTCCCCCGGCGGCTCCGCGGAAGGCGGAGCCGGCGGGGAAGGCCGGTTCGGGCGACATCTTGCCGGGGCTGGCGCCCGGGCGCGCCTGGTGCCCGGGCGGGGCGCCTAGGCTTCCAGGACCACCGGGATGATCATCGGCTTGCGGCGGAGCTTGCGGTTGACCCAGGTGCCGACGACGCGGCGGACGACCTGCTGGAGCTGGTGCGAGGTGTGGTCCCGGTTCTGGACGGCTTCCTCGAGGGCGGCGTTGATCTTGGGGATGATCTCGTCGAAGACGGAGTCGTCCTCGGCCACGCCGCGGGCGTGGATTTCCGGCCCGGAGACAACCTTGCCGGTGGCCCGGTGGATGACCGTGATGATGGAGATGAACCCTTCATCGCCCAGGGTCTGGCGGTCCTTGAGGTCAGCTTCGGTGACTTCGCCGACGCTGGAGCCGTCCACGTAGACGAACCCCACCTCGACCTGGCCGACGACGTCGGCCTGGTGGTCGCGGAGGTCGATGACCGTGCCGTTGTCCGCCAGCAGGATGCTCTCCTCGGGCACGCCCGATTCGAGGGCGATCTTGCCGTTGGCGATCAGGTGGCGGGTTTCGCCGTGCACCGGCATCGCGTTGAGCGGCTCGAGGATGTTGTAGCAGTAGAGGAGCTCGCCCGCGGCGGCGTGGCCGGAGACGTGGACCTTGGCGTTGCCCTTGTGGATGACGTCCGCACCGAGCTTGAGCAGGCCGTTGATGATGCGGAAGACGGCGTTTTCGTTGCCCGGGATGAGGCTGGAGGCCAGGATCACGGTGTCGCCCTGGCCGACGACGACGCGGTGGTCGCCGTTCGCCATCCGGGACAGCGCGGCCATGGGTTCGCCCTGGGAGCCGGTGGACATCAGGACCACACGGTTGTCCGGAAGGTTGTCGATGTTCTTGATGTCGACCAGGATGCCGGCCGGAACCTCGAGATAGCCGAGTTTCGCGGCGATGGCCATGTTGCGGACCATGGACCGGCCCACGAAGGCCACCTTGCGGTTATGGTTCGCGGCGGCGTCGAGGACCTGCTGGACGCGGTGTACGTGCGAGGAGAAGGAGGCCACGATGATGCGCTTGGAGGCCTGGCCGAAGAGCCGGTCCAGGGTGGGGCCGATCTCCTTCTCCGCGGTGGTGAAGCCGGGGACGTCGGCGTTGGTGGAGTCGGACATGAACAGGTCCACGCCTTCTTCGCCGAGCTTGGCGAAGTGGCGCAGGTCGGTGATCCGGCCGTCGAGCGGAAGCTGGTCCATCTTGAAGTCACCGGTGTGCAGCACGGTGCCGCCGGCGGTGCGCAGGAACACGGCGAGGGCGTCCGGGATCGAGTGGTTGACGGCCACGAATTCGCACTCGAAGGGGCCGAACTTCTGGACCTGTCCCTCGCTCACGATGGTGGTGTTCGGCTTGATCCGGTGCTCCAGGAGCTTCGCTTCGATCAGGGCCAGCGTCAGCTGGGAGCCGACGATGGGGATGTCGTTGCGCAGGCGCAGCAGGTACGGGACCGCGCCGATGTGGTCCTCGTGGCCGTGCGTGAGGATGACGGCGAGGATGTCGTCAACACGATTCTCGATGTAGGAGAAGTCGGGCAGGATCAGGTCGACGCCGGGCTGCGTCTCCTCGGGGAAGAGGACGCCGCAGTCGACGATGAGCAGCTTGCCGTCGATTTCGAAGACGGTCATGTTGCGGCCGATCTCCCCGAGGCCGCCGAGCGGCACGATCCGCAGGGTGTTCTTGGGCAGTTTCGGCGGCGTGACAAGGCCGGGAAGGGCGGTTTGGGTCATAGTGCACTACTTTCCAGGCGGAGCAGGAGGTGTCGGTTCCTGACCAGGCATGGCTGCCGGATCAGGAGTAGACGAGTCCCGCTTCCGCCAAGTCCTCGCGGATCGTTTCGATCTCGGCTTCGCCCGGCTCCACGAGGGGCAAACGGACAACCGAGTTGGGCAGGACTCCCTGCCACTTAAGAACTTGCTTCGCAGCAACAGCACCCTGGATATGGGTCATCACTGCACGGACCACGGGGTCCAGTTCGAAATGTATGGTGCGGGCGGTGGCAAAATCGCCTGCAAGTGCGGCATCGATCATCGCACGGAACTGCTTGGTGGCCACGTGTGCCGAGACGCTGACGAGCCCGACGGCGCCGGCGGCCATCCAGGGCAGGGTCAGTCCGTCGTCGCCGGAGTAGACGTCCAGCTCGGTGTTCGCCATCACACGGGTGACGGCGGCAAAGTCGGCCTTGGCATCCTTGAGCGCGACGACGCGGGGGTGGTCCGCGAGCCGAATCATGGTCTCGGGCAGGATCGGCACACCGGCACGGCCCGGGATGTCGTAGACCATAACGGGAAGGTCTGCCGCGTCGGCAACGGCTTCGATGTGGGCCTGGATACCGGCCTGGCTCGGCTTGTTGTAGTACGGGGTGACGATCAGCTGGCCGTGGGCGCCCGCCTTGGCGGCACGCTTGGCCATCTCGATCGAGTGTGAGGTGTGGTTGGTGCCGGTGCCGGCGATGACCTTGGCCCGGTCCCCCACAGCCTCGACGATGACGCGGAAGAGCTTCTCTTTTTCGTCGTCTTCCAGCGTCGAGGTCTCCCCCGTGGTGCCTGAGATAACGAGGGCGTCGTTGCCGTCGTCGACGAGCTTGGTGGCCAGTTCCGCGGACTGCTTAAAGTCGACCTCGCCGTCGTTGGTGAACGGGGTGACCATGGCGGTCACGAGGGTTCCAAACGTGTAAGAGCGAATGTCAGAGTCGGCCATAGGAAAAACGTTACCCTGTCCCCGGCTTGTTAGGACAATGGCGGCGGCGTGATGCGCGTCAAATTCGGCCCTCCTGCGCCGTGGCTGTCGGTGGTACGGGATGCGACGGCGGAACGGCGCAGTAACGGCTGACGGCGTCCTCCCGCAGGGCCTCCGCCCAGGCCGACAGCCGCTGGGCAGCGCGGACGTAGTGGAACAGTTCCGTTGGGGTGAGCGCCTCGAGGTCCGTTTCCGCTAGCCGGCGGGCCAGTTCTGCGCCGGGGACCTGCACGGACAGGGCCGTGCCTTCCTGGTGCCATTGGACGTCCTCCGCCGACTCCCCCGCGACCAGCCGCCGGAAGAGGAAATCGACGACGCCGGGGCTCATCGCTTTGAGGACGCCGTTCGCCTCGGCGGCGCCGGGGGCGCCCCCGGCCTTAGCGGTGCCGGCCGGGTTCGAAAAGGCTTCTGGCTTTGAGAAACCGTCTGTATTTGAAGAACCGGTGGGAGCCGGCCCTGGTGTGTGGTTCATGGTGCCATGTTATTCGAACATATATTCGAATACAAGATGTTCGAACCGTCAGCCCGGTCCCACCCGGACAGCCCTGGGAGTTATTCGAAGGCTGTTCGAAGGCAAAGGGCGCCCTGCCACTTTCAGGATATGGCCCGGCAGGGGGCTTGCCGCAAGGGCCCTCCCACCGGCCACAATGGGTGGCCCGGCAAGCGTGCGGGGGACCTTCAGTCCCGGCGGCGCTGCCGGGCGCAGCTGCCGGGTCTGGGAGTGGCTTTGAGGATAAGGGGTGGCGCATGGTCGACGTGATCATCAGCGGTGGCGGGCCGACGGGGATGATGCTGGCAAGCGAGCTGCGGCTGCACAATGTGGAGGTGCTCGTGCTGGAGCGGGACGCGGAGCCGAGCCAACAGGTCCGCTCGCTCGGCCTGCACCCGCGCAGCATCGAAATCCTGGACCAGCGCGGGCTGCTGGAAAGGTTCCTCGCGCACGGGAAGCAGTATCCCGGCGCCGGCGGCCGCTTCGCAGGCATCGACAAACCCCCGCCGGCGAACCTGGACACCGCGCACGGCTACGTCCTCGGCCTGCCCCAGCCGGTCACCGACCGCCTGCTAGCCGAGCGCGCCGTCGAGCTCGGGGCACAGGTCCGCCGGGGCTGCGGGGTGGCGGGTTTCGAGCAGGACGCTGAAGGGGTGAGCGTCGACCTCGCCGACGGCACCCGGCTGCGCTCGGGCTGGCTGGTCGGCTGCGACGGCGGACGCAGCCTGGTGCGCCAACTGCTCGGTATCGGCTTCCCCGGCGAGCCGGCCAAGACCGAGTGGATCCTCGGCGAAGTGGAGGTGACCGCACCGCCGGACGAACTCGCGAAGGTCGTCGACGAGGTCCGCAAGACCCACAAGGGATTCGGCGTCGGCCCGGCCGGAAACGGCCTGCAGCGGGCCGTCGTCCCCGCGGCGACCGTTGCCGAGGATCGCTCGGTCCCGCCGACCCTGGCGGAGTTGCGGACTCAGCTGCGGGCGTTCGCGGGCACGGACTTCGGTGCCCACTCACCGCGCTGGCTCGCGCGCTTCAGCGACGCCACACGGCTTGCCGAAAACTACCGGCGGGGCAGGGTGCTGATTGCCGGGGACGCCGCGCACGTCCATCCACCGCTCGGCGGGCAGGGATTGAACCTCGGCATCCAGGACGCCTTCAATCTCGGCTGGAAACTCGCCGCCGAAGTCAACGGGTGGGCACCAGACGGGCTGCTGGAAAGTTATGGGGCCGAGCGCCGCCCGGTTGCCGAGGATGTGCTGTCTATCACTCGGGCCCAAAGCGAGCTGCTCTCTTCCGAACCCGGCCCGCGTGCTGTGCTTCGGCTGCTGACCGAGCTGATGGACTTCGAGGACGTGCGGCGCTTTGTGGCCGAGAAGATTACCGCGATCGGGGTGCGCTACGACTTCGGGGCGGGGCCTCGCCTGCTGGGCAGGCGCCTGCGCGACATACCGCTGCGGCGGGGCCGGCTTTACGAACTCACCCGGAAAGGCCGCGGACTCCTTTTGGACCAGACTGGCGGGCTCTCGGTGACCGGATGGACGGACCGGATCGACTACGTCGCGGACGTCAGCGCGGAACTGGACGCGCCGGCGGTCCTTCTCAGGCCGGACGGCCACGTGGCATGGATCGGCGACGACCAGGACGAGCTGCTCCACCACCTGCCGACGTGGTTCGGAGCCGCCGCGGAGGGACGATAGGGCCGCCTTCGCGGCGCCACCCCTCGTCGTCGCTGCGCCACCCGTCGTCGTCGCCGTCGCCGGTCCGGCCGGACATGAGACGATCGTCAGATGACCTCGCGCGGAACGGCTCCAAGCTCTAGGACCGCCAGGGCCAGGGGCGCCGTGGCCCGGCTTGCGGGCGTTGATGCAGCCCGGGGCCTTGCGCTGCTGGGCATGATGGCGACCCACGTGCTCCCGACGTTCGAATCCGATGCGCAGCTCACCCCCACCTGGATCGGCTTGACCTTCTCCGGACGTGCGGCGGCGCTCTTTGCCGTACTCGCCGGAATTGGCCTGGCCCTGTCAACCGGGAAGGAACGTCCTCTCGAGGGGCCGGAGTTGTGGGCGGCCCGCCGCGGCATTGCGCTCCGGGCCCTCGTGGTGGGGGCGGTCGGGCTCTCGCTCGGCGGACTGGACATCAACATTGCGGTCATCCTGGTCCATTACGCCCTGCTGTTTCTCTGTGTGCTGCCCTTTATCGGGCTGCGTCCGAGGCGGCTTTGGGCACTGGCCGCGGGTTGGCTGCTGGCCACCCCGGTCCTGGCCTACCTGCTGCGGCCGTGGCTGCTGGCCGCCGACCCGCCCCTGCAGCTCGGCCACAACCCCGGTTGGGAGGACCTGGCCACTCCGGCCCGGCTCCTCGGCGATCTGTTCCTGACCGGCTATTACCCGGTCCTGCAGTGGCTCGCTTACCTGCTGATCGGCTTGGCGATCGGCCGGCTCGCCCTCTCGACGACGGCGGTTCCGGCGCTGCTGCTGGCGGCCGGGACCATCACCGCGGTGCTCGCCAAGTGGTTGGGCGTCGTGCTGATGGAGGATTTGGGCGGCAGGGCGGCCTTGCAGGAAACGCTGGGCGACCCGGCGTATCCGCTCGAGAGCCTGCTGCAGGTCAACCTCGCGGGCGTCGACCAGTCCGGCTCCGCCTGGTGGCTGGCCTCAAGTGCCCCGCATTCGGGCACCACGCTGGACCTGCTGCACACCTCCGGGGTCGCCGCAGCGGTGGTTGGCCTCTGCTTGCTGCTGGGACGGCTCGGCGGCTGGATCCAGCTGGACCTGCTGCTTCCCTTGCGCGGCGCCGGTGCGTTGACGCTGAGCCTCTACACGGCACACCTGTGCGTGATGGCATCCCTGTACGGCCATCCCCTTCCCGCCGGCTGGACCGTGGACGGGGTGTACTGGGCGCAGGCCCTCGCGGTACTGGGCGTAGGCGCCGCCTTCGCGGCGCTCTCCTGGCGCGGACCGCTGGAATGGGTGGGGCATGCGGCAAACCAGCTGGGGCGTGGCCAACTGGGCCGCGGCCAACTGCGGAGTACCCGGCGCGCCGGTTAGGCGCGCAACGCTGCTAGGCGCCGGCCGCTGGTGAACCGGCGCGGAAGAGACGGACGGCGTCGCGCATCGACGCGCGGGCCCGCTTGCGGTCTCCGGCGGCGTCGTAGGCACAGCTGAGCCGGAACCAGGAGCGCCAGTCCCCGGGCGCCGCTTCGGCTTCCGCCCGGTACTTCTCAAACTCCAGGTCCGCGGCTTCGCGGATAATCCGGCCAGCCGGGGTGCGCGGCAGGGTGTCCTCCGGCAGGCCGCCTTCCGCCTCCAGGATCTTGGCCAGCCGCTCGGTCCGGGCGCCGAAGAGGAGCTCGCGCACCAGGGCCCAGGCTCCGACCATGGGCAGCACCAGGTAGGCCAGTCCGAGGGCTTTCGCCACCGGATTGGCATCGGAGAGCAGCAGCAGGGACCGCTGCAGGGACACCACCAGGTAGAACACCAGCAGGAGCGTCACCGCGCCCACCCAGATCTTGGTGCGGTTGGCCTTGAAGGACGCCAGGACGTTGGCCATCAGAGACCCAGGTCCAGGTAGCCGTCCAAGCCCACGGTGAGCCCCGGGTGCGCCGCGACGTTGCGGACGCCCAGCAGCACGCCGGGCATAAAGGAGGCGCGGTCGAAGGAATCGTGGCGGAAGGTCAGCTGCTCCCCCGGGCTGCCCAGCAGGACTTCCTGGTGCGCGACCAGGCCCCTCAGCCGCACGCTGTGGACGCGGACGCCGTCGACGTCGCAGCCGCGCGCCCCCGGGCGTTCGCTCGTGGTCGCGTCCGGGCTGGCGGCGACGCCGGCACCGGCCCGTTCCGCGGCGATCAGCTGGGCGGTGCGCACGGCGGTTCCGGAGGGCGCGTCGACCTTGTCCGGGTGGTGCAGCTCGATGATTTCGACCGATTCGAAGTACCGGGACGCCTTCGCGGCAAAGGCGGAGGCCAGGACCGAGCCGAGGGCGAAGTTCGGGGCAATGAGGACACCCACGCCTGACCGGCCCGCGAGGAGTGCCTCAAGCCGTGCCAGCCGCTCGGCGTCCCAGCCGGTGGTGCCAACGACGGCGTGCATGCCGTGGCCGACCGCGAAGTGGACGTTCGCTTCGGTGCTTTCGGGCACCGTCAGGTCCACCACGATGCGGGCGCCGGAGTCCACCAGCGTGTCCAGGGAATCATTGCGGCCCAGGGCGGCGACGAGCTTCAGGTCGGGGGCGGCTTCCACGGCTTTGACGGCCTCGGCGCCCATGCGCCCGTTGGCGCCCAGGACGGCGACGGCGAGTTGTTCGGTCATGCCTTCAACCCTACCGCCGGGGCCCGCCCCCACCGGAACCGGGACGGCTGCGTTACCCGCCCGCGCCGTCGGCCCGTGGACGTTACGCTCCGGCGCCGACTGGTCTTACCCGCCCGCGCCGACCCATTCAATGGTGCCGTCCGCAAAGAACTGTTCTTTCCAGATCGGCACCTGCTCCTTGATCCGGTCCACAAGTTCCGCGCAGACCGCGAACGCCTGGCCACGGTGGGCGGCCGAGACGGCGCAGACCAGGGCGGGGTCGCCGATCTCCAGCGTGCCGGTCCGGTGCGCGGCCCAGATCCGGACCGGCTGGGCCGGCCCGTCCCCCGCCGCGGGAGCGTGCTCGGCGACGAGCTGAGCGACGACGTCGGCCATCACCTGGTGTGCCGTGGGATGGGCGCTGTAGCTGAGCCGGACCACCGGTTTGCCGCCGTCGTGGTTGCGGACGACGCCGCTGAAGCTGACCACTGCGCCGGCCGTGTCCGATTCGACCGCGGCGATCGCCTGGTCCACCGAGATGGGCTCGGCGCTAAGGACGGCGTGTACAACTTCAAATGCGGATTCAGTGCCCATGGCTGCCTTCCAGCTGGTCGCAGAGGTGTCCAATGATCGGGTCCAGCACGCCCAGGCCGTCCATAACGCCCTTAGGGGATCCGGGGAGGTTGACGATGAAGGTGCTGCCGGCGGCGCCGGCGTGGCCGCGGCTCAGCATGGCCATCGGCGTCTTGGCCGTGCCGGCGCTGCGCAGCCCCTCCATAATGCCGGGAATCTCCCGGTCCAGCAGCGGCAGCGTCTGTTCCGGGGTGGCGTCGGTGGGGCTGAGGCCGGTGCCGCCGCTGGTGATGATGACGGCCGGGCGCTGGGTGAGCAGGGCGCGCAGGGCGGCGCCGACGGGCTCGCCGTCGGGCACCACGAGCGCGGGGAAGGCCTCGAAGCCGTGTTCGGTCAGCCAGTCGACGATGACGGGGCCGGTGAGGTCTTCATAGACCCCGGCGGCGGCGCGCGTGGAGGCGATCACGATGCCGGCCTTCCGGCCGGTCGCCTCGCCGTGGCGGTGCGGTTCAGCGGTGCTCACAGTGTCCAGTCCCCGCTCTTGCCGCCGCTCTTGGCCAGCACCTTGATGTCGGTCAGGACCGCGTGTTTGTCCACGGCCTTGATCATGTCGTACACGCTGAGTGCCGCGACGGTCGCCGCGGTGAGTGCTTCCATCTCCACCCCGGTCACGCCGCGGGTCTTGACCGTGGCGAACACGGTGACCGACGCGGCGTCGAGCTCGAAGTCCACGGTGACCTTGGCGATCGGCAGCGGGTGGCAGAGCGGAATGAGGTCCGGAGTCTTCTTGGCGGCCAGGATTCCGGCGACCCGCGCGACGGCCAGCGCGTCGCCCTTGGGCAGCTCGCCGGCGCCGAGCAGGGCCAGGACCTCGGCGGTGCTGTTGACCGTGGCGGTGGCCGTGGCCCCGCGCGTGGTCTCGGCCTTGTTGGACACGTCGACCATCTGGGCGGTGCCGTCCTGCCGGAGATGGGTCAGCACGGGTTTGTCGGGGGTATCTGCTTCGTTCACAGGATCCATACTTCCACCTCGTCGCCCTCGGCGAGCGCCGCGGTTCCCACCGGCACCTGCACCAGGGCGTTGGACTGGGCCAGGGCGTGCACCAGGTGTGATCCGGCGCCGCCCTCCAACCGGACCGTTCCGTCGGGGCTGAGCGTGCCGCGCCGGACCTGATGTTTGGCTTCCGGGGAAGTCAGTGCCTCGGCAAGCCGGGCCCGGACCACCGTGCGGGGCGCCGGCGAGCCGAACAGTTCGGCCAGAACGGGCCGGAGGAACATTTCGAACGAGACAAGGCAGCTCACCGGGTTCCCCGGGAAGCCCAGGACGGGCACGCCGTCAAAGCTGCCGATACCCTGCGGGCCGCCTGGCTGCATCGCCACCGGGCCGAATTCGACGTCGTGGCCCGCCAGCGCCTGCCGGACCACCTCGTAGGCGCCCTTGCTGACTCCGCCGGTGGTGATCATCAGGTCCACGTCGGGCGCGTGCCGGTGCAGCAGGGCCGCGAGTTCGTCGGGGTTGTCGGCGGAGATGCCGGTCCGCGTCACGCGCAGGCCCGCCTGGCGCAGCGCGGATTCGAGCAGGGCGCCGTTGGCATCGTAGATTTTCCCAGGCTCCAGCGGGCTGCCCGGTTCCACCACCTCGTCGCCGGTGGTCACCAGCAGCACCGCCGGCACGGCGTGTACCGGTACTTGGGTCAGGCCCAGCGCGGCCAGAAGCCCCAGCTGCCCCGGCCCCAGGAAGGTCCCGGCGGCCAGGGCGGGCTCCCCGGCGGCGATGTCGCTGCCGGCGTCGCGGACGAAGGTGCCCGCCGGGGCCGCGGGCAGGCGGACCGTGGCGGCTGCCCCGGGCGCGGGGAAGGAATCGGGCACGGCCTGCTCGATGGGGACAACGGCGTCGGCCCCGGCCGGGATCATGGCGCCGGTCATGATGGGCGCGGCGGTGCCCGGGCGCAGCGGCGCGGGCTCGGCGCCGGCCGGGACGGGGGCAACAACGCGCAGCTCCGCACCGCCGTCGGGAACGTCAGCGCTGCGGATGGCGAAGCCGTCCATCTGTGAGTTGGCGAAGGGCGGAAGGTCCAGCGGGGCCGCGACGTCGGCAGCCAGTCCGCGGCCCAGAGCCTCGCGGAGCGGGACCGTGTCTATGCGGGCGGCGAGCGGGGCCAGCAGCGTCCGGACCTTGTCCCGGTGCGCTTCGACGGTGGCGGGCCTGTTCGCGGTGCGGTGCATACGGTTCGTGACCTTCGGCTCGGCGGGCTAGGACTTCACGTCAACTGTAACCGTGTGGTAGCCGGTGGCCCCGCTGGGCGCCGCCGGGGCGCGCTCCTCCACCTGCACGGTGCCGGCCAGGTCGGTGGCACGGACCTGGGCCTCGTACTGCCCCGGGCCCAGCGGCAGTGAGAGCTTCCACTGCCGCCAGGTGTCCGTGGTGATCGCGGGCGCCAGTTCCGCCAGCTTCCAGTCGCCGCGGTTGATGCGCACTTCCACCCTTGCGATGCCGCGGTGCTGGGCCCAGGCCACGCCACCAAAGTCCACCGTCCCCGCGCCGACACTCCGCCCGGACCGCGGTACATCGATCCGCGACGACGTCTTGATCGGTCCGCGAGCACTCCAGCCGCGCGGCGTCCAGTAGGCGACGTCGTCCGCGAACCGGGTCACCTTCAGCTCGGTGACCCACTTGGTCGCCGAGACGTAACCGTAGAGCCCCGGCACAACAAGCCGGACCGGGAAGCCGTGTTCCAGCGGCAGCGGTTCCCCGTTCATCCCCACGGCCAGCAGCGCGTCCCGGGCGTCGGTCAGCACCTCCAGCGGGGTTCCCGCGGTCCAGCCGTCCGCGCTGCGTGAGAGCACCATGTCCGCCCCCGGCTTCGGTCCGGCCTGCGCCAGCAGTTCCCGGACCGGCCAACCGAGCCAGCGGGCGTTGCCGATCAGGTCACCGCCCACCTCGTTGGAAACGCAGGCGATGGTGATGTACCGCTCGCTCAGGGGCTTGGCCAGCAGGGCCGCGAAGTCCAGTTCGACGTCGCGGTCCACCAGGCCCGTGACTTTCAGCTTCCAGTCGCGCGGATCCACCAGCGGGACGCGCAGCGCGGTGTCGATCCGGTAGAAATCCTTGTTCGGGGTCACCAGCGGGCCCATTCCGGCCAGGGACAGCTGGGCCCCTGCCGGTAGCGGCGGCGCGCCCGATGCCGGGCCCGGGAGCACGACTTTGCCGCGAAGCTCCGCAACGGCGGCCGCCGCCCCACGCACGGTGGACGCCAGCACTCCCCCGACGGCGACGACGGCGCCGGCGACCCCGAGGGACTGCAGGAACCGGCGCCGGGCGGGACCTTCCGTTTCGGCGGACCCCTGCCAATCCCGCAGCTTCCGGATCAGCCAGCCCAGCAGCATCATGCCCGCCGCGGCGTCGAGCAGCGGAACGGGCACGGCGATGGGAGTGGCCTCCGCCCGGCCCAGCACGGCCGCGGCGCCCGCCAGCCCGAAGACCGCGACGACGGCCAGTCCGGCGAAACGGCGGCGCCACTCCAGGACTCCTGCCAGCGCCGCCACCGCGGCGATCACCAGGGACATACCGACGAGCAGGGCGAGTTTGTCCGCCGTGCCGAACAGCGAGACCGCCCAGTCCTTGACGCCCGGCGGAACGGCGTCGATGACTGCCCCGCCCACGGCTGTCACAGGTGAAACGGAAGGGCTGACCAGCGCGGCCGCCAGTTCGCCCAGCACGAGGCCGCAGCCGACGGCGGCGACCCCGGACGCGGCGGCCCACAGTTGCGGGCGCCGCCGGCCCGGCCGCGGGGTTCCGCTGGGGGCCGCTGCAGGAGCGGCCCGGGACGTGTTCACCCTTCCAGCATAAGTTGGGAGGGCCTCGGGCGTGATGCCTGGCCCGCAGTGGCGTAGCCTGACTTTATGAGTGTTCAGCTTGGCATGCCCCAGCCCCGCGCAGAAGGCGGCCCCGGCGCGCCGGCGCCGCAGCTGGCCGGTCGCCCGGCCGGCCTCCCCGCCGGGCTGCTTGACCGCTACGGCCGCCGCGCCACCGACATGCGGCTCTCGCTGACGGACAAGTGCAACCTGCGCTGCAGCTACTGCATGCCGGCCGAGGGCCTCGAGTGGCTGTCCAAGCAGGCCGTCATGACCGCGGATGAGATCGTGCGGATCGTTCGGATCGGGGTCGACATGCTGGGCGTGCGGGAGCTCCGGCTGACCGGCGGCGAGCCGCTGGTCAGGGCCGACCTGCTGGACATCATTTCCGCCCTCCGCCAGGGGCACCCGGACCTTCCGATCTCCATGACCACCAACGCCGTCGGACTGGACAAGAAGGCGGCCGCGCTGAAGACGGCCGGCCTCACCCGGATCAACGTGTCCCTGGATTCGCTGCATGAGGAAACCTTCACCAAGCTGACCCGGCGCCCGTTCCTGGACCGGGTCCTCGCCGGGGTCGACGCCGCCTGGGCCGCCGGCCTGGGCCCGGTGAAGCTCAACGCCGTCCTGATGCGCGGCATCAACGACGCCGAATCCCCCTCGCTGCTGGCCTGGGCGCTGGACCGCGGCTACGAGCTTCGCTTCATCGAACAGATGCCGCTGGACGCGGACCACGGCTGGACCCGCCGGAACATGATTACCGCCGCGGAGATCAGGTCCCTGCTCTCCGTCGACTACGTGCTTGGCACGGATCCGCGGGAGCGCGACGGCGCCCCGGCCGAGCGTTTCGAAGTCCGCGCCCGCGTACCGGGCACGGACGAGGCCACCGGCCCGGTGCTGGGCACCGTGGGAATCATCGCCTCGGTCACGGAGCCGTTCTGCTCGGACTGCCGCCGCACCCGCATCACCGCCGAGGGCAAGATCATGAGCTGCCTCTTCTCCCGAGAGGAAGTCGACCTGCTCGGTTTGCTCCGCGAGGGCGCCAGCGACGACCAGCTCGCCGAGCGCTGGCAGGACGCCATGTGGCTCAAGCCCAAGGCCCACGGCATGGACCACGTCGGGCTGGACGCTCCGGACTTTGTCCAGCCGGACCGCAGTATGAGCGCCATCGGAGGCTGAACCACCCGTGAACGTACGCTACTTCGCTGCCGCGCGCGCTGCCGCCGGCATGGACGAGGAGAAGTTCGACCTCGCCGACGGCGCCACGCTGGCCAGCCTGCTGGAGGCGATCCTCGCCGTCGAGCGCCCCGAGCCGCCGGCCGGGACCCCGCCGCTGGCGCGCATCCTCTCCCGGTCCAGCTTCCTGCTCAACGAGGTGGCGGTCCGGAACCCGTCGGCGGCGCTGTCCCCGGACGACGTCGTCGACGTGCTGCCGCCGTTTGCCGGCGGCTAGCCGCCCCCAAGCCGGCGGACCCAGCTTGGGGGCCCCAGCCGGCGGTCTTCAGCTACCGGCCAGGGCCTCCCTGACGCTGTCCGCGATGGCTCCGGCGCCGGCTTCGCCCATCACGATCGTGTAGTGGTTGACGTCAGGCACCTCGCGCACCCGCAGGGACGGCAGCTTCTCCGCCCAGGCGTCCAGGTAGCCGGGCGCGTAGAGGGCGGCCGGCTCGTTGAGCAGGCCGCGCGGTGCCCGGAGGACCACGGTGTCCACAGCGAGCTCATCCAGCGCCTTCAGCAGCGAGGCGCCGCGGTGCAGTTCCGCGGTGTCCTCGGCCATCGCCTGGTAGCGGGTGGCGGGCCGCAATTCCGGTTCTTCACCGGTGAGGTCGTAGTCCACGTAGGCCTCGATCAGCGGGCTCCAGTCACCGCTGAAGGCCGGGTGCTGCCGCCAGAAGGAGCGGTACACCTCCCGGCTCGGGAACGTGGCGTTGAGGCGCTCGGCCGCCGGCCCCAGCACCGAGGAGATGACCTCGGCGTCGGAAATACCCTCCGGGACCTGCAGCGGCAGACCTCCGTCCACCAGAACGAGCGAGCGGACGCGCTCCGGGAACATGTTCGCGAGGACCAGCGAGGCGAAGGCGCCCATCGAATGGCCCACCACGACCACCGGCCCCGAGGCCAGCTCTGCGAGCACGGCCGCGAGATCTTCAGCATGCGAGGGCATGCCGTACGGCGCGGGCAGGCCATTGCTGCGGCCCCGGCCTCGCAGATCCGGGGCGATGATCCGCACGTCCGGCAGCGCCTCGGCCAGGTACGGCCAGGCCTTGTGCGAGGCGGTGACCCCGTGGACGGCCAGGATGGTCGGCGCGGCCGGGTCGTCCGGGCCCCAGATCGCGGTGTGAAGTGTGCCGCCGCGGACCTCCACTTCGGCGGTGCGGTAGGTTTCCTTGCTGGCTGTCTGGGTCATGGGGCTGTCCCTTCCTGGGGCGGGGTGGGGTTCGCGGGGGTTGCTGTTGGTGCTGTTGGTGCTGGGGCGGGCGCGAGGGCCCGTTCGATGAACTGCATCATTTCCTCGAAGACTTCTTCCGGCACCTCGGGCCGGGGGCCGGCGGCGGGTTCGGCGCCCTCCTCGTCCCAGAGGACCCAGCGCATGCCGATCAGCTCGCCGATGCCCATCAGGGCCCAGGCTGCCACGGTGGGGTCCATCTCCCGGACCTCGCCGCTGAGCTGGGCCTCCTTCAGGCCCTCGATGTAGCCGTTGACGATCCGGGTGTAGTGCAGCCGCAGGGCGCCCGGCGAGACGAACTCGGCCTGCCGGATGATGCGGTACAGGGCGGGGTGCTGGGCGGTGAAGCGGAAAAACGCACGGAAGCCGGCCCGCTCCGCTTCGAGCCGGGTGCCGGCGCTCCTGGCCGCATCGGTCATGGCGTGGCGGACCCGCCGGTTCAGGTCCTCGACCACTTCGTCGAAGATGGTCTGCTTGCCGTCGAAGTAGAGGTAGAAGGTGCCGAGGCCAACACCCGCGGCTTCGGTGATCTTGACGATTGAGGCCTCGTGGTAGCCCACGGAAGCGAAGACCGATTCCGCGGCCTCGAGGAGCTTGGCGCGGGTGCGGGTCCCCCGGGCGGTGCGCGGTGCGGCGCTCATGCCCGGCCCCTTTCTGCCGATACGCGGCCGGCGAAGTCCTGGCGCAGCTTGGCCCGGAGCACCTTGTTCAGCGCGGTGCGGGGCAGCGCCGGGACCATCTCGATCCGCACCGGAACCTTGAACCGGGCCAGCAGGGAGGCGCAATGCTCCAGCAGTTCCTGCTCATCGGTGGCCATGCCGGGACGGATCACCACAAAGGCCATCCCGCTTTCACCCCAACGCTCGTCCTCCACCCCGACGACGGCGGCCTGCGCCACCGCGGGATGGGCCAGCAGCGCGGCCTCGACCTCGGACGGCGCGACGTTCTCGCCGCCGGAAATGTAGATGTCTTTGAGCCGGTCCACAACTTTGATGTACCCCTCGGCGTCGCGCTCCACAAGGTCTCCGGTTCGCAGCCAGCCGTTGGCGAGGACAGCCGCCGTGGCGGCAGGGTCACGGAAGTAGCCGGCAAAGACGCCGGGGCCTCCCACCAGCAGTTCCCCGCTGGCGGCGCCGTCGAGGATTTCCCCGGTGACGGGATCCGCCACGGCGACGGCGACGTGCGGGTAGGGCTTGCCGGAGTAGCCCACCATCCGTTCGGCATCCTCATTCGGCAGGCACAACACATTCGGGGAGGCCTCGGTCAGGCCATAGCCCTGGCTCAGCGCCACTCCCCTGCGGTGCCAGATCCGCAGCAGCGGCGCCGGCATCGGCGCGCCGCCGACCACCGCGTGGCGCAGGCTGCCCAGTTCGGCGTGGGCAAAGTCGGGGTGTTCGGCCAGCATCAGGTACTGGGTGGGGACGCCCATCAGCATGGTCACGCCACGCTCTGCGATCAGCTGCAGGACCCGGCCAGGATCAAAGCCGCGCTCCAGCACCACGGTGGCTCCGGTCCACCAGGCCAGCAGCGGCTGGATGTTCCAGCCGCCCACGTGGAACTGCGGCAGCACGGCCAGGACCACATCGTTGCTGCCCATATCCAGGGTTCGGGAGAGCGAAAGGTTGTTCCAGAAGCAGTTGGCGTGGGTCAGGACGGCGGCCTTGCTGGCGCCCTCGGTGCCCGAGGTGAAAATCATCAGGAGGGCATCGTCGTCGCGCACCTCCCGGCGGGGAGCGGCGGGTCCGCCGAGCGGCTGCGGCGCGGCCGGGTGCACGCGGGTGGGCGGCGGCACCGACTTTTCGACGCCGCCGGGCCCCAGGGCCGCGGTCCGGGGCCGGAGCGGCAGCAGCGCGCACGCCGCCGCGGCGAGCCCGTCGAGCTCGCCCTCGACCAGCAGCAGCTGGGGTTCGGCGAGTTCCAGCTGGGCGGCGAGTTCCCGGGGCGAGAGCCGCCAGGACAGCGGGACCAGGACGAGCCCGGCCTTGGCGCAGGCGAAGAAGGCCACCACGTGGTCCGAGCTGTTGCCGGTCAGGCTCGCGATCCGGTCCCCGACCCCGTACCCGGCGGTCCGGAACCCGGCGGCCAGCGCCGCGGCACGGCGTTCCAGCTCGCTGTAGAGCAGGGTGCACCCGCGGTCGTCGATGGCGACCCGGTGCGGGGTGGCGAGGCTGCGGTCCGCGGTCCAGCGGCCCAGGGTGTGCAGGCCGTCGGCGGGCCCGGTGCCGGCCGGGCCGCTCATGCGGCGTCCTCGAGGAGGTCGCCCGGGGTGCGGGCATCGCTGGCCGCGGCACGCTGGCCACGGCTTCGGCGTTGCGCCAGTCGCTCGGCGGTTCCCGTGATGCCGCCGGGCAGGAAAATCACCACGAGGATGAAGAGCGTGCCGAGGATGAACAGCGGCTCGGACAACGGCACACGCAGGACGTCCGGGAGCGACTTGACTGCTTCCGAGTTGGCCAGCGTGGTGAGGCGCTGGTCCAGGATTGTATAGAAGACTCCGCCGATGACGGCACCCCAGCGTGAGCCGACCCCGCCGAGGACCACCATCACGAGCAGGGTGACAGTGAGGTCCGAGGACACTGCCCGGGGCACCGCCCCGCTCTGCAGCAGCAGGAAGACCATCCCGATGATGCAGACCAGCACGGCGGAGACCACGAAGATCAGCAGCTTCACGAGGTACGGCTGGAGCCCGAGTACGCGGACCCGCAGCTCGTTCTCCCGCACGGCAGCCGCGGCGTGGCCGGCCCGGGAGGACTGCACCCAGGTCACGATGAGGAAGACCGCCACCAGCACGGCCAGCGCCAGCCAATACAGGTTGCGGGTGTTGACCACGCCTACCAGCACGTCGGGCAGGTTGTCGGTGCGCAGCGTCAGCCCTTCGTCCCCGCCGGTCTTGCCCTCGGGGTTGCGGCCCACGATCACCGAGCCGGCCTGGGCGAAGGCGAGGGTGACCATGGCGAACGGGATGCCGCTGACCCGGAGGCTGATACTGCCCACCACATGGGCCAGCACGATCACGATCAGCAGGGTGAGCCCCATGGCCGGCAGCAGCGGGATGTCCAGGTTCTGCAGGATGATCGCGAGCCCGTAAACGCCCGCGCCGAAGTAGAGGGCGTGCCCGAAGGACAGCAGCCCGGCCACGCCCAACAGCAGGTGGTAGGTCAAGGCCGCGGCGGCCATCAGCATGCACATGGCGAGCAACTGGAGGGACCCGGGGGTGTAGCTCGGGCCCGGGAGCACACCGGGCAGCGAGATGTTCAACAGCGGCAGCAGGACCAGGAGCAGCACGCCGGCCGCTCCCGCAGCCCACGCCGCGAGCCGGCGTCCGGTGATGCCGGGGCGGCCGGGGCGCTGCGCGCTGCCGGGCGCTCCGTGCCCGTCGTGCCTGCGGGGCCGGCGCCCGCCGTCGGCCGCCGGCCGGTCCTGGCTGGCGGTGCCGTCGGTGCTGGAGGTGTCGGTATCGGTGGTCATGCGGTTCTCCCGAGCAGGCCGGTGGGACGGAACAACAGTACGAGTGCCAGGGCCAGCACGACGACGAAGTCGCCCGTGCCGCCGAGGTAGAAGTTCGCGAACTGCTGCAGGACGGCGACGGCGACGGCCGCGATGGCCGCTCCGGTCAGCGAGCCGAGGCCGCCGATCACCGTGACGATAAAGGCGAAGATCAGCAGCGAGCCGCCGAGCATGGGCGAGACATAGCCGAAGTAGTGCGAGGCGAGGACGCCACCAAGGCCGGCCGCCGCCCCGCCGATGGTGAAGACGAGGGTGAAGGCCTTGCGGACGTCAATCCCCAGGGCCGTGACCATGGACCGGTTTTCCACGCCGGCGCGGATGATCATGCCGTAGCGGGTCTTCTGCAGGAAGAACACCAGGGCCAGCAGCACCAACACCGCGGCAACGATGCAGACGAACCGGTCGTTCGGGATCCGGGCGCCCAGGATTTCCGTCGTGTCCTTGAACCAGGCCGGACCCTGGATATACACCGGATCGGTGCCCCAGACACCGTCGAAGAGTGCCACGGCCGCGAGCGAGAGGCCCACCGTGACGAGCACCTGCTCGATGTGCCGCTGGTAGAGGCGGCGGATCAGGACGAACTCGGTAAACGCGGCGAATGCGGCGCCGGCGGCGGCTCCGATCACGAGCGACAGCAGGAATGTTCCCCAGCTATCGGAGCCGGTGCGCCGGGCGATTTCCCAGCCGGTGAAAGCCCCCAGGGTCAGGAAGGCGCCGTGCGCGAAGTTCAGCACGCCCATCAGCCCGTAGATCAGGGACAGCCCGGCGGCCACCAGGAAGTACAGGGCTCCCAGCCCGAGGCCGGTGAACAACAACAGGACCAGGGTGCTCACAGGCCAGCCCCTTTCTCGACCGGATTCCCGGAGTGGGCAGAGTCCGTGGACACACCCAGATGGCGCTGGATCAGGCCGGCGTCGTCGAGGAACTCAAGGGCCGGGCCGGTGTGGACCACCCGCCCGCCGGAGAGAACGACGGCGCCCTCGGCCAGCTGGCGGACGACGTGCAGGTTTTGCTCGACGAGCAGGATCGGGACGGTCTTGGCCGCCTCCGCCAGGGTCTCTGCCACCTCGCCGACAATCTTGGGCGCCAGGCCCTTGGTGGGCTCGTCGACGAACAGGATCTTGTTGGTGTTCAGCAGGGCGCGGGCCAGCGAGACCATTTGCTGCTGTCCGCCGGAGAGCGTCCCGGCCATTTGCGCGGACCGGGCCAGCAGGTCGGGGAAGAGCTCCTCGACCAGTTGCCGGCGGGGCGCGGCGTCGCGCTCGGCGAGCCGGAGGTTCTCCGCCACGGTGAGCTTGGAGAAGACCTCGCGGTCCTCCGGGACGTAGCCCACGCCGCTGCGGATGATCTTGAAGGTGGCTTCCTTCTCGATCCGCACGCCGTCCAGTTCAATAGTGCCGGTCCGCTCGATCAGGCCGATGATGGCTTTGATGGTGCTGGTTTTCCCGACGCCGTTGCGGCCCAGCAGTGCGGTGATCCCCGTAGCCGGAACGGTGAAGGACACGTCCTCCACCACCTGCTGACCGGCAATGGTGGCGAACAGGGACTCGACCCTGAGGACGGGCCGGGGTTCGGCGGCGCGGCTTTCCGCTGCGGTGCTCATACGGGGTCTCCGAGGTAGGCGCTTTGCACGGTGGGGTTGGCCATGACGGCGTCCGGGCTGTCCAAGGCCAGCAGGCTGCCGTGGTGCATCACGGCCACCCTGTCCACCAGGCCTAGGACCACGTCCATGTGGTGCTCCACCATCATGATGGTGCAGCCGCGGTCCCGGTGCATCCCGCGGATGATCGAGGTGAGGGACGGGACATCCCCCGACGCCACCCCGGCCATCGGCTCGTCAAGCAGGACGACGGCGGGATCCGTCGCCAGCAGCACGGCGATCTCCACCTTGCGCTTCTCACCGTGTGAGAGGTCCCCCGCCGCCGTCGTGAGCTGGCTGGTGAGCCCGACCTCGTCGATGGTGCCGCGGGCAATGCGGGTGGCCTCGTCCGAGGCCGAGGGGAAGCGCAGGATGCTGAAGCTGCCGCCGAGTTTCGCCTGGGCGGCGAGCCGGACGTTTTCCAGCACGCTCAGCCTGGGAAACAAGTTGGAGGTCTGGAAGGTCCGTCCCAGCCCTGCCCGGGACCGGCGGTGGATGGGCGCGGCCGTGATCTCCCTGCCGTTCAGCATGATGCTGCCCGCGGTGGGGCGCATGACGCCGGAAATCAGGTTGAACAAGGTGGTCTTGCCGGCGCCGTTCGGGCCGATGACGCCGATCATTTCACCGGCGCCGACCTCGAAGCCCACGTCCTGGAGGATGCGGGCACCGCCGATCTGCAAGCCGAGGCCATCCACCGCGAGGGCGGGCAGGGCTGGGGTATTCATACGGGTCCTTCGTTTCTCGCGGGCTGGTTCAGGAAGCAGGCCTGGTGCTGACGCTCCGGGCAGCTACTTCTTCTCCGGCGGCGCGACGGTGTCGCCGGGAACCACCTTGATGAGCTCGGGAGCCCAGGTGCCGCCCTTCTGGACAAGCTTGGCCTGGTACATGTCCTGGATCAGCGCGTGGTCCGAAGCCCGGACGGTTTCCTTGCCCTTGGGTCCGTCGAAGCTGAAGCCTTCCAGTGCTTTGACCATGGCGTCGGGATCGGAGCCGCCGCCCTTGATGGCCTGGACGATCATCTGGCCGGCGACGAAGCCGTCCGGGGTGAACAGGTCGGCCTTCTTGCCGGCCTTTTCGACGGCGGCGATCATCTTCTTCTCCACGTCCGTGCCCGAGGCGCCCGGGAAGTAGTGGTTCAGGAAGCTGATCTTGGAGCTTGCGGCGCCGTAGGCACCGAAGCTGGACGCGTCACCGAGACCGGTCACCACCGGGGCTTTGTCAAAGACACCCTGCTGGCTCAGGGCCTGCCACATGCTGCCGGTCGTTGCCCCGGCCCAGGCCACGAAGACCATGTCCGGCTTGGCGTCGATGAGCTGGCGCGCGAACGGGGTGAGCTCCTGTCCGTCTGCCACGAGGATGGATTCCACCGTCGCGCCCTTGGCGCCGAGGACGGCCTTGACCGCGGCGACGTTGCCCTGGCCGAAGGCGTTGTCCTGCGCGAACACCAGGATCTTCTTGCCCTTGATGTCGATGAAGCTGCCGGCGGTGGCAACATCCTGCAGGCTCTGCCGGCCCGAGCGGAAGGTGTACTTGTTGATGCCCTGGATCGCGTCGGTCGCGGCGGGACCGGAGATGTACAGCACCTTGTTCTGCTGGGCCTGCTCGGCGAGCTTCAAGGCGATGCCCGACGACGCGGTTCCGCCGATGACCTTGTAGCCCTTGCCGATCAGGTCTTTGGCCGCGGTGACGGCCTTGTCCGGGTCGCCGCCGTCGTCGGCGTAAGTGAGGTTGAGCTTGGCGCCGTTGACCTCGCCGGTGCCGCCGGTGGCGTAGTCGATGCCGGCCTGGAGGCCCTCGTAGTAGGTGGCGCCGTAGGCTGCCAGCGGGCCGGTCTTGGAGTAGATGATGCCGACGTTGACCGGTTCGGCTGCCTTGGTGCCGCCGGAGCCCGCCGGCGCGGCGGAGCCGGCCGTTGGCGCACAGGCGCTGAGGGCGAGCCCGGTGGCCATCACGGCGACCATCAGGAACTTCTTTGTATCCTTCACGGGATGCCTTTCGTTGAGAATCCGCGGAATCTGGCAGGAGATCTGGGTAGAACCTGAAAGGTGATTCAGATTACGGCAAATCTATGATGCGGATCACACCATGTCAACGGGCCTCTTGGGAAGCCGTGCAACGAATCGGCAACGTTTTCGGGCAGGGTGGGCGCCGCCTGCGACCCTCCCGCGGACCAGGGCGGGTGCGATCCTTTACAGCCACGGGACACGGCGTGATGATGGTGGCGGGGTGAGACGGACGGAATCCCCCTCGGAGGAAGCATGGATCGACCGTTGCCAGGCAGTGCGCACGAGGCCCTTGAGTCTTTTCTGGGGCATTGGAGCGGCACTACCCAATGGGAAGCCACAGCTTGGGGCCCGGCCCGCACGGCCGCGGCCGAGGTTGTTTTCGCCCGCGCCGCTGCCGGTTTGGCGGTGACCATGAGCTACCGCCACACCGACGCAGGCGGCGCTAAGACCGAGGGCGTCGGCGTTTTCACCATGGACCCGGACCGTCCCGACACACTTTGGTACCACGTCAACAGCATGGGCCTGCCCCCGGAGGCGCCCGCCCGCGCCAGTTGGCACGACGGCACGCTGACCATCGAACGGCGCAGCGACCGCGGCACCGCCCGGCACACCCTGCGGGTCGAGGACGGCCAGCTGACCCATGCGGCCGGGCTGCGGCTCGGGAGCGCGAGCGAGTTCAGCCCCTTTATGACCACGGTGTGCCGCCGCGTCCCCGAACCCGCGCCCGTCCCCGCCTGAGCTGCGGGAGCGCCGCCGGATCTCCGGGAGCGTTGTGCGGGCTATCTAGAGGCCGAAGGTCTCGGTTTCTTCGAACGGACCCACCACTGTGACGGTGCGGGGGGCGGCGGCGAGTTCGCGCGCCAGCTCCTGGACCTCGGCAGCAGTCACGGCCTTGATCTGGCGCAGCGTCTCGTCGATGGCCTGGTATTCGCCGGAGACCAGCTCCGCACGGCCCAGCCGGGACATCCGAGAACCGGTGTCCTCCAGGGCCAGGACGATCCCGCCGCTGAGCTGTCCGACGGCCTTGCGCAGTTCCTCTTCGGTGATGCCGTCCTCGGCCAGTTTGTCCAGTTCGGCGCCGAGCAGCTCCAGCACCTGCCGGACCTTCGACGGCGTGCAGCCGGCATACATGCCGAAGTAGCCGGCGTCGGCGTAGGAGGACGCAAAGGAGTACGTCGAGTAGACCAGGCCGCGCTTCTCGCGGACCTCCTGGAACAGCCGGGAGGACATGCCGCCGCCCAGCACGGCGTTCAGCACGCTCATCACGAAGCGTCGGTCATCGGTAGCGACCAGGGACGGGCAGCCCATGATGATATTGGCCTGCTCCACGGGGCGTTTGACCACGTGCAGGCCTGCGGTGCCGGTGATCGAGGCGCGCTCGGTCGGGCGGCGCTGCACCGGGGCGGCGTCGTGTTCGAGCTGCCAGCCGGCCGAGTTCAAGGCGTCCACCACAAGCCCGCAAACGACGTCGTGGTCCAGTCCCCCGGCGGCGGTGATGACGAGCTCGTCCGGGCGGTAGTAGCGGCGGTAGTGGTCCCAGACCGAGTCGCGGGCGACGGCGCGGATGGCCTCCGGGGTGCCGCCGATGGGGCGGCCGAGCGGGTGGGTGCCCAGAACGGCGGCGACGAAGTGCTCGTGGGCGACGTCGGTGGGATCGTCGCTGTCCATCGCGATCTCCTCGAGGATGACGTCCCGTTCCTGCTCCATCTCCTGCGGGTCCAGCACGGCGCCGGTGATCATGTCCGCGATGACGTCAATCGCCATTGGCAGGTCCGTGTCCAGCACCCGGGCGAAGTAGCAGGTGCTCTCCTTGGCGGTGGCGGCGTTGGACTCCCCGCCGACCTCGTCGAAAGCCGAGGCGATTTCCAGCGCGGTGCGCCGCTGGGTGCCCTTGAACAGCAGGTGTTCCAGGAAGTGGGTGGAGCCGTGCTGGCCGGGGGCCTCGTCGCGCGAGCCGACGCCGACCCAGAAGCCGATGGTGGCCGAACGCTGCCCCGGCATTGCCTCGGTCAGTACCCGGACGCCGCCGGGCAGCACCGAGCGCCGCACCTCCGAGCCGCCGTCGGCTCCGTGGATGAGGGTGTCGGCGTGCTGGTTCTGCTCAAGCGGCAGGGGGACGACAGTCATTAAGGCCTTTCAATAAAACCGTCACGGGAAGTGTGCCAAATCTGCCTGCAATCCTACCTGCCTTTAACGGCAGCGGGGCCGGTGGACGAATCCACCGGCCCCGCTGCTTGGGTCAGGAAAGACTACTCTGCGGACTCCACGGAGACCTCAGCGTTGTCCGCGTCAGCGACCTCTGCCTCGTCGGCCACGACGGGCGAGAGGGAGAGCTTTCCGCGGTCATCGATCTTGGTGATTTCCACCTGGATCTTCTGGCCCACGGAAACGACGTCCTCGACGTTGTCCACGCGCTTGCCGCCGGCGATCTTGCGCAGTTCGGAGATGTGCAGCAGACCGTCCTTGCCCGGGGTCAGGGAAACGAAGGCGCCGAAGGTCGTGGTCTTGACGACCGTGCCCAGGTAACGCTCGCCGATTTCCGGGACCTGCGGGTTGGCGATGGCGTTGATCGCGGACCGTGCTGCGTCGGCAGACGGGCCGTTGGTGGCGCCAATGTAGACAGTTCCGTCGTCCTCGATCGAGATGTCGGCTCCGGTGTCTTCCTGGATCTGGTTGATCATCTTGCCCTTCGGGCCGATGACCTCGCCGATCTTGTCTACCGGGATCTTGACTGCGATGACGCGCGGCGCGAACTCGGAGAGCTCGTCCGGGGTGTCGATCGCGGAGTTCAGGACGTCCAGGATGTGCAGGCGGGCTTCGCGGGCCTGCTTCAGGGCGGCGGCCAGGACAGAGGCCGGGATGCCGTCGAGCTTGGTGTCCAGCTGGATGGCCGTGACGAACTCGGAGGTACCCGCAACCTTGAAGTCCATGTCGCCGAAGGCATCTTCGGCGCCGAGGATGTCGGTCAGCGCGGCGTAGCGGGTCTGGCCGTCAACCTGGTCGGAAACCAGGCCCATGGCGATACCGGCAACGGCGGCCTTCAGCGGCACACCTGCGTTGAGCAGGGACAGCGTGGAGGCGCAGACGGAACCCATAGACGTCGAACCGTTGGAGCTGAGAGCCTCAGACACCTGGCGGATCGCGTACGGGAATTCCTCGCGGGACGGCAGCACCGGCATGATGGCGCGCTCTGCGAGGGCACCGTGGCCGATTTCGCGGCGCTTCGGCGACCCGACGCGGCCGGTCTCGCCGGTGGAGTACGGCGGGAAGTTGTAGTTGTGCATGTAGCGCTTGCGCGTCACGGGAGACAGCGAGTCGATCTGCTGTTCCATCTTGAGCATGTTCAGCGTGGTGACACCCATGATCTGGGTCTCGCCGCGCTCGAAGATGGCCGAGCCGTGGACGCGGGGCAGGACCTCGACCTCGGCGGTGAGCTGGCGGATGTCCGTCAGGCCACGGCCGTCGATGCGGATCTGGTCCTTGAGGATGCGCTGGCGCACAACCTGCTTGGTGACGGAGCGGAAGGCTGCGGACAGTTCCTTCTCGCGGCCTTCGAACTGGCCGGCCAGGGAGGAGGTGACCTCGTCCTTGAGCTCGTCGGAGGCGGTGTCGCGTTCCTGCTTGTCGGCGATCTGGAAGACGGCAGCCAGCTTCTCGGCGGCGGCGGACTCCACAGCGGCGTAGACGTCGTCCTGGTAGTCCAGGAAGACGGGGAACTCGACGGTCGGCTTGGCGGCGCGGGCTGCCAGGTCTGACTGCGCTTCGCAGAGTGCCTTGATGAACGGCTTGGCGGCCTCGAGGCCCTCGGAGACAACCTCTTCGGTCGGGGCGGTGGCGCCCTGTTCCTTGATGAGGTTCCAGGAGTTGTCGGTCGCTTCGGCCTCAACCATCATGATGGCGACGTCGTCACCGGCGATGCGGCCGGCGACGACCATGTTGAAGACGGCGTTCTCCAGCTGGGAGTGCTTCGGGAACGCAACCCACTGCGAGCCGTGCTCGTCGGCGACGAGGGCAACGCGGACGCCGCCGATCGGACCGGAGAAGGGCAGGCCGGAAAGCTGGGTGGACATCGAGGACGCGTTGATCGCGACGACGTCGTAGAGCTCGTCCGGGTTGATGGAGAGCACGGTGACGACGATCTGGACCTCGTTGCGGAGGCCCTTCACGAAGGCGGGGCGCAGCGGGCGGTCCATCAGGCGGCAGGCCAGGATGGCTTCCGTCGAGGGGCGGCCTTCGCGGCGGAAGAACGAGCCCGGGATGCGGCCCGCGGCGTACATGCGCTCTTCGACGTCGACGGTCAGCGGGAAGAAGTCAAAACCTTCACGCGGGTGCTTGCCGGCGGTGGTGGCGGACAGCAGCGCGGTCTCTTCGTCGATGTAGACCATGGCTGCGCCGGCTGCCTGCTTGGCAAGACGGCCGGTTTCAAAGCGGATAACCCGCTTGCCGAAGCGGCCATTGTCAATGACGGCTTCTGAGAACTGGATTTCGGGACCCTCCAAGAGAGTCACCTCCGTTTCTTGTTTCACGGAGCCCAGCCGCATCAACCCAGCCCAGCATCTGTCTACTGGCCTGCACTGCACCCGGTCATCGATCGAGACCCACGGGCCACGGCTTCAGTCCTTGAAGCCGTTCCCGGAGATCACTACCGAGGACCGCGAATGCGTGATGCGGTTGATCCTCCTGTTGAGTTTTGTTTGAAGAAGGCGGCCCTTTCCAGAGGGAAAGGGCCGCCCCTTAGAGCTGACTAGCGGCGCAGGCCGAGGCGCTCGATGAGCGCACGGTAGCGGTTGATGTCAGTGTTCTTGAGGTAGGTGAGCATGCGCTTGCGACGACCAACCATGGCCAGCAGACCGCGCTGGGTGTGGTAATCGTGCTTGTGCTCCTTCATGTGCTCCGTCAGATCCTTGATCCGCTGGGTCAGGACCGCAACCTGGACCTCCGGCGAACCGGTGTCACCCTCGGACGTTGCGAAATCCTTCATGATGGACTGCTTTACAGCGGCTTCAAGTGCCACGTTAACTCCTAGAGATGTGCCGTGAGGCCCGAGTCAGTAATTCACTGCCGGGGGTGCCGCGCCGGAAATCCCCGCCTCTTGGGAGGGCCTCCACAGCACAACAAGAGCCAGCCGCCACGGACTGCAGCCGGATCCAACGTTTAGTTTACTGGCACGCCGTCGAAGTTGTCTAAACTGTCCGGCGCGGCGGCCGGCTACTCGGAGCCGACGGAGCCGACGGAGCCGGCCAGCAGCCCGCGGATCGCCGCGACGCCCTGGTACAGCTCGGCGAACGAGGTGCTTAGCGGTGACAGCCCGATCCGGATGCCCTGCGGCGCGCGGAAGTCCGGAATCACGTCCTGTTCCCACAGCGCCGCCGTCATTTCACGGAAGGCAGGGTGGTCTACGGTGATGTGGCTGCCGCGCTGTTCCGGGTCCCGCGGGGTGGACAGCCGCACCCCGGCCGGTTCCAGCCAGGCGTCATGGAGTTCGACGGCGAAGCCCGTCAGGAGCCTGGACTTCTCCCGGACGGCGGCCATGCCGACTTCCTCGATCAGGTCCAGGGTGCCGCGCATGGCCAGCATGCCGAAGACGGCCGGGGTCCCGCTGAGGAAACCGCGGATGCCAGGGGCGGCCTCGTAGCCGGGCCCCATTTCGAAGGCGTCCTTGCGCCCCATCCAGCCCCAGATGGGCTGCTGCAGCCCGGCCAGGTGCCGGGCGTTGACGTAGGCGAACGCGGGTGAACCCGGGCCCCCGTTCAGGTACTTGTAGGTGCAGCCCGCGGCGAAGTCGACGCCCGCGGCGTCCAGGCCGATTTCGACCGAACCGGCGGAGTGGCACAGGTCCCACACCACGAGGGCGCCGGCGTCGTGCACCGCGGCGGTGATGCCGGGGAGGTCCGCCAGGAAGCCGGAACGGTAGGCGATCTGGCTCAGGACCACGACGGCGGTGGCCGGGCCGGTCGCGGCGCGCACTTGCTCGGCGGTCACGCCGGAGGCCGGGTCCGCGTCGATCCAGCGGAGTGTGAGGCCTTCCTCGCGGGCAATACCCTCGACAAGGTAGCGGTCGGTCGGGAAGTTGTCCGTGTCCAGCACGATCTCGGTGCGGGCCGGATCAGTGACGGCGGCCAGTGCGGCGCGGATCAGTTTGTAGAGCACCACCGTGGTGGAATCGGCGATGATGGTCTGCCCCGGGGCGGCACCGAGCACGGCGCGGCCCAGCTGGTCCCCGATGGCCTGCGGCAGTTCCAGCCACTCCTCGTCCCAGCCGCGGATCAGGCGGCGGCCCCAGCTGTCCTGGATGAAGGCGCTGATGTCCTTGACGGTTCGCTTCAGCGGCCGGCCCAGGGAGTTGCCGTCGAGGTAGGACAGCGCCGTGTCCGTGCCGATGAAGTGCTCCCGGTAGCTGGCGAGGGGGTCCGCGGCGTCGAGGTCCCGGGCGCGCTGCCACAGGACTGCGTTGTCGCCGTCGGTGCCTGCGGAAGCCTCGGACGCCTGCGGGTTGGAGGCGCTCACTGGCCGATCTCCGTGCGGACCGCGAAGAGCTCGGGGAAGAAGGTCAGCTCGAGTGCCTTTTGCAGGAACGCGGCACCGCTGGATCCGCCGGTCCCGGCCTTCATGCCGATGGTGCGCTGCACGGTCCGCAGGTGCCGGAAGCGCCAGAGCTGGAAGTTGTCCTCGAGGTCCACGAGTTCCTCGCAGGCCTCGTAGGCGCCCCAGTTGCTGGCCGCGTTTTCGTAGATGTGCTTGAACACCGGGACCAGCTCGGGGCAGAATTCGTGGGCTTGGCTGACATCGCGGTCCAGCACCGACGCCGGAACGTCGAAGCCCTGGCGCTTGAGGTAGGCGAGGAAATCGTCGTAGATGCTCGGGGCTTCCAACAGCTCCAGCAGCATCGCGTGGGCTTCCGGGTCGGATTCAAACACCGGCAGCATCTTGCGGTTCTTGTTGCCCAGCAGGAATTCCACCGCCCGGTACTGGCTGGACTGGAACCCGGAGGAGTTGCCCAGGAAGCCGCGGAACTGGGAGTACTCGGTGGGCGTCAGGGTGGCGAGCACGGACCACTGCTCGGTCAGGGTCTTCTGGATGTGCTTGACCCGGGCGATCGCCTTGAGCGCTGAACCGAGGTCGTCGGCACGGAGCCAGGCGGCTGCGCTGCGGAGTTCGTGCAGCACCAGCTTGAGCCACAGCTCCGTGGTCTGGTGCTGGATGATGAACAGCATTTCGTCGTGGTGCTCCGGCGCGCTGACCGGTTGCTGGGCGCTGAGCAGCGTCGGCAATTGCAGGTACGAGGCGTAGCTCATCCGGGAGCTGAAGTCACGGACAATGTCCTTGTCCAGCTCACGCGTGTTTTTCTCAATGGTCACGGGTCGTGCCTTTCCTTAGCCTCAGCGCGCGGTCAGGATGTCGTGGGCCTGGACAACGTCCAGCCGCATCTGCTCGACAAGCGCCTCAGGGCCACGGTACGCGACCATGCCCCGCAAGCGGGCCACAAACTCGACGACAACTGTCTGGCCGTAGAGATCGAAGTCCTCCACGGCTTCCTCCGGGCGGTCGATCACATGCGCCTCGACCTGCCGGCTGACGCCGTCGAAGGTCGGGTTGGAGCCGACGGAAATGGCGGCCGGCCAGCGGGTGCCGGCCTGGTCAACGAGCCAGCCGGCGTAGATGCCGTCCGCTGGGATGTACCCGGTGGCGTCGGCGGAGAGGTTGGCGGTGGGGAAACCGAGGTCGCGGCCGCGGGCGGCACCGTGGACCACTTCGCCGCGCATCCGGTGCGGCCGGCCGAGGACGGCGGCGGCTGTGGCGACGTCGCCCTCCCGCAGCGCTTCCCGGACCCAGGTCGAGGAGCAGCGGCGGTCCCCTGCCCCGGCGGCGGGGGCGTCCCCGGGGTGGCCGTGCAGCGGGTAACCCTCGGAACCGAACTCGCTGATGACCTGGACGTCGAAGCCCAGCTTCTTCCCCAGCTCCTTCATGGTGTCCAGGTCCCCGGAGTTGCCGCGGCCGAAGCGGGCGTCGTGGCCGATGACGACGTGGCTGGCCTTGAGCGCGTCGACAAGCACGGAGGATACGAACTCCTCCGGCGTAAGGCTGGCCAGTTCCAGCGAATACTTCATCACCAGGACGGCGTCCAGGCCCACTTCGCCGAGGGCAACGAGTTTGTCCTCCAGACCCATGATCAGCTCGGGGGCGGATTCGGGGCGGTGCACCTGTGCCGGGTGCGGGTCGAAGGTGATCGCGACGGCGCGGGCGTGGTTCAGGCGGGCGGTGCGGATGAGCTGCGACAGCACCTGCTGGTGGCCGCGGTGCACGCCGTCGAAGTTCCCGAACGTGACCACGGACGGGCCGAAGTCCGCCGGGACTTCGGACGGATCGTTCCAGATGTGGACCATCTACCTCGCCTTTTGCTGCCTGCCATGAACTCCTCCGGAGGGGCAGGGCCGGCTCCGGAACTCTCTAAGATTACCCGCAATCGTCCCGGTTCCCGGACGGCGCCGGGGCACGTCGGGGGCGCCGGCAGGCGCCTTCCCGGCTGTCCCTCCCCCGCCGCGGGGCACCGGGCTTCGATGCAAGGGCAGCAGTTCGGCGACGGCAATGCGGCCGGCGGCGCCACCAATGTCCGCGGCGCGGCCCGCGGGTGAAGGAGAAGGCCATGACTGAGCTCCAAGACATCCTCGGGCAGATTCCGGTGGACCAGCTCGCCGACCTGCTCGGAACCGACCGGCAGAGCGCCCAGGCCGCGGCGGAGGCCGCCGTGCCAGCACCGGGGCGCCACACCGGCCTCCGGAGGCGGCAGGGCGCTTCCGCAGTAGAGGGTCGCCGTCGACACCGAGACGAAAGGTCCGGCGGCCTACCGGGTGGTTTGGGGATCTCCCTGCGGGAGCCGCTGAAGCCACGCATCGAGTTCGCGGGGCCGGCGGAAGATGAGGACCTCGGCCGCGCCGGGGGCGCTCTTGAGTTCGCGCATGACCCGCCGTTTGCGGCTGAATGAGCGGAAGTGCCAGCCGATGATTGAGTCGGGGGCGATGAGGCGGCCGAACGTTTCCCGGTTCCCGTTGCAGACTTCCTCGCGGGCAACGACCCGGCGCAGAGAGCGGCGCACCAGCCTGAGCAGCGAGACCCAGCGCGGGTAGTCCAGTCCCACGATCAGCTCGGCGCGCGGGACCACCAGGTCGCGCCAGACACCGTAGGCGCTGTCGAGCACCCACTGATCCTGGCCGGCGATACGCGCCGCGAGCTCCCGCTGCTCCTCAGTGCTCGGTTGACGCCAGCCCGGCAGCCAGCCGATGTCGTCGTCGGCGGAGTACTCAGGGAGGCCGGTCCGGGCCGCATAGGCGCGGGCAGCCGAGGACTTGCCGCTTCCGGTGACACCGTAGAAGAGGACGCGCGACGGCGCTGCGGGCGGGCTCAGGGGTTGCACGGGATTCAGCATGCCACACTGGTTCCAGGCCTGGTCACCCTGCAGCGGCAGCGTGTCCGCAGTCCATGGACGGCGCTCCTGCCGGCGGCTAGGGTTCGATCATGCGGAGACTCGCAGGGGCGACGACCATCGGTGTTCTGCTGTGTGGGTTGCTAAGCGGTTGCTGGCTGGTGCCGGGCCCCCGCACGGATGCCTGCGTCGACTGGGTCCGGTTCGAGACCATGCAACAGCGCTTCGACCACGCCGGCGCGGTTCTGGTCGGCACAGCGGTGAAGCGGGACGGTGAGGTGCGGATCTACGCGTACCAGGCCAATGTCCATGTGGTGGAAGTGGAGCAGGTGCTCAAGGGCGGTCTTAGCGAGGGGTCCGTCCGCATCGCATCGATGCCGGTCACGTGTGGAGCGTCCTACCCCAACGGCGATCCGCTCGACGCCGGCGGCCGCCAACTTTTCTTCCTCACCCAGCAGAACGGCGAATGGTTCACCATGACGCCGGACCAGGGCGCCGTTCCGTTCCCGGCGGGCACCCCACTCCCCTTCACGACGGGCTGACTCGCGATTCTTGGCTCAGCCGAAGGTGATCCGGATCCCGGCAACCGCCCCGGTCCAGGCCTCCGTGGGGTCGCGGCGCCCCAACAGCTGAGCGGCGATGTACCCCGTCTGGAGCTGGATGACTTGCGTCCGGGTTCCTGAGCAATCGACTTCGAACACCTGATGATCGGTGTCGCCGGGGATCCCTTGGGAGAGGTAGATCTGGGCGCGCGGGATGCCGACGCACGCCGTGGTGACGGTGTAGGGTCCGGCAGTCGTGACGGTGGCGGCTTTGCGGAAGCCGACACCGGGCCCGTCGGCGGGGCCGGCATCGGCCAGCAGGACCGATCCGGGGGCCGTACCCAGGCGCTGCTCCAGTTCAGCGTAATTGCGCGCTTCCACGGCCAGCACGTCCGCGTCCTTCGCAGGGAGGGTTCGCGCGGGCCGGGGGCCTTCGCTCGCTGCCGCCTGCTGCGGATCTCCTTCGTCCTCGTACGCGCAGGCGGCCAGGCTTCCGGCCAGAGACACGCCCATCATGAGCACCACAACGCAGCGGACTGTTTTCGCTCCCCCAAGACCAGCCATGTGGCCGAGTCTAAGGCCCCTCAGCGGTATGGCAAGTCATCTGCCCGCGGGCCGCCTGAGCCGGTACACCGAAACGTGGCTACGGGAATCCGCGGTGAATTCGCTGCGGTCCCAGTCCGCCCATCTGTATTCCAGCTCGAACCCGGCCAGCCGGGCCATGAGGTCGAGCTCGCTCGGCCAGATGTACCGGTGTGGCGTCCGTCCGATCCGGGCCTCCCGCCCGTCGGAAAGGTCCGGGCCGAACCGCACATGGTGCGAGACAACGTGCTGATGCAGCACATCGTAGGTATCGACCAGCAGGTACCCGGGCCGGCTCACCTCAACCGTGCCCCCGTGTCCGGGTGGCAGCGATCGCAACTGCGGCACCCAGAGCTCAATCACGAAGCGGCCGCCGGGCGCCAGATGACGGGCGGCGTTCTGGAAACACCGAACCTGCTCATCCTGTGTCAGCAGGTTCGCGATCGTGTTGAACACCAGGATCGCCAGCGAGAAATCCTCGCCCGCAACTTCCTCGGTCATGTCGCCCTGGACGACGGGAATCTGGTCCTCGGTGACCTTCTCACGCAGGCGGGAGATCATCGCATGGGACAGTTCGATGCCGCTGACCTGGACCCCGGCGTCCGCCAGGGGGATGGCCACCCGGCCCGTGCCGACGGCGAACTCAACGGCCCTGCCGTCGCCTGCGAGTTCTGCCAGAACTTCGACCGTGGGACCGATTACTTCCGGCGAGAACATTCCCTCGCCGGGAGTGTCGTAGTGCCTCGCGGCCTCGTCGTCCCAGAGCTGCTGCTGGTTGATCATCCCGCCACTATTGCATCCGATGCTCCGATCATCTACCTCCAGGGTCGGCCGGGGGCGATTCCCCGGCTTCTACTGACGTGCTCTTTTGGCTGCCAGGCTTTATGTCACCGCTAGGCTCTATGCCAACGAGGTGATGGGGAAAACATGGGAGTCTCTGGCGGCAGTTCTTTGGCACCGGAATCGAAGCTTCGCCACTATCCGGCATTTGTCAGGTTCTGGTTGGCCTCGACGGTGTCCGATTTCGGCACCTACATCACCACCTTGGCCTTGTCTGTCCTGATTTTGGTGACAATGAGCGGCACACCACTGGACCAGGGCCTGGTCAATGCTGCCCGGTGGACCCCGTACCTGCTTTTCGGAAGTTGCCGGTGTGTGGATCGACAGGTTCCCTCGCCGCACAATCCTCGTCGGCGGAGACTTCGGCCGCGGCCTGATTCTCGCCGTCGTGTGTCTGGCCGCAATGACGGGCACCATCTCGGTTCCGATTTTGATGATCCTGATGTTCGCCTTTGGGACCCTGGCGCTGACCAGCGACGCCGCGTACCAGAGCTTTCTCCCCCAACTGGTCCCCAGATCCTTGCTCATTCGCGCGAATGCCCGGCTGCAGCAAAGCGACACCGTGGCCCAAACTACGGGAAGTGCCCTAGCCGGCGGCCTGGTGGCGTTGGTGACCGCGCCCGTGGGCATTCTTATCGACGCTGCCTCGTACTTCTTCTCCGCAGCAGTGCTTCTCACTCTGGAACGGCCACCCCGCCACCCGCCATCAGGGCGCAAACAAAGACTCCACCAGAAGGCCGCAGAGGGCCTGCAATGGGTCTATGGCCACTCCCATCTGGCGCCCATGGCGTGGAGCAGCCACATCTGGTTCATAGGCTCCTCCATCCTCGGTGCGGTCCTTCCGACCGTGATTCTGAATGACCTCGGACTTGGTGCTTTGGGTCTGGGCCTGGTCATGGGGTGCTCCGGAATAGGGGCAGTAGTCGGGACCACTGTGTCCACCCGGCTTGGGAGCCGCTGGGGTACCGGTAACGCCATCGTTGCCTCACGTCTGGCCCAGCCGTTTGCGGTCGCCTTGGTGGCACTGGCACCACTCACCGCGGGCGCGACCCACACCGGCGAGACTTATGGTTCTCCGCTGCACTGGCCGGGACAGCTGTGGGCTGCGTTTATTGTGGCCGGTCTGGGGCAGTTGCTCTTCGGCATGGCCATGGGCGTCGAAGGGCCGCTGGAAATGGGCTACCGACAGGCCGTAACTCCTGACAGGCTCATCGCCCGAATGAGCGCTACGATGCGTTCGATAAACCGAGGAATGATCGTCCTCGGAGCTCCCTTGGGCGGCATCATAGCCATCGTGGCGGGCACCGACACGGCGCTCTGGGCGGCCGCAGCCTTCCTGCTGCTGTCCTCTCTCGTGCTGCTCTTCTCCGGGTTCCGGGACGCGCGGATCGAGGAACAGCAACTTTCCGAGGAAGAAGCACTCCTTCCCTAGTCGGCGCCCAACCGTTCTGACCGGAATCCCCCAGTTGGCCGGCAGCGTCCTTCACGATCTGAAGTAGTGGTTTCGTCGGGGGGTTTGTTGGGGGTCGAGGTGGGGTGGCGGGATGAACCAGGGGATGCCGTTGCGGGGCTGGATGGTCCATTGTTCTTTGTGGATCAGGTGGTGATGGTGGGAACAAAGGAGTGTTCCGTTGTCTGTGCTGGTGGTGCCGCCGTGGGACCAGTAGGTGATGTGGTGGGCTTCGCACCAGGGGGCGGGGATGGTGCAGCCGGGGAAGGCGCAGCCTTGGTCGCGGGCGGTGAGGGCTTTGCGGATGTGTGGCGGGAAGATGCGGCTGGTGCGGCCGATGTCCAGGATTCGGCCCCGGGATCCGAGCAGGACGGGGATGATGTCGGCGTCGCAGGCGATTTTGCGGATGGTCGCGGCTGTGACGGGTCCGGTGAACGCCAGGGTGCCGGTGCCGGTGAACCCGAACGGGCCGGTAGCGTCGGCGCCAGGTCCGCGGGCGTCCCCGGCCCAGCCGAACTTGGCGGCGTCCACGGTCCCTTCCAACTTCCCAGCTTCCCCGGCGTCGGTCAGCTGGTGGAGCCGGTCGAGGAGGTCGCGGTAGTCGATGGTGACCATGACCTGGGGCCGGAGTCCTCCCGCGGCGGGCAATCCTCCCGAGGCGAGGGCGACTTTGCAGCCGCCGACGAGGCCGTCGAGGAGTTTCTGCGGCCGGGACCGCCGGTCCAGCTGGTTCGGCACGAACCCGCCCGCGTCCGTGCCGTCCGAGCCGGCCGCCGCGCCCACACCGACTTGCGCGGCGGTGTCACTGCCGCCCGATTCGCCCTCGGCTCCGCCGGCTCCGGCCGCGGTGGTGCGGGGGTTGGTGGCGGTGTTCATCACGGTGAGGAGGTGTTCGAACTGTTCGGTGGTGGCGAAGATTTCCAGGTGCTGCAGGCCGTGGCGGGGTTTGCGGATGAAGGCGCCCTGGAGTTGGCGGAGGAGCTCCTCGGAGGGTTCGGCGCCGTCCTGGTCGATCGCGTCCACCCAGCGCCTCGCGATCCGGGCCAGGAAGTCCGGGTCGTGCTCGGCCGCGGTGCGGGTCAGGGCGTGTTCCATCCGGGCGGCCGTCTCCGGGTCGCAGAAGGGCCGGACCCGGCCCAGCGCCTGGGCGATGATCGTCGCCGAGCGGGACGGCACGGACCCGGCGGCCAGGGCCGCGGCGAGTTCCTCGCGCACGGGCGGGAGCGGCTGGCCGGTCATCCCGGTGCGGGGCAGCACGTCCCAGGCCAGGGACAGGCGCCGGTGGGCCTCGGCAGCGCTGATCTGCAGCCGCTCCCGCAGGAACTCCCCGGTCTTGCGGTAGCCGTCATCGAGCACCCGGGCACTGCCGGCAGCGGCGGCTTCCTTGCGGGTGCGGTCCACGGCCCCGGCAGCCACCAGTTGCAGGTACTCCACGGCCCGGGAGGCTTCCTCGACCCGGCCGGCGAACCCGGACGCCTCGCCAAAGTCCATCAGCGCCGCGTTGCGGGCCGCCGTCGCACTCAACCGCTGGAGCCGGCTGAGGAGGTCTTCGAGTTCCAGTGCGTAGCCGCGGCGGACATCATCATCCGGCCGAATGACCGGAGCTAAGGTGACCGCTGCACTGGTTCCCATGAATCAATCCAACCAAGGACCTACGACATTATTCGCGGCAGCAGAACCGCCTGCGGCAGGCTCCTGAACCGCCTGCGGCAGGCTCCTCATGCAGGCGCGGGAGCAGCCCGCCGGTGATACTGGCCGGACGAGCGATGAGAGCTGCACCGATTCCCACTAACCAATTCAACCGAGGGGCTCAGACATTGTGAGGTGCGCCAAACACGGGCGCGGGCGGCCAGGGAGCACGCCAACCCCAGAAATGGCAGACTATCGGGATGGACAGCCCAGTCTCACCGCAGCCAGCCGGAACGCCGCCAGCCGGAACGCCGCCGCAGGACGAATCGCAACGGGAGGAGCCGCAACAGGAGGAGCCGCAGCGCAATCCGTACCTTGAGCCCCGCCGCCCGCTGGGGCCGCGCGACCCCGGCGATGCCTGGGTTGAGGGCGAGCGGGGCCGTTTCTGGGGGCGCTTCGGCTCCGCCGGTCTGCTAGTGCACGACGCCGAAAAGGGCGTACTGCTTCAGCACCGGGCCACGTGGAGCGACCACGGCGGCACGTGGGGACTTCCCGGCGGTGCCCTGCATCAAGGTGAAGACGCCGTCAACGGCGCGCTCCGGGAGGCCAAAGAGGAAGCGGCCGTCCCGTCCGCAGCCGTCCGGGTGCTGTTCACCTCGGTCTTCGACGTCGGCTACTGGTCCTATACGACGGTCGCCGCCCAGGTCATCGAGCCCTTTGAACCGGCCATCAGCGACCCGGAGAGCCTTGAGTTGCAGTGGGTCAGCCTTGAGGGCGTGAGTAAGAAGGAGCTTCACCCTGGCTTCGCGGCAGCCTGGCCCGCGTTGCGGCTCAGGCTCCAGGACCTCGCCGACAAAATCGACGGGTAGCCGGTTTCGGCACCCGCACTCCCCCACGGAACAAGCCCGCTCAGAACCGGCCCGGAACCTCGAAAGCGGTAAGAATCCTGGCCAGGTCGTGCTGCAGGGTGGTCCAGCCCTCCAGATCCTCCGGGAGGGCATTGCACTCGATCTGGTGCGCGCTGGCCAACGCCTCGCGGCCGGACGACGTCAGGGACACGGAAAACTGCCGCCGGTCCCGCTGATCCCGGGTCCGCGTGACGTGGCCCGATTCTTCCAGCCGCGCCAGCACCTTGCCCAGCGATTGGCTCTGCACCGCGATCCGGCGCGCCAGCTGCTCCTGGTTAAGTGGCCCGGCAGCGAGCCCCTGCAGGGCGATGACAGCGGCATGCGTCAGGCCCAGTGCGGCAAGCGCCTGGTCCTTGCGCCGCTCGACCACCCTGGCTGCCATAGACAGCATCTGGTCGGTCCGCCACTTCTTGGTATCCGGGCTGTGGCTCATCGGCGGCACCCGGTCCGGCCGCCCGTGCCTGCTGTCTTCGGTTCCCATGTTGCTCGGGGAACGGCGTTCACAATGCTCATGATGCCTCCCTCGCTCCGGTGGACAAACGTGGGTGCGCCGCTATCCGCGCCCGCACCTAAGCACTACAATAAGCATGCTTACTATGCATTTGGCAAGTTTGCTTACTATCGGGTGCCGCGGGGCACGCCAAAGGAGGCCCGGTCCAGGGCCGACGGGTCGTGCGGGAAGGTTTTTCAGGAACGCCGGGGCGCGGGACGGCGGCGGTACAGCCAGATGAGGCCGAGGATCGGCAGCAACAGCGGGATGAAGCCGTAGCCGCGTCCAAACAGGGACCACACCGTCTCGTGCGGGAAGTTGACCGCATCGAAGAGGCTGAGCGCACCGACCACCAAAACACCGATCAGCTCGACCAGCACGGCGGCCACGGATACCTTGAACCAGGTCCGGCCGGCCTTCGCGAGGGAGACGGTTGCCACAATGTAGACGACGGCGGCAAAGGCCGACAACAGGTACGCAAGGGGCGCCTCGGAGAACTTGGTGAGGATCTGGTATCCCGCCCGGGCGGTGGCCGAGAGGGCGAAGACCGCATAGACAGATATCAGCAGCCGGCCGGGACCGGTATTGCGGGTGTCCCGCGGCTCCGGGACGGCAGTGGGAGTCGAGGTGGAATCGGCGGTCGCGGCGGCGTCGCCCGTGCCCTGCTGTGGAGCCGTCATGTCGTTCTTTGCCTCTTCCATGTCAGTACCAGATCTGGTTCATTCGGGCCGCCATCACCAGGGCGGTGACGCCGACGGCGGCCAGCACGAAATTGCTCCAGCGCGTGCGTTCCAGGATGGCCCAGTACACCGCCCCGACCGGAAGCATCAGCGCCGTGACCATGTAGCCCCAGAACTCCCAGGGCTCCCCCGCGATGTGTTCCCCGGACGCGACGCGGACGATCGAGCCGACCAGGTAGACCAGCAGGGACAGTTCGACAGCGGCCACCGACAGGATGGTTGCGTCGTTGGGGGCCTTCTTCAGAATGCCGGCCCCGGCGCACAGGAGGGTGGAGAGCAGCCCTACCGCAAGGATGATGTAGAAATAGGCGTCCACTGCTAGCCCGCCGGCTTCTCGTTGTCCGGCGCGAAGACCAGCACGGGTTTGGCATAGTTGCCGGCGTCGGCCAGCAACGCCACGAGCGAGCCGTCGGGCGCGAAGGCGGCGGCCGGCTTCTCTGGGGTCGCGGCGTCCGGCGTGCCGGCGGCGGCGCCGGCCGCGATCCTGCGGCCGAAGGACAGTTCGGTGGTCTCCTCCTCGCTCAACTCGCGGTTGGGCATCAGCGCCCGGGCGGCCTGCGCCATTTCCAGGATGTCCAGCTCTTCGGCCAGTTGCTCCAGGGTGCGGGCCTGGTCAAGGGTGTAGGGGCCCACCTGGGTCCGGCGGAGGGCGGTGAGGTGGCCTCCGACGCCCAAGGCGTCGCCGAGGTCCCGGGCGAGGGCACGGATGTAGGTGCCGGATGAGCACTCGACGGTCACGTCCAGGTCCAGGGCTTCGCCGTCCTGCGAGCGGCGGAGTTCGTGGATCTCGAAGCGGTGGATCGTCACCGGCCGCGCAGCGAGCTTGACGTCTTCGCCGGAGCGGACGCGGGCGTAGGCACGCTCACCGTTGACCTTGATCGCACTGACGCTGCTTGGCACCTGCTGGATGTCCCCGGTCAGGGCGGCCACACCGGCCCGGACGCTGTCCTCGGTGACCGCGGCGGCACTGCGGGTGGCCGTAACTTCGCCCTCGGCGTCGTCCGTGACGGTCGACTCGCCGAGGCGGATGGTGGCGGTGTAGGTCTTGGAGGTTCCCACGATGTAGGTCAGCAGACGGGTCGCCTTGTTGATGCCGAGCACCAGCACACCCGTCGCCATGGGGTCCAGGGTTCCGGCGTGGCCAACCTTTCGGGTACCGGCGATCCGCCGCATCCGTCCAACCACATCGTGGCTGGTCCAGCCTTGCGGCTTGTCCACTATCACCAGTCCAGAAAGCACGCCTCCCAGTATATCCGCGCCGGGACCTGCCCCCGGCGCGCCGGCTGCCGACTGCGGGCCGCCGGCTGCCGGCTGCGGCGCGCTGGCTGCCGACTGCGGGCCGCGGACTAGGATGGCAAACATGCCAGAGCTTGCCGCCCACGTCCGCGACGTCCCCATCAACCAGATCCGCGAGATCACCGAGGCCGCCTGGCACACCCCCGGCGCGATCGTCCTGAGCATTGGCGAACCCGGCTTCGCCCTGCCCCGCCACATCCTGGAGGCAGGCATGGCGTGCCTCGACCGGGATGAGACCAACTACACGCCCAATGCCGGGATTCCGGCGCTGCGCGAAGCTTTCGCGGCACGGTTCCGGGAGCACAACGCGACGGACGTCGGCGCAGACCGGGTGTACGTCGTCGACGGCGCACAGCAGGGCCTGCACTTCGCGATGAGCCTGCTGCTCTCCCCCGGCGACGAGATCCTGATCCCGAACCCCGGCTACCCGACGTTTGCGATGACCTCCAGCCTGCTGCACGCCGTCCCGGTGAGGTACCCGCTCTACCCGGAGCACGCCTTCCAGCCGCGGATCGAAGACATCGAGGCGCTCATTACGCCTCGCACCAAGGTGCTGATCCTCAACTCGCCGTCCAACCCGCTCGGGGCCGTGCTGGGCGAGGAGCTCACCCGAAGCCTTGTGGAACTCGCCGTCCGGCACGACCTGTGGATCATCTCGGACGAATGTTACGAGGCGTTCACCTACGATGTCCCGCACGTGAGCCCGGCGCGCTTCGACAGCGACGTTCCCGGCGAGGCGCGGGTGTTCACCTCGCTGACCCTCTCCAAAACCTACGGGCTCACCGGGCTCCGGATCGGGGCGCTGATCTGCCCGCCCGGACTCGAGCAGCAGATGAACAACGTGATGGAGGCGATTGTTTCCTGTGTCGCCTCGCCCTCGCAGTACGCGGCCCTGGCAGCCCTGACCGGTCCGCAGGACTACGTCAGCCACGCCCACGCGCACTACCGCGCCAACCGGGACGCAGCTTCGGCCGTCCTCGATGCCAGGGGCATCCCCTTTCTCACCGCGCAGGGGGCCTTCTACCTCTGGGCAGACGTCTCGCACGTCAGCGGCGGCGACGTCCGGGCCTGGGTCCGGCGTTTCCTCGCCGAGGCCGGGGTGTCCTTCGCCCCCGGGACCGCCTTCGGCTCCATCGGCGAGGGCTGGATCCGGATCGCATTGTGCGGCGCCCAGGCCGACCTCGTGGAGGGCCTGGGCAGGCTTCCCGCCCGCGACGCGGCCCCCGGGTCCCTACCGCCCAAACGCGCCAGGCAGTAGCCTGACCACACGCAGGTACGCGGATTCACGGCGCGGACGCGGGTGGCGGCGCAAGGAGGAAACCTCATGTGGTGGCAGGACTTGTTGTGGGGCATCTGGAACGGGCTCACGGCGTGGATCGTGCTGATTGTCCACGTCTTCGGGGCGTGGAGCGAGTTTCCCTTCTACAACACGGCGCGCGCCGGCAACTGGTATGACTTCGGCTTCCTGCTGGGGATGGGCTCCCCGCTGCTCGGGGGTCTGGGCGCCCGACGGCGGCGCTGACCCAGCGATCGGCCGGTCCACGGCAGCGGCGCGCACCTGACTCCGGCGCCGGCTCAGAGCCGGATTTCGTCTTCCGGCGTCGACGGCGGCACCGGCGGCGCGGTGAAGGACATCTTGACGATGAAGTGACCCTCGGCGCAGTTGCGCGCGATGATGGCCCCGGCCTCGCCGGCCAGCTTCACGCCGAATTGCAGCTCCAAGTGCTCGGGGGCCAGCTCCCGCATCACCTCGGCGGCTGCCCTTGCCGCGGGCCGCACCGCGGCAAGGGCATCTTCGAGCCGCCGGCCGGCGTCGAGGATGCCAAGTTCGTTGCGGGCGGGCCGCTCGACGCCGAAGCTGCCCTCGTCGACCTCGACCAGCACCGTTCCCGATCCGACTTCGTAGCGCAGGATTTCGGTCATGGCTTGCTCCCTTCGCGCCGGGCTGCCAGCGCGTCGTCCAGCCAACTGCGCAGGGCGGCAGCCGGCGGCGCTCCGGCCTGACGCGCCACCACTGTGCCGTCGGTGATAACGAGGAGGGTTGGAATGGCCTGTACGTCGAAGCGCCGCGAGAGCCCCGGCGACTTGTCCACGTCCACCTTGACGAGCTTGACCCGTCCCGCCCGCTCCTGCGCCAGTTTGTCCAGTACCGGACTGACCATCCGGCAGGGCCCGCACCAGGCGGCCCAGAAATCGACCAGGGCGGGAACCGGGGATTGCTCCGCGACGCCGGCAAAGTCCGCGTCGCCGGCCTCGACGATCCAGGGAAGATCCCGGCGGCATTTCCCGCAGCGCGGGTGCCCGGCCGCCGCCGCGGGGATGCGGTTGGTCGTGCCGCATTGCGGACACTTGGTCAGGGCGGAGGTCACGGCCGCTCGCCGCCGTTCTGTTCGCCCGCAGTCATGACTCCATGGGACGCCCCGGCCCGGGCTGGGCATAGGGCCCAAAGTCCCCACGGGCGCGAACGGCCCGCAGACAGCACTGGCCGGGCCCGTTTCCGGGCCCGGCCAGTGCCGCAGGTGCTGGGTGCTACTTGTTGCTGTCCTCGTCGACGTCGCGGTCGACACTGAGGTCGGTATCCTCTTCGTCGAAGTCGTCTTCGTCGAGTTCGACGTCCTCGGGGATGTCGCTCTTGTACGGATCGGCGTCGCCGGCGTGCTTGGCGCTGGCCGCGAGGGCTGCCACCTCGGCGTCGCGCTTCTTGGCTTCGCGGAGCAGTTCCTCAAGGTTCGAGGCCACCACGGGGATCTGGTCGGCGACGAATTCCAGCGTCGGCGTCAGCCGGACGGTGATGTTGCGGCCGACTTCCTGGCGCAGCACACCCTTCGCTTTCTCCAGGCCCTTGGCCGCGTCGGCCTGCGCCACCTCATCGCCGAACACCGTGTAGTAGACCGTGGCGTGCTGCAGGTCATTGGTCACACGCGCATCGGTCACGGTCAAGCCTTCCAACCGGGGATCCTTCACCCTCCGGCCCAAGGCTTCGGCGACGACAACCTTAATCCGCTGCGCCAACTTGGCAGCCCGTGCGGGATCAGCCATTTCCACTCCTAAAAAATTTGGATGTACGACGACGCGCTAGCGGTCCACATACACCTGGGGTTTGGTGCCACGCGCCTAAGTCAAGCCTACGACGGACTCCCGTTGGATTTTTTCCGGCGGCCTGGGAGTGGCATCGGGCCTGCCGGAGCTGGGCGGCCGACGTCGTCAGACGTTGGCCGCCCAGCGCAGGGGCGGGGCCGCCGGAAAAAATCCAACGGCCCCGCACCTGTGTAACGCTAGCTCAGACTAGACGCGCGGCTTCTCGCGCATCTCGAAGGTCTCGATGATGTCACCTTCGTTGATGTCGTTGTACGAGCCAAGACCGATACCACATTCGAAGTCCGTGCGGACCTCGGTGGCGTCGTCCTTGAAGCGCTTGAGCGTCTCAACGGTGAGGTTGTCGCCGATGATCTTGCCGTCGCGGCTGATGCGGGCCTTGGCGTTGCGCCGGATAACACCGGAGCGGACGATCGAGCCTGCAATGTTGCCGAACTTGGAGGAACGGAACACTTCGCGGACCTCGGCGGTGCCAAGCTGGACCTCTTCGTACTCCGGCTTGAGCATGCCCTTGAGGGCTGCCTCGATGTCATCGATTGCTGCGTAGATGACGGAGTAGAAGCGCATGTCCACGCCTTCGCGGTCTGCCAGTTCGGCAACACGCTCGGCGGGCTTGACGTTGAAGCCGATGATGACGGCGGAGTCGACCGTAGCCAGGTTGACGTCGTTCTGCGTGATGGCACCGACGCCGCGGTGGATAACGCGGAGCTGGACACCCTCGCCGACGTCGATCTTGAGCAGCGCGTCTTCGAGGGCTTCAACGGCACCGGACACGTCACCCTTGAGGATGAGGTTGAGGGTGTCGATCTTGCCATCGGCGACGGCCTGGTCGAAGTCTTCCAGGCTGATGCGCTTGCGGCGCTTGGCCAGGGCGGCGTTGCGGTCCGCAGCTTCACGCTTCTCGGCGATCTGGCGGGCGGTGCGCTCGTCAGCAGTCACGAAGAAGGTATCGCCGGCGCGCGGGACGTTGGACAGACCCAGGACCTGCACGGGGCGGGACGGGCCTGCCTCGGTCAGGGCGCTGCCGTCGTCGTCGAACATGGCGCGGACGCGGCCATGGGCCGTGCCTGCCACGATCGTGTCGCCGACGTGCAGGGTGCCGGACTGAACCAGGACGGTAGCAACCGCGCCGCGGCCCTTGTCCAGGTTGGCTTCAATCGCGATACCGCGGGCGTCCTTGTTCGGGTTGGCGCGCATGTCCAGGGCTGCGTCTGCGGTGAGCAGGACAGCCTCGAGCAGCTCGTCGATGTTCAGGTTCTGGCGGGCAGAGACCTCCACGAACATGGTGTCGCCACCGTACTCTTCCGGAACCAGCCCGTACTCGGTCAGCTGGCCGCGGACCTTGTCCGGGTTGGCGCCTTCCTTGTCGATCTTGTTCACGGCCACGACGATCGGCACGTTGGCCGCCTGTGCGTGGTTGAGGGCTTCGATGGTCTGCGGCATAACGCCGTCGTCCGCCGCCACCACGAGGATGGCGATGTCGGTGACCTTCGCACCACGGGCACGCATGGCGGTGAACGCCTCGTGGCCCGGGGTATCGATGAAGGTGATCTTGCGATCCGTTCCTTCGTGGTTGTGCGTGACCTGGTAGGCACCGATGTGCTGCGTGATGCCGCCGTGCTCGCCGGCCATAACGTCCGACTTGCGGATGGCATCGAGCAGGCGGGTCTTACCGTGGTCAACGTGACCCATGACGGTGACAACCGGAGGACGGGCCTCAAGTTCCTCGTCGCCTTCGGCTTCCAGCTCGGCGTCGAAGTCGATGTCGAAGCCGGAGAGCAGCTCGCGCTCCTCATCTTCCGGGGACACGACCTGGAGCTTGTAGCCAAGCTCCTCGCCCAGCAGGGCAAAGGTCTCCTCATCCAGCGACTGCGTGGCGGTAGCCATTTCGCCGAGGTGGAAGAGGACGGTCACCAGTGCTGCGGGGTTCGCCTCGATCTTGTCGGCGAAGTCCGTGATGGACGAGCCGCGGCGGAGCCGGACAACGGTGTTGCCGTCGCCGCGGGGTACGCTCACGCCACCCAGCGACGGGGCACTCATCTGCTCAAGTTCCTGGCGCTTGGCACGCTTGGACTTGCGCTGCTTGCCGCGGCCTGCGCCACCCTTACCGAAAGCACCCTGGGTGCCACCGCGACCGCGGCCACCCTTGCCGAAGCCACCGCCGGCCGGAGCGCCGCCGCCGGCGCCGGGAGCACCGGTGCCAGGAGCGCCACCCGGGCGGCCCGGGCCACGGCCGCCGCCGCCGGGACGGCCTGCACCAGCGGGTGCGGGACGTTCGGTGCGGTTGGGCATCATGCCGGGAGTCGGACGGTTTCCGCCGGCTCCGGGACGGGCGCCGGGTGCGCCGGCCGGACGCGGAGCGCCCGGACGTGCACCGGCAGCGCCGGCCGGACGCGGAGCGCCGGGACGGGGACCGCCGGCGCCTGCTGCGGGACGCGGCCCGCCGGGGCGTTCGCCCTCGGTGCGGCTTCCGCCCGGACGCGGCATGCCCTGGGAAGGAGCGAACGGGTTGTTGCCCGGACGCGAGGTGCGTTCGTTGTCGCCGCCGCGGCCGCGGGGCATGCCCTGCGACGTGGCGAACGGGTTGTTGCCGGGGCGGGGTCCGCCCGGACGTGGCGCCGAGCCGCCCTGGCGTGCCGGAGCAGCCGGGGTCTCAGCCTTCGGGGCCGGGCGGGCGCCGGGCTTGGCGCCGGCGGACGGAGCTGCCGTGGCCTCGGCGGCCGGTGCCGCGGCCGGAGCCGCTGCAGGGGCCTCGGCGGCCGGTGCGGGTGCCGGAGCTTCAGTCTTGGGTTCGGCGGCCTTCGGCGCAGCCGGGGCCGGCGCGGGCGCCGGTCGTGTCGCTGCGGGGCTGGCCTTGGGGGCGGACGCGGGCGCTTCGGACTTCGGAGCAGCGGGCGCGTCGGGGTAGGCGTTGCGGAGTTTCCGCACCACCGGGGCCTCAATGGTGGAAGAGGCGGAGCGAACGAATTCGCCCAGTTCCTGCAGTTTGGTTACTGCATCTTTGGAAGTAATACCGAGCTCTTTAGCAAGCTCATGTACGCGGACCTTGGCCACATTTCTCCTGTCTCGGTCCGCACCGAGCCAGGCACGAACCGTCTACTTCTTACTGCGGGCCTCCGCCGCGAGTGCAGCTGAAAGGCCCATTGCAGAGCGCAACAAAGTTGTCATCGTTGCGCACTCATCGCTGGGAACTCATCGGGTTTCCATCAGTTTTCTGACCCGCTTTCAGGTTGGACGGTTGTTGCTGCGGCCACCGGGGTGCCCACTGCTTGCGTGCCCGCCAGGATCCGGCGTTCGACGTCGGCGGTGACGGAGGCCCCGCTAAGGGCGCGTCCGAACGCTCGACGTTTGACCGCCAGTGCCAGGCACTTTTCGCTGGGGTGCAGCCATGCTCCCCTGCCAGCCATCCGGCGTCGTTCGTCCACCACGACAGCGGATGAACCGCTGGCGCCGGCGACGAGCCGGAGAAGCTCCGACCGCGAACCTTTTTGCCGGCATCCGATGCACGTACGTTGCGGTTGATTCTCGAGGGGTTGCACTTGTGCCACGTCCGAGTATCTTCCTGCCTGTACCTGACTGCCTGCCCGAGGGCACGCGGACACCGGCCCTTAGGCGCGGTCATGTCTATTCTAGCCCCTCCGGCGCCCGGACCCCGAACTTGCGAGGATCCGGGTACCGCCGGACGGGGCGCTGGCGTGGCCTATTTGTCGCGGTTCTCCGCGGCGTCGGAAATGATATCGATCCGCCAGCCGGTGAGCTTGGCGGCCAGGCGGGCGTTCTGGCCTTCCTTGCCGATGGCGAGGGACAGCTGGTAGTCCGGCACGACAACGCGGGCGGACCGGGCGGCCTCATCCGTGATGGTGACGGAATTCACGCGCGACGGCGAGAGGGCGCTGGCGATGAACGTCGCCGGATCGTCGCTGTAGTCCACGATGTCGATCTTTTCGTCGTTCAGCTCGGTCATCACGGCGCGGACCCGCGAGCCCATTTCGCCGATGCACGCGCCCTTGGCATTGACGCCGGGGGTGTTTGCCTTGACCGCGATCTTCGTGCGGTGGCCGGCTTCGCGGGCCAGGGCCACGATCTCGACCGAACGGTCCGCGATCTCCGGGACCTCCAGTTCGAAGAGCTTACGGACGAGTCCGGGGTGGGACCGGGAGAGCGTAATGGAGGGGCCCTTGGTGCCGCGGTGCACGTCGATGACGAACGCGCGGAGCCGGTTGCCGTGGAGGTACTTTTCGCCGGGGACCTGCTCGGGCGGGGGCAGCAGCGCCTCCACGGTTCCGAGGTTCACCTGGATCATGTGCGGATTGTTGCCCTGCTGGATGGTGCCGGCAACGAGTTCGCCCTCGCGGCCCTTGAACTGGCCCAGCACGTTGTCGTCCTCGGCGTCGCGCAGGCGCTGAAGGATGATCTGCCGCGCGGTGCTCGCCGCGATCCGCCCGAACCCGGCCGGGGTGTCCTCGAATTCGCCGATGGGGGCGCCGTCGTCGTCGATCTCGGTGGCCCAGATGGTCACGTGGCCGCTCTTGCGGTCCAGCTCGGCGCGGGCCTTCTCGAAGGCCCCCGGCGTCTTGTGGTACGCCACCAGGAGGGCCTGTTCGATGGTCGGAATCAGGAGATCCAGCGGGATTTCGCGCTCACGCTCCAGGAGTCTCAGTGCGCTCATGTCAATATCCATTAGGCCTCCTCGGAAGGTCCATTGTCGTTCTCCAGACCGGCCTCTTCGAGGTGGCTGAACTCTATCTCGACTTTTCCACTGCGGATCCTGTCGAAAGGAAGCTTGACGGGTTCGCCCTGCTTGGGCTTCATCCCCTTTTTGACGGTCAGTTCCGGGACCAAGGTCACGCCGCTGTCGTCCACGGACTGGATGCGGCCCGTGACGTTGTCGCCCTGGATCACGTTGACCGTGACAAGGCGGCCGCGGGCACGGTGCCAGTGCCGCTCTTCGGTGAGAGGACGGCCGACGCCGGGCGAGGACACCTCAAGGTCGTAGGGCCGCGAGTCGGTGCTCGGGTCGTTGTCCAGGATGTCGGAGAGGGTCTTTGAAATCTCGGCGATGACGTCCAGACTGACGCCGCCGGTCTCTTCCTGCGGCAGGTCCACCACCACGTGAACCACCCGGTTGGCACCGGCAACATGGATGGAAACGTCCTCCAGGTACAGCCGGTTGGCCAGGACTGCAGGCTCAAGGAGCGCGTACAGGCGCTCGGCCTCCAGATTGTGAGCGGGTGCGGCTTCAGCCTTCCCCGTCCCGGTCCGGTCTGTTGAAGTCGTGGCTTCTGCGTTGGTCATGATGCCGCCCGCCTCCCGCTAGATGATGTTGTGACTACTAGCCTAGCGATATTCCCGGCGACGTGGTGCATGGAGTTCCGGGCCGGCATCCCAACCATGACAAAATGGTCTGTTGTGAAAGATGACAGCAGGGACAAGCGACGGCGGGCCCGGCTGCCACGGCACCTCCCCCGACTCGCACTCCTCGCCTGCCTCGCCCTGGTGGTGGTCAGCCTGGGCATGGTGTTGATGCCCGGAAAGCCGCCGGAAACACAGGAACCACCGCTGTCCGAGCGCGCCCGCGCCGCCGCCCTGGCCGATGCGCTCCACCTCAAGGCCGCCGGCGAACAGCTTGGCGCTACCGCGGCCGACCCGGCCGTTCCCGCCACTTCGGCCACCGCCCTGCCGGCTGTGACGCGCACTGTGAGTTTGCTGACAACCCAAGCCCGGGCCCTGCTTCCGGGCTCCGCCACGGAGACCGTACCGGCAAACGGGGCACCGGCGACCGCCACGCCGTCGGCCTCTTCGGCGGCGGCCACGGCATCGGCCTCTTCGGCGCCGCCCACCCCGGCGCCGCCCACCGTGGACCGGCTGGCTTCGGACCTGGCACGGAGCGGCCGGCAGCGGCTTGCCGATGCGGCCGCCGTCGACGGCGGGATGGCCAGGCTTCTGGCCGCCGTCGGCACGGGGCAGTTGCTGCAGTCCTCCTCGCTCGCTGCCGCGGCAGGCGTCCCGGACCCGGCGCCCGGGCAGCAGGATCCCCCGGCCGGCGCGCCTACGGGTGCCGCATCGTGCCCTGCCGCGCCCGCGTCGCCGGCTGCCGCCGGCGGCGCGACCGGCACCGGGGCGGGTGCGGGGAAGGCCGATCTGCCCGGGGCCCTCGCAGCACTCATCCGCACCGAGCTGGAAACCGTCTACGAATACCAGGTGGCGTTGACCCGCCTGGACGGGACGGCGGCAAAGTCGGCCGCCGACGACCTCGCCCGGCATGAAGCCCTCGTCGCCGGTGCGGAAGCCCTGAGCCGGCGGCACTGCGCCCCGATCCCGCCACGGGAAGCCGGCTACGCCCTCGACCCGGCGTTCCTGGCCTCCCCGGGACCCGGACTGGCCGCGCTGGAAACCGCAGCGCTGCCCGCCTACGGCGATCTGGTGGCCTTCAGCGACGGTGACACCCGGCAGTGGGCCATCACCGGGCTCCTGGGGGCCGCACGCCGGGCCGCCTTCTGGGGTGCCACCACGGATGCAGTCCCCGGCCTGGCCGCCGATCCGGCGTCGTTCCCCACCCTGCCCGCGGGCTGACACCGCCCGCAGGCAAGGTCCGGCTTACCTTGCTTAGCCTTCCAATAGTGGCCTGCCGCGCCCGCTGGTGATTTGCTGTAGACATGGAAACCCCCGGCGCAGCAGCCCTTCATGACAACGAACCCCACCACAACGACATTGCGCATCGCCTCAACTGGCTCCGCGCGGGCGTTCTGGGCGCCAACGACGGCATCGTCTCGGTCGCCGCGGTCGTCGTCGGCGTCGCCGGTGTGACCACGGATTCGGGGCCGATCCTCATCGCCGGCGCCGCCGCGGTCGTGGGCGGTGCCATCTCGATGGCCCTGGGCGAGTACGTCTCGGTCAGCAGCCAGAAGGACAGCCAGCAGGCGCTGGTCGAGAAGGAACGCCGCGAGCTGGCCGAACAGCCCGAGGAGGAACTGGCAGAGCTGGCCGCCATCTACCAGGGCAAGGGGCTCAGTCCGGAAACCGCCCGCACGGTGGCCACCGAACTGACCGCGCACGATGCCTTGGCCGCGCACCTTTCGGCCGAGCTGCACATCGACGAGACGGACATCGTCAGCCCGTGGCACGCCGCCTTCGCCTCCGCCGTCGCCTTCCTGGTCGGCGCCATCCTGCCCATGCTGGCCATCCTGCTGCCGCCGGAAAACATCCGCGTCCCGCTGACCTTCGTTGCCGTACTCGTGGCCCTCGGGGCGACCGGGGCCATCGGCGCCTGGATCGGCGGAGGCTCGAAGATGAAGGCGGCCATCCGGGTGGTTATTGGTGGAGCGGCCGCGCTGGTGGCGACCTTCCTGATCGGCAGCTGGCTCGGCGCCAGCGGCATCGTCGCCTAAGTAACCGGCGACTACGCTGGAGTCGATGATTACGCCTCCAGCCGTTCCGCTTCCGCCCGGGCTGACGCGCCGCTACGGCGGAAGTGCCGAGGGGCGCGCCTGGCTCGCCGCACTCCCCCAACTGATCGCGCGCTGCCTCGCACAGTGGCAACTCGTCCCTGACCTCGCTCCCGGCAGCTTGCCGTGGCACGGCCACGGCGCTGTTGTGGTCCCGGTCCGCCGGGGTGCGGCGACGGCAGCCCTGAAGCTCGCCTTTCCGCATGAGGAAGCCTTGGCCGAACGGCACGCCCTCGCGTTATGGGGCGGCCGCGGCGCAGCCCTGGTCCTGGCCGACGACGCTGTCGCCGGCGCCCTGCTGCTCGAGCGGCTCGATGCCGAACGGCCGCTTCAGGACGTACCCCTGTCCGACGCCGTGGACGTCTGGGGCGGCCTGGTCCGCGAGTTGAGCCTGCTGCCGGACGGGCGGCCGGAGTGGCGCGAATTCGGCCAGATCGCGGCCCGCGCCGAGCAGTGGAGCGACGAACTGCCGGAGAGCTGGGAACGCCTGGGCCGGCCGTTCCCGCGCTGGCTGTTGGAGGCGGCCCTGGAGGTCTGCCAGACTCGGGGCGCCGTCGGCCGGCGGTCCGGCACGGACGTGCTGGTCCACACCGACCTGCATTTCCTGAACATCCTCGCCCGGCCCGGGACTGCGGCGCGTCCCGGAGGCTTCACGGCAGCGCAGTTCAAGGCGATCGATCCGCAGCCCCTCGTGGGGGAGGCGGAGTTCGCGGTGGCACCGCTGCTGTGGAACCGGCTGGCCGAACTGCCCCGCTCCGGCCCCGGCGAGGCCCTGCTGGAGCGCTGCTTCGACTTCAGCGCCGCAGCGGGTCTCGACGGCGAGACCGCCCGGCAGTGGGCCGTGGCCCGGGAGGTGGACAACGCCCTGTGGTACGCGTCCAGGCGGACCCACGGCGGCGACCTGGCCCGCTCGCTGTGGGTGGCCAGCACCCTCGCCGGCAACACCCTCGACGGCCTCCCGGCGCCGCAGGAGCTGCCCGTACCCGGGGCCTCGGCCAGCCCGCCGGGCTAACCGCGTCGCTGCCCCCGCACGGCCGCCAGCGCGTCCTGCACGGCGCCGACGGCGGCTGCCACGTCGGCGTCGTCCGTACTCCAGTTGCTCACCGAGATCCGCAGGATGTCCCGGCCCTGCCAGCGTGAACCGGACATCCAGACGCGTCCGTCGGCGATGATCCGCTCGGTGACTGCGCGGGTGGTGGCGTCCTCCCCGAAGGCTAGCGAGACCTGCGTGTAGTCGACGTCATTGAGCACCTCGACGCCGTCCAGCGCCGACAAGCGTTCCGCGAGCTGCCGGGCGCGCAGCACGAGCCCGCGCACCTGGCCGGCGACGCCGTCCCGGCCCAGCGATTTCAGCGCGGCCCAGACCGGCACCCCACGGGCCCGGCGGGACAGTTCCGGGACCGTCTCGAAGGGGTCCGCCGCGCCGTCCGCGGCCTGGATCAGGTAGCTGGTGTGCACGCCCATGGCCGACCGCAGCGCCTGCGCGTCCCTGACCACCGCGATGCCGCAGTCGTACGGCACATTGAGGGTCTTATGCGCGTCGGTGCCCCACGAGTCAGCGCCCTGCAGCCCGGCGGTCAGGGCGGCGAGCTCCGGGACCGCGGCGGCCCAGAGCCCGAAGGCACCGTCCACGTGCACCCAGGCGCCGTGGGCCTTGGCAACCGCTATTGCCTCCTCGAAGGGGTCAAAGGCGCCCGAGTGCAGGTTGCCCGCCTGCAGGCAGACCAGCAGCGGGGCACGGGCTGATCCGGCGCCGGCCGTGGCGTCGGCGAGGGCACGGTCCAGTTCCGCCGGGTCCAGGCGGCCCTGACGGTCCGCGGGGACAACCGCGGGCCGGCCCAGCCCCAGGTACCGCAGGCCCAGGTCGATTGTGTCGTGCCGTTCCTGGCCCACGAAGCACCGGATCCGGGGCGCGCCGGCGAGGCCGTCGGCGTCGAGGTCCCAACCGGCGTCGGCCATCAGGCGCCACCGCGCCGCGGCCAGCCCGGTGAAATTCGCCATGGTGGCACCGGTGGCGAAGCCGACGTCGGACTCCGCGGGGAGCCCCAGCAGTTCGAGCAGCCAGTTGCCGGCGGCCTCCTCGATGGCGGCTGTGGCGGGAGTGGCGAAGCGCAGTCCGGCGTTCTGGTCCCAGGCGCTGACCAGCCAGTCCGCGGCCAGCGCGGCCGGCAGGGTGCCCCCAATGACCCAGCCGAAGAACCTCCCGGAGGGCATGGCCATCAGGCCGGGTTCGGCTTTCGCGGCCAGGTAGTCCACCACCTCTGCAGCCGGCATGCCGTTCCGGGGCAGCGGGCCGCCAAAGTCGGCCGCAAGCTCAGCTGCCGACGCGCGCGGGCCGACCCGCCGCGTTTCCTGGCTCTCGAGCCAGTGGCGTGCATGCCGGGACGCGGCCGCCAGGGCCTCGCTGTAGCGTTCTTCGGGAGCTGACATAGCTGCATGCTACGCCGGCCACCGCGGCACGGGGAGTCCCCTGGCGGCCGCGGAGGGGATGCCTGAGACGGGGCGTGTTACCCGACGACGTCCTGCCAGACGTCGGAGCCGAGTTTGATGATCAGGGCGCCGACCACCACGAGGAACACGATCCGAATGAACTTGCTTCCCCTGCTGACGGCGGTGCGGGCGCCGAGGTAGCCGCCGGCCATGTTCGCGGCGCCGAGGACCAGGCCCAGGCCCCAGAGCAGCGAACCGTGGGGTAGGAAGAACATCAGGGCGCCGGCGTTGGTCGCCATGTTGACGATCTTGGCCTTGGCGCTGGCCTCCAGGAACGCGTAGCCCATCGCGGACACCAAGGCGATGATCAGGAAGGAGCCGGTGCCCGGGCCGATCATGCCGTCATAGAAGCCGATCACGGCTCCGATCAGGCAGGCCACGACATAGTGCCGGTGCCCGTCGTGCCGCAGTTTGGTCAGCTCGCCCACGTTCGGCCGGAACGCCGTGAACAGGGCGACGGCGACCAGCGCCGCCACGATGATGGGTTTGAAGACGCTTGCCGGCAGGGTCGCGGCGAGCACGGCCCCGCCGAAACTGCCGGCCAGCGCGATGACCGCCATCGGCACGGCGGTGCGCAGGTCCGGACGGACCCGCCGGTAGTAGGTGAAGGCGCTCGTGGTGGTGCCGAAGATGGAACCCATCTTGTTCGTCGCCAGCGCCTGCACCGGGCTGATTCCGGGGACCAGCAGCATGACCGGCAGCTGGATCAGTCCCCCGCCGCCCACCACCGCGTCCACCCAGCCGGCGGCGAAACCGGCCACCACCACCAGGATCAGCGTGGCGAGCTGTATTGATTCGAGACCGGAGACCATCCTCGGTAAAGCCGGCGGCGCGTCAGTTGTTGCGGACGGCGTTGACCACGTAGGCCACCGCCTTGTCGACGGCCACGTTCTCGGCTTCGCCGCTGCGGCGGTCCTTGATCTCCACGACGCCGTCCACCAGACCGCGCCCGACGGCGAGGATGGTGGGCACACCAACGAGCTCGGCGTCGCCGAACTTCACGCCCGGAGAAACCTTGGGGCGGTCGTCGTAGATGACCTCGAGGCCGGCGGCCTCCAGTTCCAGGGCCAGTTTCTCCGCGGCGGCGAAGATTTCCTCGCCACGGCCCACCGCGACGACGTGGACGTCGGCCGGTGCGACGGCGCGCGGCCAGATGAGGCCCTTCTCGTCGTGGTTCGACTCGGCCAGGGCCGCGACCGTCCGGGTGACACCGACGCCGTAGGAGCCCATGGTGACAACGACCTGCTTGCCGTTCTGGTCCAGGACCTTGAGATCCAGGGCCTCGGCGTATTTGCGGCCGAGCTGGAAGATGTGGCCCATCTCGATCCCGCGGGCGGTCTCCAGCGGGCCCGAACCGTCGGGGGCCTCGTCGCCGGCGCGCACCTCGGTGCACTCGATGACGCCGTCCCAGCCGAAATCGCGGCCGGCGACCAGGCCGAAGACATGCTTGCCGGCCTCGTTGGCGCCGGTGACCCAGGCGGACCCGCTGACGACCCGGGGGTCCACGAGGTAGAGCAGCTTCGCGGCGCCCTCGGAGCCCAGCAGGGGCGCATCCAGGGACAGGCCCGGGCCGAGGTAGCCCTTGACGATGAGCGGCTGCTTCTTGAGGTCTTCCTCGTTCGCGGCCTCGAGCGTGATTTCGCCGGCGATGGGCAGGAAGGAGCCGATGTTCGCTTCGACGCGCTTGAGGTCCACGCCGCGGTCCCCCGGCACGCCGATGACGACGAGCTGGCGCTCACCGGTGGGCAGCGTCACGGCGAGGACCACGTTCTTGAGGGTGTCGGCGGCGGTCCAGGCGCCGCCGTCGGCCTCGCTGCGGGGCACCAGGGCGTTGGCGGCGTCGACGAGCGTGTCGATCGTCGGGGTGTCCGGGGTGTCCCGGACTTCCGCGGCCGGGGCGTCGGAATAATCGATGTCCGCGGGGACCACGGTGGTGACCGCCTCGACGTTCGCCGCGTAGCCGCCGGCGGAGCGCACGAAGGTGTCTTCGCCGATTTCGGTCGGGTGCAGGAATTCCTCGCTCTTGGACCCGCCCATGGCGCCAGCCGTGGCCGTGACCGGGACGACTTCCAGGCCGAGGCGCGCGAAGATCTTCAGGTAGGCGCCGCGGTGCGCGGCGTAGCTGGCGTCCAGGCCGGCGTCGTCGACGTCGAAGGAGTAGGAGTCCTTCATGATGAACTCGCGGCCGCGCAGCAGGCCCGCCCGCGGACGGGCCTCGTCGCGGTACTTGTTCTGGATCTGGTAGAGGCTCAGCGGCAGGTCCTTGTACGAGGAGTACAGGTCCTTGACCAGGAGCGTGAACATCTCCTCATGGGTGGGGGCCAGCAGGTAGTCGTTGCCCTTGCGGTCCTGGAGCCGGAAGATGCCCTCGCCGTATTCGGTCCAGCGGTTGGTCGCCTCGTAGGGCTCCTTGGGCAGCAGCGCCGGGAAGTGGACTTCCTGGGCGCCGATGGCGGTCATTTCCTCGCGGATGATCTGCTCCACCCGGCGCAGGACGCTCAGTCCCAGCGGCAGCCAGGTGTAGATGCCCGGGGCCGCGCGGCGGATGTAGCCGGCCCGGACCAGCAGCCGGTGGCTGGCCACTTCGGCGTCGGCGGGGTCTTCACGAAGGGTGCGCAGGAACAGCTTGGAGAGTCGAAGGACCACTGGAGGGGTATCCGTTTCTGAGGAAGTGCGGGGCATGCTGGGTGTTTACGAAAATTGTCCAGCTACTAATCTACCGTCTAGCCGCGCACGGGATTCCCGTCCTCAAATGGAAGAGCCACGCCATGACGCGGAAGCCCCTGGCCGTTTCCGGCTGGTCATCCCGTGATGGCGTGGCCCCTGCGTCCCCAGTGCCGCTAAGTCCAAGGCTGCCGGTCTAGCTGATCCTGTCCTTTCGGACGGTACCTGCAGCCAATGGTTCGATCCTCCCTGAGACCGCACGCGCCTGCTCGGCGCGGCTAGCTAGAACCTATGTGATCTAAGCCGCCAAAACAAGAGTCTGCAACCAGATTTCTGTCAACATTGCGTGTCAAGAAGGTGTCTAAAACAGCACGGTCGCGAACGTTCCCACCTGGTGGAAGCCCACGCGCTCATAGCTGGCCCGGGCTCGGGTATTGAAGTCGTTGACGTAGAGGCTGGTGACCGGCGCCAGCGTCTGGGCGAGGACCACGACGGCGGCCATGTAGCCGGCGCTCAGGCCGCGTCCGCGGAACGCCGGGTCCATCCAGACGCCCTGCACCTGCGTCACCTCCGGGGTGACCGCACCGAGCTCGGCCTTGAACACCACTTCGCGGTCCTGGCCCAGATGGACCAGCGAGTGGCCGGCCCGGATCAGGCCTTTGACCCGGCGGCTATAGTACTCGCGGCCGCCTAGGTACGGCGAGTAGCCCACTTCCTCCTCGAACATGGCCGCGCAGGCGGGCAGGATCCGGTCGAAGTCAGCGAGGTGGCCGAAGCCAAGAGCGGGGTTTGGCTCCAGCAGGGGCGGCCCGGAGATGGCCAGGAGCGGTTGGTTCCCCCGGATTTCCTGGGCGTCGTGGCCCAACTGCTCCATCGCCGCGTAGATGGCCTGGACCGTCTCCGCCGGCCCGAAAATGGAGGCGTAGCGGCGGCCGGAGCGGTGGGCCGCTGCCGCCACGAGGCCGGCGAACTCCGGATCCAGCTGGACTGGCACCAGGTTGGCGCCGGCCCAGCAAGCCCCGAGCAGCACCCCGCCGTCGAACACGCCGAAGATGCTGGCGCCGCCGGCGGTGGGAGACGCCGTGCCGGCGGTCTCGAGGTGGGACAGGATAAAGACGTTGGCGACGGCGTCCTGCCGGGCGAGGTCCAGCAGGGCACCGGTGTCCGCGCCGGTCAGGATCCGGACGTCTTGTCCGGCAGCCGCGCCGGCGCCGTCCCTACGAGACGCTAACCACGGGGCTACCCTGGACAGCATCTTCGCCATCAGACTCCCCCATCTCTTCTGCGAGACGCATGGCCTCTTCGATCAGTGTCTCAACGATCTGGTCCTCGGGGACGGTCTTGATGACCTCGCCCTTGACGAAGATCTGGCCCTTGCCGTTGCCGGACGCCACGCCGAGGTCCGCTTCACGGGCTTCCCCGGGACCGTTGACCACGCAGCCCATGACGGCGACGCGCAGCGGGACCTCCATGCCCTCGAGGCCTGCCGTGACCTGCTCGGCGAGCGTGTAGACGTCCACCTGGGCGCGGCCGCAGGACGGGCAGGAGACAATTTCGAGCTTGCGCGGACGCAGGTTCAGTGACTGCAGGATCTGGTTGCCCACCTTGATTTCCTCCACCGGCGGGGCCGAGAGGGAAACCCGAATGGTGTCGCCGATACCGCGCGAGAGCAGCGCGCCGAAAGCGGTGGCGGACTTGATGGTGCCTTGGAACGCCGGACCGGCCTCGGTCACGCCGAGGTGCAGGGGCCAGTCGCCCTTCTCCGCGAGCATCTCGTAGGCCGCGACCATGATGACGGGGTCGTTGTGCTTGACCGAGATCTTGAAGTCATGGAAGCCGTGCTCTTCGAACAGCGAGGCCTCCCAGACCGCGGACTCCACGAGGGCCTCCGGGGTGGCCTTGCCGTACTTCTTCAGGATGCCCGGCTCCAGCGAACCGGCGTTTACGCCGATCCGGATCGAGGTGCCGTGGTCCTTGGCCGCCCGGGCGATTTCCTTGACCTGGTCATCGAACTTGCGGATGTTGCCGGGGTTGACGCGGACGGCCGCGCAGCCGGCCTCGATGGCGGCGAAGACGTACTTCGGCTGGAAGTGGATGTCCGCGATCACCGGGATCTGCGACTTCCGGGCGATGATCGGCAGCGCCTCGGCGTCGTCCGCGGACGGGCAGGCGACACGGACAATGTCGCAGCCGGACGCGGTCAGTTCGGCGATCTGCTGCAGGGTGGCGTTGATGTCCGTGGTCGGAGTCGTGGTCATCGACTGCACGCTGATCGGCGAGTCGGAGCCGACGCCGACCGAACCCACCTTGATCTGGCGGGTCTTTCGGCGTGGGGCAAGAACGGGGGGCGGTGCCGATGGCATTCCCAGGCTGACCGAGGTCACGTGGACTCCTCTGTGGATCGAATTCTAGGTCGAAGATCGATGGCGGGTGGGCGGAGCGGGCTAGGCCGCGTGCTCGGCCAGCAGGCCGGTCAGCGGGGCCCAAACCATCGTGCGGGTGCCGGAGATGGCGCCTGCACCGGCGAAAGGGTCCTGCTTGAGGATTTCGTTGAGGGCTTGTTCGTCGGCCGCCTTGAAGATCAGCAGCGCGCCGGCGCCGTCCGAGTACGGGCCGCTGGCCAGGATCGTGCCTTCCTCGGCAAGTCCCGCGGTCCATTCGCGGTGGGCGGGCCGGGTGGCGTCGCGGGTTTCGGCGGATTCGGCGTCGTAAACGTACTCAACAGCAAAAACAGTCATACGGATACCCTATCGCCTGTCCGGGGCGTCAGCCGAGGAGCAGCACCTTGGCCAGGGCGGCGACCCCGGCCGCCCAGAGCAGCGAGGTGAGGGTGCCGATGATGAACCGTTCGGCCGCCACCGGTGTTTCCTTGAGCTCGGCGAAGCGCCCCAGGCCCTTGATCGCGACCACATAGGCGATGGCGACAGGCTGGCCCGTCAGGACGGCCACGCAGACCGCGAGGCGCTCGAGGACGCCGATGATGGCGCCGCCGCGGAGGATCCGGGGGCTGCTGACGGAGGCGTCCGCGGCGCCGGCTGTCCCGGCCGTGGTTGTGACAGCCGATCCGGAGGTGACAGCGGGGTCAACGGTGACATCGGCCGCAGGGTCAGTGGCCGGGTCCGCGGCGCTGGCGGCGTCGGCGGCGTCGGCCCGGTCGTCGATGGTCCGGGCGAGCCGGAAGACGAGGGCGGTCACCGGCCAGCCGGCAAAACCTGCGGTGAGCAGGGCCAGGGTGATCCAGAGGGCGTTCACCGGTCTCCTTCTGTGCTGTCCCGGGTGCGGGGATCCGACTGCTCCCCGGCGTCGGGGGTGCCGGTGATGAGTCCGTGGGCGAAGGACAGCAGCATTTCCGCCGCCGGCCTCGCGGCCCATTCTTCCTGCCAGCCGGAGCGCAGCAGCGCACGGCTCACCGATTGCTCGGTGATTCCGAGTTTTTGGGCGGCGATTTTCTGCGTGCCGTGCGTGCCGGCATGGCCGTGCTGGACGGAACGCAGCGCATCCACCACCTTCCACTGGGCGGCGGTCCGGTCCTGGACGAGCCGGCCGATCAGGCGCAGCACGGCCTCGGCGTTGGCGCAGGCGCGGGCGCCGGCTGACCCCGCGGGCGAGGGCGCAGCCTCTCTCCTGCGCAGCGCGCCGGAGACGACGGCGACCGGCACATGCGCGGAGCCGGACTTGGCACTCTCGACGGCCGCCCGCGCCGCCACGAAGGCAGGACCGGAGCCCTCCCGGGGGCTGGCCGGCAGCGGCAGGTCCACGGCACCCACCCCGATTCCCACATACCACCGGCCGCTCCGCAGCACGTGCAGGGCAATCCCGACGACTTCCTCGGGCCGCTCCACGACCCCCTGGACCTCATCGCCCACCGAACGCTCAAAGCGCCCGGCCGTGGAGAGACCTTTCAACTCGGCGAGCAGGCCCGGGACGCGGTCGATGTCGGTGCTGCTGCCGCGCTGGTCGATGGTCATCACGTACATAGCCCCAGCCTAGGGGGCTGATCCCGGAGGATCAATCGTTTTCAACTGATTACTGAAAATAAGCCTGAAAAGACTGATACTTCAAAATCACTCCGCTGGGGTTGCCCGGGCCGCAGGCCGAGGCGACGCTCCCGCCCGGCCACTCCGTTCCCGAGGCCCTTGCGCCCGCGGTCCGCGGGAAACCGGGGCGGCCGCAGACTTCGCGGGAACCCGCGGCGCCCGGCTTAGCCGAAGAGGTTGACCGGCTTGACGATGTCCGCGTAGATCAGCAGCGCGGACATGCCCATCAGCAGCACGGCCACGACGTAGGTGACCGGCAGCAGCTTGGCGATGTCGAACGCGCCCGGGTCCGGCCGGCCGAGCAGCTTGGCGATCCGTCGCCGCGCCCCCTCATACAGCGCCCCCGCGACGTGGCCGCCGTCGAGCGGCAGCAACGGGACGAGGTTGAACACGGCCAGGGCGAAGTTCAGCCCGGCGAGCAGCCCCACCAAGGCGGCCAGCCGGCTCTGCAGCGGCACCTGTTCCATGGCAGCGACCTCGCCGGCCACCCGGCCCACGCCGACGACGCTGATGGGACCGTTGGGGTCGCGGGGCTCCTCGCTGAAGGCTGCCTGGGCCACGCCGGCCACGCGGGCCGGGAGGTTCACGACGACGCCGGCGATCTGCTTGATGTTCTCGCCGGCCAGCGGCAGGACGGCCGTCGCCGGTTGCTGCACGAGGGCCGTCTGCGCCCCGATCCCGAGGAAGCCGACGTCCTGGTAGCGGGGCTTGCCGGCGGCATCCTTGGCCTGCCGGCCGTCCTCGCCGACCACCGGCCGGGCGGACAGGACCGGAGTGACCGTCGCGGTGACGGGGGTGCCGTCGCGCTCCACGGTGATGGTGACCTGCTTGCCCGCCGAGGAGCGGATCCAGCCGGTGAGCTCGTCCCAGCTGGTGACGGCCTTGCCGTCGAACGAGGTGATCCGGTCGCCCGGCTTAAGGCCGGCGGCGGCCGCGGGGGTGAGTTTGCAGTCGGCAGAGTTCGGGTCGACAGTCTGGCCGGCCATGACCTGGCATTTGGAGACGTCGGCGATCGTGGTGGTGGAGCTCGCCACGCCGAAGCCCATCAACAGCACGGCGGTCAGCACCACGCCGATCAACAGGTTCATCGCGGGCCCGCCCAGCATGATGATGATCTTCTTCCAGACCGGCAGCCGGTAGAAGACCCGGTTCGCGTCCTCGGGGCCGACTTCCTCATGCGCCAGGGAGCGGGCGTCGGTGGCGAGGGACTGGAACATTCCGGTGCTGGAGGGCCGGACGCTGCCGTCGGTCTTGTTCGGCGGGTACATCCCGATCATGGAGACGAAGCCGCCCAGCGGGATCGCCTTCAAGCCGTATTCGGTTTCGCCCCGGCGCCGGGACCAGACGGTGGGTCCAAAGCCGATCATGTACTTCGTGACGCGCACCTTGAAGAGCTTGGCCGGGACCAGGTGCCCGACCTCGTGCAGGGCGATGGACACGGCGATGCCGATCGCCACGAAGACGACACCGAGGATAAAGAGGACAACGGGGCTCATACTGGGCTTTGCTTCTTCCTGGGCACGGGTGGGCTACTTCTTAGGCACTTCCAACGGCCAAACGTTCAAGGGTCCGCGCCCGTGCCCATTGTTCAGCATCCAGCACGGATTCGACCGTCAGCCCGGAGGATCCTGAGTGCCCGCTGAGGACGGCTTCGATCGTATCGACAATCTCGGTGAAGCGGATCCGGCCGGCGTGGAAGGCCATCACCGCCTCCTCGTTCGCGGCGTTGAACACGGCGGGGAAGGTGCTTCCCTGCCGGGCGGCCTCCTTGGCCAGACCGACGGCGGGGAACGCCCGGGTATCCAGCGGCTCGAAGGTCCAGCTGGTGGCCTTCGTCCAGTCGCAGGGCTGCGCCGCGCCGGCCACCCGGTCCGGCCAGCCGAGGCCGAGGGCGATCGGCAGGCGCATGTCCGGCGGGGAGGCCTGCGCAATGGTGGAGCCGTCCACGAACTGGACCATGGAGTGCACCACCGACTGCGGGTGCACGACGACGTCGATCCGCTCCAGCGGGATGTCGAAGAGCAGGTGGGCTTCGATGAGCTCCAGTCCCTTGTTGACCAGGCTCGCGGAGTTGGTCGTGACCATCAGGCCCATGTCCCAGGTGGGGTGCGCCAGGGCTTCCCGGGGCGTGACGTCGCGCAGCTGCTCCCGCGTCATGCCACGGAACGGGCCGCCTGACGCCGTCAGCACCAGCCGGTCCACCTCGGCGGCCGTGCCGGAGCGCAGGCACTGGGCGATCGCGGAGTGCTCGGAGTCGACCGGGACGATCTGCCCCTCGCGGGCAGCGGCCTTGACCAGGGACCCGCCCACGATCAGGGACTCCTTGTTCGCCAACGCCAGCGTCGCGCCGGATTTCAGCGCTGCGAGGGTGGGGGCGAGTCCGATCGAGCCGGTGATGCCGTTGAGCACAACGTCGGCCGGGACTTCGGCGATCCGGGTGGAGGCGTCCGGGCCGGTGACGATCTCCGGCCGGTAGCCGGCGACGCCGGCCGCACGGGCGGCGTCGTCGATCAGCTGTTGGAGGGCCGCGGCGTCCCCGCTGGCGATGCCGACGGCGCGGGCCCGGGTGTGCACGGCCTGCCGGGCCAGGAGTTCGAGGTTGCCGCCGCCAGCGCTGAGGGCCACGATCTCGAAGAGGTGCGGGGCGCCGTCGACGACGTCGATGGCCTGGGTGCCGATGGAACCGGTGGATCCGAGGAGGACGATTGTGCGCGGCTGCATGGTTCCAGTATCCCGCACCGCGGCGGCCCCGCGTTTCCGTGCGGTCCAGCCAGGCACGGCGGCAGGCCGCGGCAGTGTTTCGTTGAGAACACTGCCGCGGCCTGCCGGTGTGGTGGCTAGACGGACACCTCTTCCTTCTCGGTCACCGTTTCCAGGGCGGCCTGGCGGCGGCGCAGCCACCAGGAGCCGAGGAAGATCAGGCCCATGGTCGCGTAGACCACGACGGCGAACGGGGTGGAGATCAGGGCCGCGGGGTCATTCTGGGAGAGCTGCAGCGAGCGCCGCAGCTGCACCTCGAACATCGGCCCGAGGATCATCGCCACCACCATGGGCGCCACGGGGTAGCCGTAGCGGCGCATGAAGTAGCCCAGGATGCCGACCACCAGCAGCACGCCGACGTCGCTCGGCGAGAAGTTCACCGAGAACGCGCCGAGCGCCGCGAAGACCAGGATGCCGGCGTACAGGTAGGGCCGCGGGATCTGCAGGATCTTCACCCAGAGGCCCACGAGCGGCAGGTTGAGCACCAGCAGCATCAGGTTGCCCACGTACAGCGAGGCGATCAGGGTCCAAACCAGGGCGCTCTGGTTTTCGAACAGGAGCGGTCCGGGCTGGATCTGGTAGCGCTGGAAGGCCGTGAGCATCATGGCGGCGGTGGCCGTCGTCGGGATGCCGAGGGTCAGCAGCGGCACCAGGACACCGGCGGCGGCAGCGTTGTTGGCGGCCTCCGGACCGGCGACGCCCTCGATCGCGCCCTTGCCGAACTGCGCCTTGTGGGCACCCTTCGCAAGCTTCCGCTCCGCGGCGTAGGACAGGAACGTGGAGACGTCCGCGCCGCCGGCGGGCACCGTGCCGATCGGGAATCCGATAAAGGTCCCGCGCAGCCACGGCTTCCAGGACCGCTTCCAGTCCTCCTTGGACAGCCAGGCGTTCTTGCCCTTGCTGACCGGGATGACCTCGACCGGGCCGTGCCGGAGCTTGGAGGCGACGTACAGCGCCTCGCCGAGGGCGAAGAGGCCCACCGCCACGAGGACCATGTCGATGCCGTCCACCAGGTTGGGGTTGTCGAAGGTGAAACGCTGCTGGGCCGTGCTGTCATCGATGCCGATCAGGCCGATGAACAACCCCAGCGCCAGGGATGCCAGTCCGCGTAGCACCGAGGCCCCCAGCAGCGCGCCCACCGTCAGGAAGGCCACCACCATCAGTGCCACGTAATCGACCGGTCCGAGCCCGACGGCGAGGTCCGCCACCACCGGGGCAAGGAAGGACAGCAACACGGTGGCGATGGTGCCGGCGATGAACGAGCCGATCGCCGCCGTCGCGAGCGCCGCCGCTCCCCTGCCGGCCTTAGCCATCTTGTTGCCCTCGAGCGCGGTGACGATCGAGGAGGACTCCCCGGGGGTGTTGAGCAGGATGGACGTGGTGGAGCCGCCGTACATGCCGCCGTAGTAGATGCCGGCGAAGACGATCAGGGCCGCCGCCGGATCCAGGGCGTAGGTGATCGGCATCAGCAGGGCCACCGTCATGGCGGGGCCGATGCCCGGCAGCACGCCGACGGCAGTGCCGACGAAGACGCCGCCCAGGGCGTACAGCAGGTAGACCGGCTGCAGCGCCGTGGTGAAGCCTTCGAGCAGGAGCATGAAGTTATCCATGGAAGAACGGCACCCCCTCGAGCAGCGGGCCCGGCGGAAGCGAGACGCCCAGCAGCCCGCCGAAGACGTACTGCAGCACCAGGGCCATGGCGACGGAGACCAGGACGGCCTTCCACAGCGGCTTGGCCTCCAGGGTCCAGGCGGCGCCGCTGAACAGCACCGCCGCTGCCACCGGCCAGCCCGCGGGTTCAATCAGGAAGATGTGCAGGATCACGAAACCGACGAGCTTGGCCAGGGCGATCCAGTCCGTTTTGGCGTCGACATCAAGGTCCTCGCCTTCCTCGGCCTGGCCGACCTTGCCCCGAAGGACCTGCACGACGATGCCGGTGCCGACGAGGACCAGCATGCCGCAGACGATGTAGGGGAAGGCGCGTGGGCCGATGCCGGTCTCTGACGGCGGGATCGGGATGGATCCCGCCGTCAGGAGCCCTGCCGCGCCCACGCTGACGAACAACAGGGCGAAAAGGATCTCCCCTGTCGGCCGCCTGGTGGGCGTAAGAGCGTGCGAAGACATTGTTACTTGACCAGGCCGATCTGCGTCAGGGTGGTCTTGACCTTGGTGATGTCCTCGGTGAGGAAGGTCTTGAAGCCGTCGCCGGCGAGGAAGGCGTCGTCCCAGTTGTTCTTCTTCAGGGTGGACTTCCACGCCTCGGACTCGTGCAGCTTGGTAACGAGCTCGGTCAGCTTGGTGCGCTGGGCGTCGTCGATCGAGCCCGGCGCCACAACGCCGCGCCAGTTGGTGAGCACGACGTCGATGCCCTGGTCCTTGAGCGGCTTGATGCCGGGCAGGACGGGAGCCTCCGTTTTGCCGGAAACGGCGAGCGCCCGGACCTTGCCGGCCTTGACCTGCTCGGCGTACTCCCCGACGCCGGAAATGCCGGCCTGGACCTTGTTGCCGAGGAGCGCCGCGAGGGATTCGCCGCCACCGGAGTAACCGATGTAGTTCAGCTTGTCCGACTCGACGCCCTGGGACTTCAGGATCTGCCCGGCCAGGATGTGGTCCGCGCCGCCGGCGGAGCCGCCGGTGATGGCCACACCCTTGCCGTTGGCCTTGATGTCGTCCACGAGGTCCTTCACGGACTGGTACTTCGACGCCGCCGGCACCACGAGGACCAGCGGCTCTTCGGTCAGGCGGGCGATCGGGGTGGTGTCTTCAAGGCGGGTCTTCGCGCCGTTGGTCTCCACGGCGCCGACCATCACGTAGCCCATCACCATGAGGGTGTTGGCGTCCTTTTCGGTGGCGAGCTTGGCCAGGCCGTTGGTCCCGCCGCCGCCGCCGATGTTGGTGACCTGGGCGGAGGACACGAGCTTGTTGGACTGCAGGTCCGCCTGGATGGCCCGGCCGGTCTGGTCCCAGCCGCCGCCCGGGTTCGCGGGGACGATGATGCTGAGCTTCTTGATCGGGTCCGCGGTGGCGCTTGCCCCGGCCGCGGCGCCGGTGCTGCCTCCGGCGCAGGCGGACACGGCGAGCACGAGGCCGACTGCCCCGGCCGTCAGTGCGGCCCGACGGGTGAAGTTGAGGTGGGACGTCATTATCTCTCCTTGTACGAATGTGATGCACATCATTGGAATCACTTCCCCGACCGTAGGGGCGGGTCCGGGCCGGGAACAGTATTCGGACGTAGAGGTAGTAGTGGTCATATTGGTCACGGCAGAACGGCGTCATCCGGCACGGGGCGCAGGCCGCCGGATGGGAGACTCGTGACATGGTTCACAGGATTCCGCTGCGTTTCCAGCTGGTCGCCCTCCAGCTCGGAATCGTCCTGGCCGTGCTCACCGCCGTCGGCGCCGTGACGATCCGGATGCAGGAGGCGCAGCTGCGCGACGCCTACAAGGGACGGCTGATCGGCGTCGCCGAAAGCGTGGCCCGGCTGCCCTCCGTGATCGATGCCTTCGGCACGAGCTCCCCCGCGCAGACCATCGCGCCGATCGCCGAAGTCATCCGCCAGGCCTCCAACGTGACCTATGTGGTCGTGACAGACCGCAACGGGGTGCGCCAGTCCCACCCGAACCCGGAGGAGATTGGCAAACCCGTCTCCACGGACCCCTCCGTGCCGCTGTCCGGGGACATCTATGTGGGCACCCAGACCGGGACCCTGGGCGAGTCCTGGCGGGTCAAGGTCCCCATCTTTGACCGCGCCGGCACGGTGATCGGCACCGCCTCGGTGGGCCTGCTGGAGAGCACCCTGGCCGCGGACCTTTACGAGGACCTCCCCCAATTGTTCGGCTGGCTCCTCGGCGCCGCGCTGCTGAGTTCCCTCGGCGCCATGTACGTCTCGAAGCTGGTCTGGCGCCGGATCTACAAACTCGAGCCCGAGGACATCGCCGCCCTGTTGGAGACCCGCGACGCCATGCTGCACGGCCTGGGCGAGGGCCTGTTGGCGGTCGACGCCGAGGGCAGGGTGGCGCTGGTGAACGACGAGGCCCGCCGGCTGCTCGGCGTCGGCGAGGAGATCATCGGCTCGCTGGCGACCGCGTCACTGGAGCCCGGCATCCACCGCCTGCTCGCGGCCGGTTCCAGCACCGAGGAGCTGGTCCTGTCCGGTGAGCGGATACTGCTGGGCAAGGTCAACACGGCGACCGTCGACGGCCGCGAGGTCGGAAAGGTCCTGATCCTGCGCGATCGGACGGAACTGCACACCATGCTGCGGGACCGGGACGGCGCCCTGGACGTGACCCAGGCCCTCCGTGCCCAGGCGCACGAGTTCGCCAACAAGCTGCACGTCATCTCGGGGCTGCTGGAACTGGGCGAGCAGTCCAAAGCGGTGGAATACCTGGGCCGCAGCCACAGCGACGCGGCCTTCGTGAACCGGCCGCTCGCCCCGGGAATCACCGACGACGGCGTCCGGGCCCTGCTGATCGCGAAGTCCACCGTCTGCGCGGAGCGCGGCATCGACATTGTGGTCGATCCCGGGTCGGTCTGCTCCCCCGACGGCACCGATGATGTCGTCACTGTCCTGGGCAACCTGATCGACAACGCCGTGGACGCCACCGGCTACGACAGCACAATCGCCGTCGTCCTGGCCGAGACGCCCGCGGGGCAACGGATGCTGACCGTGGACGACGACGGCCCGGGCGTCCCGGAGGCCGAGCGGGAGGCGGTGTTCGAGGCCGGCGTGACGAGCAAAGAGCCGGACGGGATCAACACCCGGGGGTTCGGCCTGGCCCTGGTCCAGCGCGTGGCCCGGCGCCGGGAAGGCACGGCCGCGGTGTCCGGTTCGGAGCTGGGGGGCGCCTGTTTTACGGTAACTCTTAGGACCCCGGGGCCCGGCGCGCCCGGCCCCGGGACAGCCGGCCCCGGGACAGCTAGCGCCGGGACAACCGTGCCCACGACAGACGAGGCGGTACTGGAGCAACTATGAGCGGCATACGCACCCTCATCATTGACGACGACGTGGCTGTGGCGGGGATCCATCATGGTTTCCTGCTGGCGCGCGGCGGCTTCGAGGTCGTCGGCACAGCCCATACCGGGCAGCAGGGCCTGGACCTCGCGGCGGAACTGCTGCCGGAACTTGTCCTGCTGGACATCCACCTGCCGGATATGTCCGGCCTGGACGTGCTGCAGGGACTGCGCAACCGGCCGCAGCAACCGGTGGACGTGCTGGTCATTACCGCTTCGCGGGAGCTTGAGACGGTGCGCTCCGCGATGGCCGGCGGCGTCCTGCACTACCTGGTCAAGCCCTTCACGTCGCAGGCCCTCAACGAGCGGTTGGACGAATACGTAGAGTTGCGCGACGAACTGGCGGCCGGGTCTGCGGCCGGCCCTTTGGACCAGGAACGGATCGACCGGCTGGTGGCACCCTCGCGCCGGGCTGTCCCGCCGGAATCCGCGGCCGAACCGGCGGAGGCGACGGCGGGAGGTCCGGCGGCGGGAGGTCCGGCGGCCCGGCTGCCCAAGGGACTCTCGCGGCCCACCCTGGACGCCGTCATCGACGCTCTGCAGTCCAGCCAGGGGGACGTTTCCGCGGCCGGCCTGGCCCTGCAGCTGGGCCTGTCCCGGGTCAGTGCCCGCCGCTATCTGGAGTACCTGGTGGTCACCGGCTGCGCCCGGCTGACCCCGCGGTACGGTGCAGCCGGACGGCCGGAGAACCGGTACCTCTGGCTCCGGTGAGCATGCCCATCCCCCACCAGCCGCGACGAGCATGCCCATCCTTCGGCGTGGATCGGGGCAGGTCTCGGCCGCAACCTACGCCCATTTGACGGAGTTGGCCGGTATGGCCCCTCGCATTCCGGCCATCTCTGGCGAATCGATGAGAATACAGGCGGGGCGGGCCACGCCAGCAGCCACGCAGGTGACACCCGCCAACGCCCATTTGACTTAGTTGGCCGCTATGGACCCTCGCATTCCGGCCATCTCTGGCGAATCGATGAGAATACAGGCGTGGCCGGGAGGGCACCGTGGCTTTCTGCGGGCCCGGCCATGCCAGCAGCCACGCAGGTCACACCCGCCAACGCCCATATGACTTAGTTGGCCGCTATGGACCCTCGCATTCCGGCCATCTCTGGCGAATCGGCGAGCTCACGGCAGCCAAAGCCCGCCCAGCACCAAGCCAGCGTTCGGCGGACTCCCGGCCTGGGCCCGGGGCTTCCCCTGTCGGCGCCTGGAAGCTACCGCCCGGCGCGGCGGAGCGTGGACTCGGCGTGCTTGAGGATGGGCCCGTCGATCATCTTGCCCTGGTACTGGAACACGCCCGTGCCGGCGGCAGCGGCGGCGTCGAGCAGTTCCGTTGCCGCGGCGACGTCGGACTCGGACGGGGCGTAGGCCGCCCGGACCACGGCCACCTGGTTCGGGTGGATGCACGCCTTGGAGCCGAAGCCGGACG